>NZ_JAAHHX010000078.1:0-27367 GCF_010672065.1 Moorena sp. SIO4A1 | reverse complement strand
TCCCTATCTCCCTATCTCCCTATCTCCCTATCTCCCTATCTCCCTATCTCCCTATCTCCCTATCTCCCTATCTCCCTATCTCCCTATCTCCCTATCTCCCTATCTCCCTATCTCCCTATCTCCCTATCTACTCTCTTTGAATGCAACTCGGTATTAGGTGTTTGTTAGAGAATTAAGGGTTTTAGCAATTTCTACCAGCTGAAACCCAGGAGGATAAACCCCCTCAGCTTTGATGCGCTCAATAGCAGCCGGTGGGATAGCCAAATTTAGCTTTCTAGCAACAGCTCTGACTATATCACCCCGGTCAATGACACCTGCCACAGCTTCTGCGGGAGAAAGTACGCTTATACGCTTAAGGTTAAGCTCCTCTAAGCTGTTAATCACCTCCACCAACGGTGTTTTCTCCTCCACTGTGGGAATTTCTGATAAAGGGCGCACTATAGTTTCCAACGTCTCAGTGTCCCAACGACTACGCTCGACAAAATGTAAATCCTCAATTTTCACTAGCCCACGATAGCGTCCATTAGCTGCAGCGTAGTAGGGCATTGGGTTTTGCCTATCGGTTAAGATATACTCATCAGCAAAAGAACGTAAGGTCTGGTTGGCTTCCACCACCCGAAAGTCACGGGTCATGGCATTAGATGCCATAAGCTTAAGTAAGACTTCTTGTATGGTGGTTAGCTGGTCATAGGCACTGGCATTGCGAAAAATAAACCAGCCAATCAGAGTTGGCCAAATGAATGACAAAGTACCCGTCAGCAGAGTCATTCCTAATCCCAAGGATAGGGCTAAAAGTCCAAACCCCTTACCCGTTCTGGCAGCCCAACGGACACCTGTAAACAGATCCCCAGTTAGTTTCCAGACTGCTGCTTTCAACACTTGTCCACCATCTAAAGGTAGACCAGGAATTAGGTTAAATAATGCCAAGACTAGGTTGATTCTAGCTATCTCATTGGCGATGGTATATCCCCAAGCCGAGGTGGGTAATGTCAGAGTTAGCACATAAAACAGACCAAAGAGGATGAAACTCACTAATGGTCCTGCGATCGCTACTTGAAAGGCTTCTGCTGGAGTCTTTGATTCTCGGTCAATGGACGCAATCCCGCCGAATATAAATAGGGTAATCGAATTAACTTTGATGCCTTGGGAGAGGGCAGCTAGACTGTGACCTAATTCATGTAAAAGTACAGAACTAAATAACAACAGTGCCATCGCCAATCCAGCTACCCAAGCCAAAATCGACCCTAGGCTAGAGTCGAACTCTCGTGCATTAATCATCGTTACCAATAGCAAGATGAAAAACCACGATGGGTCTAAAAACAGTGGGATTCCGAATAGAGAGCCAACTCGCCAACCTGATAGCATCACATTTTCCTTATCTGAGACCTTCGATACCTCTACTATCCAGGATAAATTAACTCTTCTGTTCTGGGTTATGGCACTGCCACAGGCATCCGCTCACTCAGACGACTGTTTAGGTCTGCAAGTAGGTCATTGCCACTACGACGAGCTTCCCAAGGACCGGTGTTATATTTATCGATTATCCACTGCCCATTGATAAAATCTTCTGACTCAGCCAGGGTACCAATATACTGGATTGGAGTCGATGAGCTGGAGATGTATCGCTTGGTAAATTGGATACGCCGTCCGATTACCTCACCACTTAGCTGGGCTTCTCCTAAGTAGCCGTCGTCCAAACTATTGCCAGTGATTGTATTCTTGCTTTGAACCAGAGTCGCTTCAAACCGGGTGGGTACTCCCCTTTGCCAGTAAGTTCCGAGCCAAGTGCCAGTTAAGTCTGCCATGAACACCAAATTTTAGTGAGGAGTTAACTCACTATTATACTATAATTTTGGTATATATAGCAAATTTAGATAGGTGCTGAGATTAAGAAGAAACCGAAAGAGGAGGAAGACACCGGAACCAATCGCACCTTTATCTGTTGGTTAACACAAACACACTCTCGTGATTCCCCCGTCCCTATTCCCTATTCCCGATTCCCTAATATTTCATAATTGTCTGACCAATACACGATTACACTATCATTGCGCTTTTTGCTGGCACTTTGGCAAATAAAAGTAGCATAGTCTAGCAATAATAATTCATATTAGATGCCATATAGCAATACCACCTAGCTTATTAGTTGTCAAGGTTAAAGGAATGATGATGGATGGGGAAGAATTACTGAAGCGATATGCTGCTGGAGAACGGGACTTTCCAGAAGCTAATCTACAGGGAGTATCTCTGGCGGGAGTAAACCTGAGCCAAGCTAACCTACGACGTGCTAATCTCAGCCAGAGTTGTCTCAAGGACGCTATCCTTAAAGGTGTCAATCTGCGAGAAGCGAATTTATCTGGTGCAAATCTACAGGGAAGTGACCTGTGTGAAGCCAACCTCATTGTTAGTAACCTCAGTCAAGCAAATCTAGCCAAGGCTAACTTGAGTAATGCCAATCTACGCAGTTGCCGCCTGATTGGAGTCAATCTCAGTAAAGCTAATCTGAGTGAAGCAATTCTGAGTGAGGCAATTCTCCAGGATGCTAACTTGAGTCACGCAAAACTGATTAGCACATCCTTGAACCGAGCCAAGCTTTCCCAAGCCCTCTTGGAGGGAGCGATTTTGGAGGGAGCATCCCTCAACAATTGTATTCTGATCGAAGCGAATCTGATTGGGGCAAATTTGTCCCATACCCTACTCAATGGAGCCAACTTGACTAAGGCCAATCTCAATCAAGCAGACTTGAGTGGTGCAATAGCAAGTGGCTGCACCATGAGAAACACTATCCTAACGGATGCGAATCTCAGAGGAGCAAGGATGAGTTGGACAATTCTCCATGGTGCTAATCTCACCAAGGCTAATTTATACCGAGCTAACCTGTGTTGGTCGAATCTTAGCGAGGCAATATTGATTGAAGCTGTTTTAATTGATGCTAATCTGAATCAGGCTAACCTGCGTGAAGCTAAACTTAGCAAAGCGATTATGCCAAGTGGCAGTCAGCATCAATAGTTGAACAGTTGAAGCCAGATTTTGATCAGCTCAATCAGGACCGAATCCCAAAGTCTAGTAGGATATCGAGCAATTCTACTCAGCCGATCCGATTGCGAACGCGCCCCGCGTGGCCTACGGCCAATCGCGTTGGATAGGAAACTGACATGAGGCTAAAACTTACTAAAACTTAATCAACTGTTCACCACTCAAACTGTCCTCCCAGGGTTTAGTATGACATTCGGTGAATAATTAGCTGGAAGTTCCTATAATTTTATGTCCCTTGCACCTCTGTCTGAGGCTTTTGAGACTAATCGCTTTGAAAGTATTAGTTTAATTGCTACCGATATTGATGGCACTCTAACTCTGAGTGGCAAATTTACTTCCTCCTTATTCCATGCCCTAGAAGAATTGACCAAGACAGGAATCCAAGTATTGCTGATTACTGGTCGTTCCGCTGGCTGGGTTAATGCTCTGAAAACTTATCTGCCGGTCACAGGAGCGATCGCAGAAAATGGCGGTCTATATTTCCCCAAAGATAGTGAAATCCCAGATATCTTAACCCCTATTGAAGATTTAAACCAGCATCGCCAGAGTCTCAATCACACCTTCCAAGTCCTAAAAGCTCAATTTCCCCAGCTACAAGAATCTGTGGATAACCGCTTTCGGTTGACGGATTGGACATTTGATGTTAATCGATTAGCCTTTGTCCAATTACAAACCCTGGCAGAACTCTGTCAACAACAGGGTTGGGGCTTCACTTACAGTACAGTTCAGTGCCATATTAAGCCAATCGAGCAAGATAAAGCAACAGGCTTGCTACAAGTGTTAACCAGACACTTTCCCCAACTCAAACCAGAGGAGATTATCACCGTTGGTGACAGTCCTAATGATGAGTCTATGTTTGATACCAGCAAGTTTCCTTTATCAGTAGGGGTGGCTAATGTCTTAGACTACACTAGTTATTTGACTCATAAGCCAGCTTATGTGACTTATGCTAAAGAATCTGAAGGCTTTTGCGAGTTAGCACAATTGTTACTACTGAAAACCTTTACTGGATAAGTGGTTTGGGCTGCACGGCTTGGCTGATTAATGGAATGATTTAGGGTAATTGGTAATTGGTAATTGGTAATTGGTAATTGGTAATTGGTAATTGGTGATTGGTAATTGGTAATTGGTAACCGGTGATTGGTAACCAGACATGATATCAGTTGTTAATTTTCCTATAGCGTTTCCATTTGATGTGTGAAACAAGCACTGTCTTTAACTAAGACTTTCAGCTAGTTTTGTGTTCACGACTCATTTAGCGCTATATCTGATCATTGTGTTGTTTTTTTTTTTTAAACTTTAACAAAAATTTACATAATTATCATGAATCACGTTTATCATGTGTATAAATAATACAAAAACGTAAGCTATCAGCATATGCTTACCTTTGAATTCTCATGAATCTCGAACTATTAAATTGTCCTGTTTGCGCATTGCGTATCGGCGCACCCTAGGGGAACGAGGTTTATTTTAAGGATTAGGCTGAGTGCTTACGATTTTATTTCTATGACAACGGGATGCACCTACTCAAATTACCCATTATCCATTACCAAGTATTCATTACTAATGATTCCTTAATTATTACCTATTTATTGTAATGTAAATCACCGAATAATTTGTATTTATGATTAATATAGAGTGATCTATAGCTTTTTTTTAAAAGCTTATCAAAATTATTTATATTAACGCCAAAATTTAAAACTACTTTACTTTAAATTAAGTATAGTAGTTTTTATAAATCCGAGGAAAAAGCTTTGCTGATAAACACTTCAAGATTCAACAAAACATCGGTTGAGCGCTTAGTCAATTTTTGGTCAAATCGCTATGTACCAGATTTATCAATTATCTCTAAAAATAATGATGTTTTAAAGATTTATGATTTGCTAGACGTTGCTTCTAGAAAGGGGCGCACTCAAACAGTTACCAAGTTACACCGTTTAATCCAAATTAACTGTGAGTGTGCGGGAATTAAAACAGATGCTATGTTCTCGTATATTCCTAATGTGGTTAATTTGACCGAGGCTAAGCGAATTGCTGAATTTGTTTGCTCCGTTTACCAAAAGGTACTGGAAATTTACCAGGAGCAATCGCCGAATCCTAGTTTAATGGCAGCAATACGACTAGGAGAGACAATTAATTTCTTCACAGATTTCTCTAGCCCGTGGACAATGGTAGCGCTAGAGTTGCCAGCTATAGAAAAGCTAGCCACCTCTCTCGAACCTGTATTGCGGCAAATGCGGGAGCAACATATATCAGCAAAAGACCGTCGGGCCATTGGTTTTGTTACCACACAGTTTCACTTCAGCACTAAATTAGTACTCAATCGGCTGACATTGCCAGAACAAATTTTGCTCAGTCCCTACTTTAAGTTTGTGGAGGAGCAAGTTTCTATCCCCTGGCAACGAATCTGTAATGCAGCGGCTTTGCATGATTTTAACTCACCTACCTTAGCCTTAGTGGAGCAACTCTTACCTGCTAGTCAGGATATTGCTCAGACTGTCTACCAACGCACAGTGGAATTGCAATCTGGTCATTTTAGCCGTCGGGGAGGGCTGGACGATCCAGGAATTAAGGCTTCGACTATCAGAGATTTAGAAATGTTCCAGGGTTACCTATGGCTATGTGCTTTGGAGGGGAATATGACATCAATAGAACAGGAACTGTTGCCGTTGTGTTTACTGGTATTTCCTAGCGTAGACGTAAGTTGGAAGCTGGCGGAAAAAATGTTGCAGTTGCTGGTGGATGAACTAAACGCTCGTATAGAGTCAGATCAGATGTACCTGTTGCTTCCTTATACTCAAGGACTGCTGGAGTTATTCTCTGACCTGGAGCAGAAGGCGTTATGATATCATCTAGCAGTCCTAAATCTTAGTGGCAGGAACAAACTTCGTCCCGGAAGCGGTCGGACTAGTGCAGGCGGGCATAAATAATACCAATTCTTCAAAGTAGGACTACAGATGCAGATGGCCAGGGTGCATCTCATATATATTTGTAAAAAAGACGGGGAGTGTGGGGCCCGGGCGCGGGGAGTGTGGGAAGTCTGGAGATTTTATTAGAATTTTTGCCTAATTGCATGCATTGAGATGCACCCGATGGCCAGATGGGGAGATGGCCAGATGAAATTTATGTGTAGGTGTGTAAGCCCTAAGAATTGGTATAACTGCTCCATCAAACGTGTACAAAGCGTCACATAACGAGACTTTGTGTGTTGATTTCCTGCTTCAACGGGGGCATGGGAGCGGTTAACCCTCAGCAGGCTTACGAGTCGAGCCGTACTCGTTATAGTGTTCTAGGTTCAGTGAGGCATTCCAATCGCGATCAATCTTATTTCCACAGCAACCACAGTCATAAATCCTTTCAGATAAAGGCATTGGCTGTTTATTTCCGCATGATGAACATAATTGACTAGATGGAAAGAACCTGTCAGCTACTACTAACTTGGCACCGTAGCGTTCACACTTATACTGAAGTTGCCGCCTGGCTTCATACAGTCCATTATCACCGATAACTTTGGCTAATTTATGATTAGCCATCATCCCAGAAACGTTTAAATCTTCTATGACAACTACGCTGTGGTTTTTAGCTATATAAGTTGTCATCTTGTGAAGATAATCTTTTCGGATATCAGCAACTCGACGGTGAAGTTTTTGTACTTGAAGCTTGGCTTTTGAGTAATTCTGAGAGCCTCTTACTTTTTTAGATAATTTCCGTTGAACTCTAGCTAATTTCCGTTCAGCGTTGCGGTAAGGCTTAAGTCCTTCAAACTCAACACCAGAGCTTAATACAGCTAGGGTTTTTATCCCAAAATCAACACCAACTCGTTCTCGTTCTTTAAGTGTTGGTTCAAATGTCTTTTCAAGGTCGAAGCTAATATACCACTCCCCAGCTTTTTTGTAGATTGTGACTTTTTTAGTTAGACAATCTGGTAGGGGTTCAAACGTTCTAACCCGCTTCAGGAAGGGTAAGTTATGAATTAGTCCACCTAATCGAATGGGTCTACCTGAATGATCGATAGTAAATCGATCATTTCTACCCTTGCATTTGAATCTAGGGTACTTACCCAATCCTTTGAAAAACCTTTTGAATGCTTCCCCTAAATTTATGAACGCATATTGGTAAACCTTTGAGGATAATTCCCTCATCCAGGGATACTCAGGTTTGACATGGTTGGTAAATAATCGCTTTAGGGTTTTAGTGTTAGGCTTTAAACCTTGATTGTAGGCATCTTTCCACATGGCTAAACCCCAGTTGTACACCCACCGACTAAAACCAGCGTGTTTGGCCATCAACGTTTTTTGACGGTTGTTAAGCTTCAGTTTTGTCGTGTAAGAGTGATTGGGAGCCATAGCGTGTTAGCCTGTTCTTACCTAGTATTATACCCACAAAACCTCTCAATGAGCAAGGGCGAAACTGGTTAAAAGTAAGGCTTTGAGAACATGAACACGGTCAGCTACAAAGCTACGCAGACGTCTTAGGTTGGTCTATGTCTCAGGCGGCGAATATATTCGCAAGCTACCGAAAACAGACGCAAAGTAACGCTAACTATTTACTAAGTCTCAACTCCCCAGGGGGATCAGGTGGCTTACTGCAGAATATGGCCAGATGTCAGTTTGAACCTAAAATCGCTAGCCTAACTGGTAGTAACCTTCTTTAGTTTCCTTATGGCTACCTTGCGCTTACATCCTCTCAGACTCAAACTAAGCAACTGGGCAATTATAGCATTATCCGCTGCTATACTCCCGTTATGTTTTGCTAGTGTGACCTTGTGCCAATCCAATGATAATGATAATCCCAATCCATTGGAACTGACTTCTCCTGATCCCCTCCTGCCTTCGTTATCCCCAGACGAACCTCTCAACCCTTCCGAACGTTCTAGACTCAGCCAAGCTTTGGATGAACTAAATGCTGAAGCTCAAGCTGAATTCAAAGCTGGTAATCAATCCAAAGCCTTTGAGATCTGGTATCGGGAAATCCGACTGCGGCGAGTGCTAGGGGATCCTGTGGCAGAAGTGCAAACTTTGGGCAGAGTAGGAGGAGTTGCCTGGAATGAAAACAATAAGCAGTCAGTGCAACTAATTACGGCACGCTTGGAAGAGATTCAGCAGGAAAATAAAGCAGAAGACTCGATCAATCTGCCACTCTTAAAAGCTTTGGGTAAGGCTTATGAACAGATCCGAGTGCCAGGACAAGCCTTGACAGTTTATGAGCAAATTCTCGCTGATGCTCGCAACCAGGACGATATGGCAGCGGTTGAGGCTACCTTGAAGACCATGGGTCAATTGCACATGGCTTGGTTTGATTATCCCAAAGCAGCAGAAACCTATGAGGAATTACTGGCTCAAGCTCAGAATCAAGCTCAGAATCAACGCGATGTTCCTTGGCCTTTGGGCCACGCTACGCGAATGGAACCGCTTCGCGAACGCATAAATGAACAAGAACAAGTGGCTTATTTACAAGAGCTAGCTTATATCTACGACCAAGACCAACAACCAGACCAGGCATTGCCCAAAAAGCAGCAATTAGTGGACATTTACCTCAATCAAGGCAATGATACCCAGATTCCAGCCCTGAAAATTGCGATCGCATCTGACTACAACAGCCTCAATCAACCAGAAAAAGCTAGTCAAACCTATCAAGAAGCCTATGCCTTAGCCTGGTCTCTACAGCAGTTTGCCCATGCTAGCGAAGCACTACAACCTCTAGCAGAACTTTACCTGACCTCTAAGCAGCCAGAGTTTGCCTTGCAAGTTTATGAGGTTTTGCTTCAAGTTGAGCAAAAATCCTATAATTATTATGGCTTGATGAATACTTACGACAACATTGGTCAAGTTTATCTGGATATGAACAACTATCCTCAAGCCTTAGCAGCATTTCAAAAGGGGCTAGACTTGGCTGAATCATTGCAGCATCGAGAAGCTTATTTTGTCAATAAAATTCAGCTAGTGAATCGGCAAAATTTGTAGTATGATTTTAGGTTGATAGTTGTTAAACTAACGACTATAGTATAGGGAATCGGGAATCGGGAATCGGGAATCGGGAACTTTTGATGAAGTAGTTATCGATTAAGTTGGTATCTTTATACCAATGGTGGAAATTAGGACTAAAGATCAATTTCATTTCCCTATCTTCCCATATCCCTATCTCCCTATCTCCCTATCTTCCCATCTCGGGAGCTAGACAACCGCCTCACTCCTCACCGTTATCTGAATCATCAGAGTCGATCAACAAATACAACAATACACAAATAGCAGCAACAATACCTAACAATGGAGATTCAGTAGAGAGGGTTAGAACTAGTAAGACAATTTCCAGAAGGGTTTGGAAGTTTTCGAGATTGTTCATGAAAATTGTTTCAGGTGAACTACAATTTCATCAAACCCTGGGGCTAAAGCAGTTGAGACCTTGAAAGCTATTGAGATCAGGTGACTTATGGCCAACTTATAGTTGATTGCCGACTTGTACCTGAGTTGTACCTGAGTTGGGCTGAGTGACTATAAAAGATAGTTATAGTTTGAGTAGTTCATCGAACCGACAACTATGTCTCGCTCACTCAGAGTTCATCCCGAGTCTATTGACCAGGTTAAATTAGCTCTTAAGCGCAACGGTTATCCTCGCCAGAAAGACTTAGCTGAGGAATTGGAGATATCTCTATCAACCCTCAATAATTATCTCAATGGCCGACCTGTCGATAACCTGAATTTTCAAGAAATTAGTGAAAAATTGGGGCAAGACTGGAAAGCGATCGCTTTTCTAGATCAAGAAAGCGCACCAAGCAATAGCAATGTTAATCCAGATCCGTGGACACCGGATTTAGATCAGGAGGAAGCTATCCCTGACGTTGACTATTATGTTGAACGTCCTCCCATTGAAAGCACTTGTTATCAAACACTTTTACGTCCAGGTGCCTTGGTGAGAATTAAAGCACCAAGTCTAATGGGGAAGACCTTACTGATAGCTAGAGTGCTGAAAAAGTTGGTTGCCCAGCAGGGCTATCAAACTGTTTATATTAACCTACACCTGGCTAACCATGCTGACCTTGGCAATCTTAATTCATTACTCAAGTGGTTTAGCTTCTGTGTCAGTGAAAGTTTAGGATTAGCTAATCGATTAGCTGATTACTGGTACGAAGGATTATCGACCAGTAAAATGGCTTGTACCAACTACTTTGAACGGTATTTGCTAAGGCAAGTTAACAGGCCAGTGGTCTTATGTTTGGATGAGGTTGACCGAGTTTTTCCTCACCGTGATGTGGCATCGGACTTTTTAGGAATGCTAAGGGCTTGGCATGAGAAAGCCAAGATGGGTAAACGTTTAGAACGGCTCCGATTAGTGGTGGTTCATTCCACAGAAGTTTATATTCCCCTTAACCTTAACGAATCCCCGTTTAATGTTGGTGTTCCGATTGAGTTACCGGAATTGACCCAAGAGCAAATTATTGAATTAGCGCAACAATACCAACTTGATTGTACAGCATCTGAGGTTGAGCAATTGCAGGGGTTAGTAGGCGGACATCCCTATTTAATTGGCGAATGCTTTAACCATCTCAAATTTAATGGTACTGGTTCCCTAGAGAAGGTATTAAACAATGCTGCCACCGAAGCTGGAATTTATCGCAACCATCTACGACACCTCTGGCAGATGCTACAGCAACACCAAGCTTTGGCTGATGCTTTTAAAGATGTGATTGAGGCCAGTTGTCCGATTCCCTTAGAATCCCGATCAGCTTACAAACTACACAGTATGGGATTAGTTCATTTACAAGCACATCAGGTAACTCTCCGTTGTCAGTTGTATCGGGAGTATTTTCAAGCACGATTCCAGGAGACCCCATGATGGAAACCCAGACTATGCAAATCTATCAAGTAGGCGGCGCATTACCCCTTAATGCTAGCAGTTATGTCAAGCGTCAGGCTGATGAAGAGTTATATCAATACCTAAAAGCAGGGGAATTTTGTTATGTCTTAAATTCCCGTCAGATGGGAAAGTCTTCCCTGAAAGTTCAAACAGTAAAACGGTTGCAACAAGAAGACATTATTTGTGCTTCTATTGATATTACCATGCTGGGGTCGCAACAGATTCCCCCACGGGAATGGTATGGCGGTTTGATTAGTGGGTTGGTGTCTGAGTTGGAACTCTACGACAGGTTTGATGAATACCATTGGCTTCAACAGCACCAAAAGATTTCTCCGGTGCAGTGCTTTGGTAAGTTTATCAAAGAGGTATTGTTTGAATATATTGCTCAACCAATTGTTATTTTTATTGATGAAATCGATAGCGTTCTGCAATTAAGCTTCAAAGATGACTTCTTTGCCCTAGTTCGAGCCTGTTACAACAAACGGGCAGAAAATTCTGCCTATAATCGCCTTAGTTTTGTGTTGTTGGGGGTGGCGACACCGGGGGATTTAATTGAAGATAAAGACCGAACCCCGTTTAATATCGGACGGGCTCTGGAATTACATGGCTTTCAACCCCATGAAGTTGAGCCGTTAGTTAGGGGATTGGAGGGACAGGTCAGCAACCCCCAGGCTATTATCGAGGAGATATTAGACTGGACAGGAGGACAGCCCTTTCTTACCCAAAAGCTGTGTCAGTTGGTGGTTAGTTCTGCCTCGGTTTTCGATCCCTTAAAAAAGGGGGAGAAGGAATGGATTGAGAAATTGGTGCGATCGCATGTGATCTCGAACTGGGAAGCTACCGATGAGCCAGAACATTTGAAGACCATACGCGACCGCATTCTCAGTAATGAGCAACGGGCTGCCTACTTGTTGGAATTGTATCAACAGGTGTGGCAGCAGGGCGAAGTTGTTGCCAATAACAGTTTTGAGGAAGGTAAGTTACAGTTATCTGGATTAGTGGTGAAGCAAAGAGTTGGAGCTTTTCCAGTTCTTAAAGTCTATAACCGTATCTACCATCAAGTCTTTAATCAAGACTGGATTGAGCAAGAATTAGCTGCATTACGTCCCTATTCGGAAGGGTTTAGGGCTTGGGTGGCGTCGGGATGTCAGGATGAATCGCTGTTGTTGGGAGGGAAAGCTCTAAAGGATGCTCAGGGTTGGGCAAAGGGGAAGAATTTAAGTTATTTGGATCAGCAGTTTTTGGCGGCCAGTGAAAAGAGAAGGATTGAAGAGCAAATAGCTCACAAGAAGCGAGATGCGGAATTAGGAAGAGAGAGGAAGGATAGGGAAGCAGCAGAGAGTAGAAATCAGGTACTAACTGAGGCGAATAGGAAGGCTCAATGGGGGATTCAGATCGGCGCTGTGGTAATTACTGTAGCTGTGTTGGGAGCAATTGTTTCAGGGGTAGTGGCAGGCAAAGAAGTGATAAGAGTACAGCAAGCTAAAGCTGCTCTTAAAATAATTAAAGAAGATATCGAAACCATTAATAGGCTCTCTGAACTTGCTGCAGAACTCCAAAACAAGGGGCTGTCTTCTGAAGCACAAGAGGCATGGGTTCAAGTCAGTCAATCTACGCCAATCCCACAAGAAAAACGTGATTTTAAGCAAGCCATGCTCCTAGCTTCGATTTCTTTAGCAAATCAGCAACTTAGTCAGAAGTATCAAGAACTCGAAAGGAATAGTGAAGCAAAAGAACGGTGGAATGAGGCTAGACAAAGGATTAAACAGATCAATAAAAACAATCTCTTACCCTCACAACCAAATTCAGATGTCCCCGAAGAATGGGCAATTCAGGTTCATGTCAAAAGAGTCCAGGGGAGCTTGTTGAGAACAGAAGGGAAGATAGAGGAAGCCTTAAAAGCTTACAAGGAAGCCTTTGATATACTTGATACTGCTTGGAAACTGTTTCCAAACGTTGATATTGATACAGAAACTCCTATACCTAGCTTTCTTCCTCAACAACAGTCAATCCTCTCAACGAATGCCGTAGAAAATTTCCATCGAGAATACATTGAGTTACTATCTGAAAACGGTCAAGACTATCAAATGGTCAAAGACTCTCTTTTCAATCACTTCCTCGCTGAACTTCACTTCTTTATGAAGTCGGGAAACTGGAAAGATGCTGAGCTAAAAAATGTTCGTATCATGCTTTACATCGCTGATCGAGAAAAAGAAGGTTGGCTCGATCTCAAACATATTGAACAATGTTCCTGCCAAAAGCTACGTACTCTTAACACCCTTTGGTTAAAACACTCAGATGGAAAGTTTGGCTTCAGTGTACAAAAGCAAATCTTGGACAAAATTATTGCTGAGCGTGGCTTACCCAAGGGAGAGTATGATGAATTATTAGATGAAACATGGTACGAGTGGTGGGAAAAAGTAAACTGGTATGCAGAAATTTTCAACAAAAACAAAGCGGAGGAAGGTCACTTACCCTTGGCACCGTGGAACACCAATGACAATCGTACTGCGACTTTCCGGGGAGGAGACCCAGTGACACCTTGGCGCAAGTCTTTTCTTAGTGATCTATTCTCCCGTTGCGACTGGTAAACTTTAACATCCTGTAGCTAACCGCTCAAACTATAACCTTAAAATTATAAATTTTAAGGTTAACTTGGCGGTCATTTACTTACTAATTATCCCATTCTTCCGAATCATCAATCATACCGGGATTAATTAGGGTAATATCATACTCATCCATTTGATCTACTGGATCAGTTGGGGTATTCTCTCGCTTCAGTAGATAATATTTAGCACTGACCTTAGGTGCGAAAATTACCTCATCTTCATCTTCGAGATCATGGGCTTGAAGCTTACGACCATTGATTAAAATGCCATTGGAACTAGCCTTCCCTTTGAGGTTACCATCAAAAATTCGGTAGTAGGGACTACCATCAGAACGTCTACGCCTTACTAAGGTCGCATGTCGGCGAGACACAAACTTTGAAAACAGGCGGATATCAGACTCTGGATCTCTACCGATAGAATATACCTCATCTTCCAAAGGAATCTGCTTGCTTCCCTTGTCATCCTCAATAATCAATAAATGGTTGTGGTCGGATTGTGTAGCCATGAATCGCTCGTGATCAAAAGGGTAATTGGTTGAGAACAATACTCTTATTTACTTACATTGGCACAGGTCTCAACCAGCTTGCGACTGACTTAAGGACTGATTTACCTAGAAAAATCTCCTGAGTGCTCAGCATTACCTGATTATTCCTTGAATCAATAATAGTAAACTACCAGACGCCAAGCTTACCCTATGGCCGTGGCTTCCGACCACCCAGGATACTGTAGCCTTCTGAAACCTTGCTGCTCTGATGGTCTATTCTAGGTATTCAAGCGAACTTGAACTAATTCCGCAAACGGGTTAGCAGCAGAGAGTTTGTGACAACACTAACTGAGCTGAAAGCCATGAAGGCACCAGCAGCAGCAGGAGAAAGTACTATCCCAAATCCTGGTAGTAGCCCACCAGCCGCTATGGGAATACCCAATATATTGTAACCGAATGCCCAAAACAGATTCTGGCGGATTTTGTTGAAGGTGGCTCGTGATAGGTCTATGGACTTGACCACATCGAGCAAGTTATTTCTGATCAGAATAATTCCTGCTGTTTCCGCTGCCACATCGGTTCCCCCATGCAAGGCAATCCCAACATCAGCTTGTGCTAGAGCTGGACTGTCATTGATGCCATCTCCCACCATAGCGACACAGTGTCCCTGGTCTTGAAGGTTTGCGATCGCATTAGCTTTGCCATCCGGAAGCACCCCAGCAATAACATCCTCTGGGTCTATTGACAAAGTTTTGGCCACAGCAGCCGCCACTTCCGGTCTGTCACCAGTTAGCATCATCACCTGCAATCCCAGGTCTTTGAGGTGTTCTACTGTTTCTTTAGCCTCCAATCTCGGAAGATCATTGACACCAATTAATCCAGCTAGTACCCCATCAACAGCTACATAAACTACTGTTTTACCCCCATCTGCCAAAGCCTTGACTTCACCTTGAGCAGTATCACTAATCGTAATACCCTGCTTACTCAACCAGTCTGCACTGCCAAGCACTACCCGTTGGTTTTCTACTAAAGCTGATAGTCCCAATCCTGGTTCTGTGTAAAAATCTTGAGCCCCTAACATCGGTAACTGTTGCTGTTGAGCTTCGGTAACAATTGCCCTACCTAAGGGATGGGATGTGCCACTTTCTGCTGCTGCTGCCAGTTGCAGCAATTGGCTAGCAGAAGATAGAGCAATGGTTTTCGTAGCAATAGCGCTCTGTTGGTCATTCCCGGTGTCAGGTTGAATCAGCAGGCAATCGGTAACTGTAGCTTGACCCTGAGTTAGGGTACCGGTTTTGTCAAAAACCACAGTATCCAGCCGATGCACCTGTTCTAAAATGTCACCGCCTTTGATTAATAAGCCCCGCTTTGCCCCCAGGCTAGTACCGACTAGAATGGCGGTAGGTGTGGCTAGACCCAAGGCACAGGGACAAGCAATCACTAAAACTGCGATCGCTAATTTCAAACTCAACAGTAATGGAGAAGCCGCCATGGTTGACCAGACCTCCGGCCAGATTTTAGTCCCAGCCACGTACCAAAATAGGAACGTTAAAAATGCGATCGCCATCACCCCATAGGTAAAATACCCTGCTACCAAATCCGCTAACTGCTGTACTGGCGCTTTCCGAGTTTGCGCTTCCTCCACTAGTGCTACAATTTGTGCCAGAGTAGTTTCTTTACCAGTACGGGTTGCCTTTAGCACCAGCACTCCCGATTGATTCAACGTACCACCAGTAACCATGTCCCCTGCTTGCTTCAATACTGGTAGAGATTCCCCCGTTAGCATTGACTCATCAATCGATGAGAGTCCAGTAATCACTTCCCCATCGACAGGAACTTTTTCCCCAGGTAATATCCTTAACCATTCTCCCACCCGGACTTGCTCCACAGGAATTTCGATACCCCCTTGATCACCTTCTTTACTGTCTAATGTTCCAATCAACCGGGCTACCTGAGGCTGTAGGGATAGCAAAGACTCAAAGTCAGCAGTAGCTTGATATCTTGCCCCTTGCTCTAAGGTCCGACCTAAAAGAATAAAACCCAGCAACATCACTGGCTCATCAAAGAAACATTCCCATCCTAGGTTAGGGAATAGTAATGCCACACAGCTAGTGGTGTAAGCCGTCACCGCCCCCAGTCCGATCAACGTATTCATATTGGGAGCACCGTGCCACAAACCGCGCCCACCCTCGACTATGATAGAGCGTCCCGGTAATAGTAGCGCTATAGTTGCCAGTCCCCAATGGAACCACAAAGTACTCAATACTGGCAGCATTGGTCCATGGAACCAATGACCGATATGTCCTAATGTAGAGAAGACAATCAGGACAGCAGCAATCGCTAGTTGTTGGCGGTATGCTCTAGCTTCTTGCTGATGTCTCTGGGCTGGTGTTAACCTATCCTGGCTCTTAGTTCCCTTTTCAGTTTCAGGTAAACGGGGTTGACTAGGAAACCCTTTTGATGTAAGCAAGTCAGCTAGGACAGTTGGTTGCACCTCACCAGCTTGATACTCTACCACAGCTACCCCAGTTACCAGATTCACACAGGCTTTCGATACCCCAGGGTTACTACTCAGTTGCCGTTCCACTACACCAACACAACCAGCACATTTCATGCCAGTTACATCTAATGTGATGGTTTCTACAGGCAAAGCTGGTTGGGTTAAGGTAATCTTAGGGGAAGTTGGCATAGATTTTGGCATAGATTTGGTGAACAGCTTCAGTAGATAGTGGCAACCCCTTGAGGATTAAGAGCAACACATGCCTCTTATTTCTAGCTTAGGCTAACAGCTGCTCAACTAGCCTACAGTTAATGTTTTTAATGGTTATCATTATCTAATTGTTGATGTCAATCACGAAAGCAGGACACTTGGAAAAAAAGGTCCGTCAGCTTAGATAATTGAGATATCACTAACTTAAAAGTTTCGACTTAAGGGTGAGATGCTGATTGCATTAACAGGGATTGGGCGTAGCAATCCAGTCGGTAGCTGCTCACTGTCGAATCAAGTATCTACCTTGATCTCCTCTTGACTCTAACTGTTATAAGCGGAGGATTATGCCCAATTTTGCCAAGGATTTGCCCGTAATCCCAGGCTCTAGTATTGAATATGAATATATAGTGGAAGAGTCTTGAGTTTGGTAGGGCTAACAACAGCTAGCTTGAAACGTCCTAATCACTCCTCCTAGGCAGGAGTTTACTTTAAGTGACAAACACCAATTACCACTTACCAATTACCACTCACCAATCACGACTCACTAATCACGACTACTGCCACCATTTCATCTATGAGGGAAACTGATGGTCTTATCTTTGAAAATCGTACATGATACCTTCCTAAAACAGCAACCCGTACCCAGCCAGAAGATCGAAAATGAAGAGGATAAAGTTTGGGTCAAAAAAGGCAGGGAACTAGAGCTGCACAGCTGGGTAGACCTCAAAGAAGAGAAGTCTTACCTGCGGATTGCTTTTACCAAAGATGAATTTAATGGCAAGAATACCTGGTATGTCTACGAACCCCATGTCGAGGTTTGGGATGATGATAAACAGTTGTTCCCCAAGAAAATATCCATCAAGGTCAGGAATGTTACCTCCTGCTCCACAGAAGTAGTTCGGGGGCTAGACAAGCAGATTATTGATGAAATGAACCGACTGATCCCAAATGTACTAATCAGCTTTGATGATTTAGATGTGCAACTAGGTCCTGCGGTCTGGGCTATGCTGCAACCCGCTGCCAAAAGAGCCCTCGAACGTGCTATTCAAGACCGGGGCGTTCCTATGGTAATTAATTCAGCCTATCGGACCATTGCGCAGCAATTAATACTATATAACCACTACAGAAATCGCCGTTGCGGTATTCCTATTGCTGCCCGTCCGTCTCGCAGTAATCACCAAAGTGGTCTAGCCATTGATATTTCAGATTACCTTAGGTGGCGACCTTACCTCCAGAAGTATGGCTGGCGATGGCTCGGTTGGGGGGACCCAGTTCATTTTGACTACGTAGGCGGAGGTACCCGAGACATTCGCGCCCTAGCAGTGCGGGCATTCCAGCGAGTTTGGAACCGCTATAATATCAATGACCGGATTTCCGAAGATGGTTCCTACGGACCATCAACCGAGAGACGACTAAACAATAGTTTTTCAGAAGGGTTTTCGATCTCGGTACCCTCCAAGAAAGAATCTGAGAAGTCAATACAATTTCGGGTACTGCGCCTAAGCCAACCTTACATGAAGGGAGAAGACGTACGTGCTATTCAACAAGCCTTGGCCAAAGCAGGCTATAGTCTGGATGTGGATGGTGTCTATGGACGAGGTAGCGAGGCAGTTGTAAAGCAGTTCCAACAACAAAACGGTTTAGATGTAGATGGAATTGTCGGCCCAGCAACCCGTGCGAAGATGGGACTTTAAGCGAGCACCATTGACCCTAACCGAATGGTAATGGTCAATGGCGAAACAATCTATCATTCATTCATTCAGAAGTTCCAGAGGTATTCATCATTCCTAAATCATCATTGATGGTTTCATTTATTATTTCTCCGTAACTGACAATTTAAATGCGAAATGCGTAAGCTATTAGCACGATTTTTTAAAGCAATCTACCGAATTATTTTCCGACCAAAAAATGGTAAACTAAGGAGAAGAAACCCACCCATGGCACGTATTATAATTTCCGCTGGTCATGACCTCAAAGACCCGGGAGTAGTGGCTTTAGGCACAACAGAGTCTCGGGAAATGATACTTACCCGTAACGAAATTGTTAAAGAGCTGGAATTACGGGGAGTAGATTGTATTGTTGTTCCTGACTCTCTCAGTCGTCGAGACACGATTCGATGGATCAATGCCAATGCTGTACCTGGTGACGTAGCCTTGGAAATCCATGGCAATGCCTTTAACGGTTCCCTGCGAGGGGCTGAAGCCTTTTACATCTATGGTAACGATGAAAGGCAGCTGGATGCTCAGCTCTTACTGAATGCCTTACTCCAAGAAATTCCTGAACTTCCCAGTCGTGGCATTCAAGCGGATATCCACTCTCCAAATCGGCGCGGCTTATCCTTTTGTCGTCAGGTAGCAGTCTCTTCCGTACTGATGCAGTTGTGTTTTCTCGACAATCCTCAAGACCTAGAGTTACTGCAAAATCAGCGGGAAAAATTTGCCAAAGGGATTGCTCAAGGATTAATTAAATGGAGCGGTCAGACTCCAAAAACTCCTGAGTTTCCTACTATCAATATCTTTATTAAACAACAGAAGTATGACGAAAAAGGGATTTTAATTAATAGCAATGCCTTTATTCCCGTTGATTTAGTAGAGATGCTCGGGATTAGCCTAACTGATCGAGAAAATATTCGCCAAATCAGTTATGGAAATGTTGTCTATGTCAAAGCGGTAGACTTACAGGAATTTAATATAGCTGCATCCTGGGAAAATCAGACAAAAACTGTTATTTTAAATTCACTTCCCCGCACCTTGCTGGAAGATGGTGACCAAATTATGGCGATGGGAAATGCCACTGAAAGCCAATTGAAAAGCTTTCTTGAGAAAAACAATCAAGACGGTTTAAAACAATTTCCTGACTTACCCAGACTTTACATAGAAGAAGCGGAAAATGAGGGAGTGAACCATGATGTTGCCTTCTGTCAGATGTGTCTGGAAACCGATTATTTACGCTTTGGAGGTAAGGTCAAACCTGAACAGAATAACTTCTGTGGATTGGGTACCGTTGAGGCTAGTGCTGCTGGTGCTACGTTTCCTGACCCGAAAACAGGAGTTAAAGCTCACATTGAGCACCTGAAGGCATATGCCAGTACTGATATGATTAACGAGGTCCCGATAGTAGACCCTCGTTTTGAGTATGTACCCAGAGGTGTTGCTCCTTCAGTTTATGACTTAGGGAGACGTTGGAATCCAGATTTGGAGTACGGGAATCAGATTATGGTATTTATTAAACAGCTTTATGGTGTTTTTTGAAGCATGAAGAATGTAATACGTAATACTTCACAAGTCATAATTTACACTTGATACTTGAAACTTCATACTTACAGCGTTTTTCATAACTATCAGGTACACAGGATTTTTTCCCTGTTCCCTCTTACCTGTTCCCTGTTCCCTGTTCCCTGTTCCCTAAAAGCCAGGAATTTGTAGCTCACCCAATCGTAAACCGCTGTAATTGTTAACTACTGCCTAAAACAAACAAACTCAGAAGCGTACCACTATTCCAGAGACTATGGAGCAGCATGGGAGCTAGGAGATTACGCGATCGCGTGTAAACGAATCCCAAGACAATTCCCAATGTGGCTAGGGGTAGGACTTCTGAGAGACTCAAATGAGCGATCGCAAAAATCAGACTACTTAATGCGATCGCTCCCCAAACTGGTAGATAACGAGTCAAAGAGGGCAACAAGAACCCTCGAAAGATTATCTCTTCAAACACTGGTGCTGCCACAGCTGCTGTCAGAAAAAATATCGTCAAAGCTATGCTGTCCTGTCCCTCCAAAGCTAGGGGCAACAGTGGGTTACTACCGCCGTTTCCTTGCCATAACTGTTGGTTAATCAGAGATACCACAATCACCAAGGGGAGTGCTATCAAATAGCCACCGACTCCCCAGACAATCCAGTTGCTGCGCCACTTGAAGCTAAACCAATCCTCTGGCAGGGGCAAAAAGGGCTTAATGGAAAGATACATCACTAACAAGCCCCCAAATGCCATGATTAGGTAAGTTAGCAACACATAGAAAGCACTCATCTGTACCGTAAAATTGCCTGGGTTAATTCCAACAATCCCCAGTGACAGACCAATTAAAAGCGGTAACAGCAGTTGACCGATAGCGAAAAAACCAAAAATCAGCACTTGCCAAATAATTTCCCCATCCCAAGCTGTTTTCCATGGCACATTATGATTGGTTGCTATCAGGGATTGCTTACCTTGAAACAACAACTGACCAACCAAGCACACTAATATTATCAAACCCAATAGGGTATTAAATCCTGGGATGACAGCGATAACGAATAATTTGACAATTGCTTGTTCAGCCGTTTCTTGTTCTTGGGTTTGGAGTGACAATAGGTCACTTTGGCGCTGCTGCACTTGATACAGCTGACTCAACGCGCGATAGCGGAACCAATTGTCTAAGTTTTGTTCAATTTTTTGCTCAGCATCTGGTAGTACCAGGGGTGGCTCACTCCATAGACCCATTAATACCCCAGCAGTTTCTAATGAGCCATTAGAGTATGTCTGTTTATCCCAGGTTTCAATAGCAGCATCGGTTTTTCCTTGTTGAGCTTGGAGAATTCCAATACGCAAATCCAGCCGAGCAATCAGCTGTTCGATGTCAGACAATGACTCTTGCAATTGCTGCTGCTCGGAGGGATAGGCGTTTTGGGTCAGGGGAGTGGCTGGTAATTGTGATTGCCCCCTATCGTTCGGTGTGGTTACCTTCCCTATGGAAAATTTTTGGAGTTTGGTCAGGACCTTTGACTGATTGGTCTGAGCCAATTGACGGGCTGTTTCATACTGTTTTTGAGCAGATTGAAACGGCTCAGCACCAATTAAAGCATTACGAGCCACAGTCCAATCTACCTTAGACTCCTGATTAGACTGCTCAGGTGCAGCAGAATCAGGGTTTGTGTTTTTCCACTCCCAGCCATGCAGTACTAGATTGGTTTGGCGAAGTTCCAGACTAGTTTGAATCTGGGGCTGACCCCAGCTTTCTACCAGAGAAAGGCCAATTCTAGCGATCGCAAAAATCGTCAGTACAATCAAAACCAACCGTTTTATAGTCATCGAACCCCCCAACACACAAGCATTTTGCTTATTAGTCACTAGTTATTTGTTGGTAGTCAACGGACAAGTAACCAATAACTAGTCACCAACTGTACACTGCCACTTTAGGGATAATCTAGCTAGGTTAGAATGACCTTGATGATTCGGAATCATCTGAGTATACCCAGTATACATTTGTCACCCTAGCTGACCCGGCTGAACCACATACCTGCTCATGGAGGAATAAAAGATTGGCTACCCGCGTCGTTATTGTCCGTCACGGTCAAAGTACTTACAACATTCAGCAGATCATTCAAGGACGCAGTGATCAGTCAGTCTTGACCGACAAAGGTCGTGCTGATGCCCAAAAAGTTGGTACTGCCCTCAGTAGCCTCAGCTTTGATGCCATCTACTGCTCCCCTTTACAACGGGCAAAGCAAACCGCAGAGATTATCCTATCCTATTTGCCAAACCCTCCCCAGTTACAGCCATCAGATCAGCTGATGGAAATCGATTTACCCCTTTGGCAAAATCTGCAAAAGAACGAAGTTAAGGAAAAATTCCCAGAAGACTACCAGCGCTGGAAAGAAAGCCCCCATGAATTTTCCATGGTCATTCCCACAGCGGTCGGGTCTAAAGAACACTTTCCCGTGCTTGAACTGTATAAACAAGCAGAGCAGTTTTGGCAAGAGGTTATCCCCCTCTATCAAGGAGGTACGATTTTAATCGTAGCCCATAATGGTATCAATCGCTGCTTAATTAGCAGTGCCATTGGGGTAACTCCTGCTCGTTACCATAGTATCAGGCAATCCAATTGTGGCATCAATGTGCTAAATTTCACTGGTGGTTGGGGAGAAACCGTACAATTGGAATCCCTCAATCAAACCTCCCACTTGGGGGAAACATTGCCAAGGTCAAGCGCACCTAAGGGAGATATTGACCAAGGGTTGCGTCTGTTGTTGGTGCGCCACGGTGAAACCGATTGGAATCGTGCGTCTCGCTTTCAGGGACAGATTGATGTACCTTTAAATGACAATGGTCGTAAACAAGGACAGCAGGCGGCTGAGTTTCTCAAAGATATCCCCATTGATTTTGCAGTCAGTAGCCCCATGCTGCGTCCTAAGGAAACTGCTGAAATTATTCTCCAGTCTCACCCCAATGTCAATTTGCAACTTGATGATGGACTCCGGGAAATCAGTCATGGCTTATGGGAGGGCAAATTAGAGTCAGAGATAGCCCAAGAGTATGGTGAATTGCTCAATCAGTGGAAAGTTGCCCCAGAAACGGTACAAATGCCAGAAGGAGAGAACCTACAGGATGTTTTGGAAAGAGTAGTGCCATCCTGGAATGGGATAGTTAAATCAGCTACGGCATCTGGTTCAGGATTTCAGACTGGCTTAGTGGTGGCTCATGATGCTATCAATAAAGTAGTACTTTGTGACATTCTTGGCTTGAGTCCAGCATTAATTTGGAATATCAAGCAGGGAAATGGGGCTGTCAGCGTAATTGATTATCCCCAAGGCTTAGACAAAGCCCCAGTATTGCAAGCGATGAATATCACCAGACACCTATCTGGAGGTGTATTGGATAAAACAGCGGCTGGTGCCCTGTAGCTAAACAATAGGATCAAGTCCCATGCTTTGGGGTAAGTATGTTGAAGGTTGGTTGAAGGTTGACCCTAAGCAAAGCGTGTTACACTCAACCTCCCCGACAAAGGATGCTTAGGGCGAACAACCTTCAACATTAATTGGTGTAGTCAACAGCAAACTGCTAAATGCAAAACTCATCAACACCACACAAGCAAATCCGCACCCATGTTTTCATTTCCGGAAGAGTTCAAGGAGTTGGTTATCGCTACTCCACAATGCTTCAAGCTAAGCATCTAGGGGTGAACGGCTGGGTCAGAAATCTTCTTGATAAGCGTGTGGAAGCAGTGTTTGAAGGGAACACCGCAGCAGTGGAAGCTATGGTGCGTTGGTGTCATAGCGGACCGTTAAATGCTGTGGTTGACAATGTGGTGGTTAATAATGAGACACCAGAAGGTTTGCAGGGATTTGAAATTACGCACTAATCGGTATAGTTGAGCTTACTTGTCAATGGGTTCGCGTAGCGTGACCGTAGGTCAATCCCATTGATAACTAAAAATTAACATCTACTAGTCTAAACTAGAAGATTCTAGACTAGTAGATGTCAGGATTATGGAATTTCCTATGTCTACAGAAGATGCTCCCATCAATAATGCTGTCTTAGTCACCATCATTGGTGAATCAGTAATTCGAGAAAGCCTTGTCAAGCTAATCAAAAGCCAAGGGGCTACTGGTTATACTGTTAGTGATGTAAGGGGAGAAGGTGGTCACGGCAGACGCCTAGGAGATATTCCGGGCTACAACACCAATGTTGAAATTAAGACGATCGTATCCCGGGAAGTGTCTGATGCAATTCTGCGTGCTATTGCCGAATACCGGAATCGTCACGCCTTAATTGCCTACCGACAGGATATAGAAACCTTAAGCAAGTGAAGCAGCAATCAAGTGATCACAAGTGATTACCAGTAAGTTAATCTAACCAATCATCAATTTTCTGGCTGCGATAGACACGCCTAGACTTTGGACTTCCCTGATTCTGACTCCCAGTTTTACTTTCACTAGCTTCGGTGGTTACAGGATTAACTTCCCGTTTATATAAATCTGACTTACGATATTGGTTCTTTAATGGTGATTGCTTCTGGGGTTTAGGCTTGGGGTGTCTATTTTTCCAACCGAGAGTTCTTTGTAAAGAGCGCAATTGGGCATGAGCTTCATTGATTTGTTGCAACTTGCAGTGAGCTTTCTGTTGTAGCCGGGGATTACCAGAAAAACGGTCAGGATGCCATACCCAGGTCAAATCGAGGTAGCCCTGGTGAATCTCCTCCTGTGAAGCTCCAGGCTCCAGCTCCAAGATTCTGTAGTATTTCTCTACCTCTAACATTTACAATATCCTCTTCCGACAGTGACAGGAAAATCAATTAGTAGACACAAATAAGCCCAAACAAACTTGTTGGGGCAAATGTCAGCTATCAGCTTAAGCGCTACGCGCACGCTACGCGAACAGCTACCAGCTATCAGCTAATAGCTGACACTTTTATAGCTACTTACTTAGTTCAGGATAAAGGCATCTTATTTTGAAATACCTACTCGATCTAAGAGTAATACGATAAGTATTTTTGCTTATTATTTTTGTTATCTTATCTGAGTAAGGCTTCTAACATTTAGATGCTTTTGTTCTGCTACTTAGTCAAATAAACAATAAATTTAAGTCTGAATTAATTGCAAGTAAATTGCAGCAAAAAAACACATCAATTTAAGAAATATATAGTTTCTAGTCTTTAGTTAACGTAAGTTCATAGTTTGACAGCAAACCTCTACAGCATTGATTAGCCCTGATTAGATGACAAAGGGAAAAGGCTTAAACATAAAATAAATATTAAAAAAATATAAAAAAAGTCTAAAATTTAGTCAAAAATGCCTAGGCATTATGAGATAATAATAAGATTGTCAAGGCAATCGGATTAACAATTCCTCAGTTATTATTTGTGAGAATGAAGCTGGCATCAAGAGTTGGTCAAGTTACCCCTTCCTTAACTTTAGCCATTGCTGCTAAAGCCAAAGCCATGAAGGCAGATGGGATTGATGTTTGTAGTTTTAGCGCCGGAGAACCGGATTTTGACACTCCCGCTCATATTAAAGCAGCCAGTAAGCAAGCCCTGGATGAAGGAAAGACTAAGTATGGTCCAGCTGCTGGGGAACCGAAGCTAAGAGTTGCGATCGCAAATAAACTGCGCCATCAGAATAACCTGGATTACGATACACAGAACGTTATTGTCACCAACGGCGGTAAGCAATCCCTATTCAACTTGATGCTGGCTCTGATTGAAGTGGGAGATGAGGTGATTATTCCTGCTCCCTACTGGCTTTCCTATCCAGAAATGGTAAAGCTGGCTGGTGGCAAACCTGTGATTGTTCCTACAGATGCAACTCAAGGGTACAAAATTACACCGGCTCAGCTCCGTTCATCCATTACACCCCAAACTAAATTATTTATTCTCAACTCTCCGTCTAATCCCACCGGTATGGTTTATACTCCCGCAGAGCTAAAAGCCTTGGCTGAGGTGGTGGTAGAGCAAGATATTCTGGTGGTTTCTGACGAAATTTATGAGAAAATTCGCTACGATGGGGCTCAACACCTTAGTATTGGGGCAGTAGGCTCAGAAATATTCCAGCGCACTATCATTAGTAATGGGTTTGCTAAAGCTTTTGCCATGACCGGCTGGCGTATCGGTTATATAGCCGGTCCACTAGAACTAATTAAAGCAATGACCACGATTCAAAGTCATAGCACTTCCAATGTTTGTACCTTTGCTCAGTATGGTGCGATCGCAGCTTTGGAAGGTCCCCTTGACTGTGTAGAACAGATGCGCCAAGCCTTTGCCCAACGGCGACAGGTGATGTTAGAGCGCCTCACGGCCATGCCTGGACTGACTTGTGTGAAGCCAGACGCTGCTTTCTACTTATTCCCTAACATTAGTCAAACGGGTTTAACCTCTTTGGAATTTTGCGATCGCTTACTCAGTTCCCAGCAAGTTGCTGCAATTCCTGGTATTGCCTTTGGTGCTGATGATTGTATCCGTCTGTCTTATGCTACGGATATGGCTTCCATTGAGAAAGGGATGGATCGATTGGAAAAGTTTTTGCATCAATTCAATGGCCACGGATAAAATCCCGAAGCTTGCCATAGTTCTGTGATCACAATTTTGTGATCAGTTGTTGCCATTCTCGACAAACTTTGATCTCTGTTTTCTGCTGTCGATAACTAGCAACTTAGCTTTCAACCACGAGCAGGAAAACTACCACCAATGAACTGAACATCACTAAAGGTTTCAATCCACAGACGAGCGCCACAAGCCAGTGGAGTGTCTGGCTGATATACAATCCGACACGGACCGAGGATTTCTACCTGGTTGCCGTATACATTGTTGCCACTTCGTTTTACTGAAATCACTGGCTTGCGCTCTTGAGGACTTTTGTTGATATTCGAGCCAATATGATTGCGGTTGACATTAATCTTTGCTAGAGCCGGAGTACGACTGGTACGCCATTTTCCTTTTGGTCCTCTAGTGCCTTTAATGATTTGAGGCAGATTGTTGAACAGGGGAATAATCCAGAATTTCCCGCTTTTATAGGCACCCCGGACCCGACCCTTCTCTAGGAGTTGGCGCAATCGGCGAGGAGAAATACCTAACAGAGATGCTGCTTCAGTAGTACAAACGCACTTGTTCATTTCTGGATTTGAAAAACTATACCTATAACACTATTATAATTTCAAAGCGCCCTTAGTGTCAAACGTCTAGTAAACTCACCTATAAAGTAGGGTGATTATTAATAACTCACTTTAACGGTAGAGTTATTGCCTAAGTCCCTCAGAAAGTGATCGTTAGGGATGCGTGTAGGAATTGTGATAATTTTTCTTTTCTACTCCCTACTCCCTACTCCCTACTCCCTACTCCCTACTCCCTACTCCCTACTCCCTACTCCCTACTCCCTACTCCCTACTCCCTACTCCCTACTCCCTACTCCCTACTCCCTACTCCCTACTCCC
>NZ_JAAHHX010000779.1:0-1347 GCF_010672065.1 Moorena sp. SIO4A1 | reverse complement strand
ATGAGCAACAGGTATACCCAAAGATTCAATGCGATCGCCTACCGTATCACGCCCCATTAGAGACAGTACCACTGGACTAAAGCGGTTTCGGTTTATCTTGGATAGGAGATGATATAACATCAACTCTGCACCTCCTATTGAAACTCCAGTAGTAAGGTATAGTATTTTCATAATCTATAGTTCTTTTTCCAATAAACTTTGCTAACGAAAGATAGTAAGAGACCCATAGCCGCAAAAAACCAAAAATTAGCGATTAGGTAAGCCTCTGGGTCACCAAAGGTAATAAAATCTATCCAAGTTACAGCTGTTAAAATGTAAACAAATGGCATCCAGTATATTGTATGTAGCTGATTATTAAAAATAGTTTGTAGATAACGACCAATCCAACCAAAGCTCAACGATATGATAATTAGTCCGACCCAAGACATACTATAGATACCAAAGGCCAGTATACCTGGTGGTATAGCAAACTCATTGGAGCCTATGATATTTGCTGTATTCTCAAAGGATAGGGTTTCTGGGAACTCCATATTAGTCAGACGTTCCGGTATTAAGGAAAGCACCCCATAGTAGATATCCAGAAATAGCCGCATTGGATAATGATTATTAAAAGCTGCATCTAGGGAATGAACTGGAAACACAAAGTTCTCTACTAGTTCGATAATGCTAAAGCTTTCATTGGAACCACTGTCCAGAGATTGTCTAAAGCGTTCCACTACAGCAACATAGCCATCTGGCAAAGCACTTAAGCTAAAAAACAGGGTTTTGCCGTGAATCAGAAACAGAGCAGCACTAGAGACAAAAGTAAGGGTGAAAGTAAAGGAAAATTTGCCAGTTTTCAGGACATAAACTAAATAAAACCCGATAATGTATCTGACAAAAGGAATACGCCCAGCTGTTAAAGTGGCTGAAATCCAGGAAGCGACTACAGATAGCAAAAACAAACTAAATAGGATTAATTTACCTTGTTTTATTTTACTAAAAAATACCACTGCTGCCAATAAATAAGAGGCAAAGAATGAAAAGAACATAAAATTCTTAAAAAAAACCAGGTTGCCACTTTCAACTGTGGTTGATCGAATCAGGTGGCTTTTAGCAAGGGCTACCATAACGCCACCATACTGAGAGCCATAGATTTGAATAGATAGACAAGAGAATAACAGCAGCAAAATAGCAAATACAATCACAACATTGTCACTATAGCTCTTGATAGTAATCGTTTTTCCAAATTTTTCAGCCGACTTAGAATAGAAACCAATAACAATCAGAATGTATCCCACAAATATAGCAATAACTGTTTGTGGGTTGTCAGTGTATAAGGTATTTCCCCAGTTCAACTCATGCCTA
>NZ_JAAHHX010000778.1:0-1348 GCF_010672065.1 Moorena sp. SIO4A1 | reverse complement strand
GCATAAGCAGCTTCTTCTAAAGTAAAATCAGGCCATTTGTTGTAAAGTGATGGTAGCATTTTAGCGGGATTACGCACCAGAAAAGTACTTTCAAATATAGACAAAAATTCTCTATCAGCTAAGTAAAACGTAAAATGGGACATATCCTTGATAAAAACTGCCTGGGAATCTGCTTGCTGTCGTAGTTTTTGCCAAATTTTTTGGTGATTATATTCAGGATTGAGTTCTATATCTGGATAACGATTAGTATCGCGACGCTCTGGGGAGTTGTAGTAAGATAAGCCAAAAGGTTCATGAAAAACAAAAAAATCACCTCTTTGGCGCATCATATTTTCAAAGGCGGTGGAGATTGAGCGAGGTGTTGCCCATAAAGCTAATATTTTTTTCATGGTTGTTCTATTTGTCGGTAATTTTATACTTAATCAGATATTGTTGATAGCGCTATTAGTTTACAGATTACAGTTGCTTTCCAGACAAGTCCTAAGGATTTGGGATAGAAATCGAACATGTGGTTCTCGCATCATCGTGAAATGGTTGCCTGGAATCTCATAAATTGTCACAGGTTCAGCAGAAATATCACCCCACCCCCAAGTTGGGTCTTCCAGTATTGTTGTTTCACCGAGGGTAGCCTCAAAGACCTCTGTTTCCATAGCTCGGAAAAAAGTAATTGAAGTTGGGTAACTCTCTTGTGGTATATAGTCAACATCAGCTTTAACGTTAGCTTTGTAAACTTGAAAAATACGTTTTAGTTCATCTTGGCTTAATTTAAAACCAGCTATTCTCAATCTTTCCAGAAGATAATTTAACTGTTCTTCCTCTCCAATAGATTGAAGTGTTTCAGGATAAACGTTGACCGCTTCTCCTAAAGAACCTTGATAAAAACTGCTTATATCGTTGATGAGTTTAGTATTGTTCCAATCAGCAAAATATTGATATTTTTGAATATTTGTCCCTAAACCATCCATAATGGCAAGTAAAGCTACCTCCTGTCCCTGATTTTTTAACTGTTGAGCTATCTCAAAAACCACCTTTCCTCCTGCTGAATGACCGCCCAGAAAGTATGGCCCCTTAGGCTGAACGGCTTGTAAGGCTTGGATGTGGTGGGCTGCTATGTCTTCCATCCGGGTTAATGGCTTTTCCCCCTCATCTAAACCAAGCGATCGCAAGCCATATAAAGGTTGCTCTGAATCTAGGTGTTGTGCCAAGGGATAGAGATCGAAAACATTGCCCAAGACTCCAGGGACAAAGAACAGAGGAGGTTTTGAACCATTTGGCTGAATCGATACTAAAGTAGAACGGTAAGAGTCATCCTCAACTATACCTTGTTTGATGGAGGCATTGCTTAAAC
>NZ_JAAHHX010000777.1:0-1349 GCF_010672065.1 Moorena sp. SIO4A1 | reverse complement strand
AATCGAAAAAAGTTTTTATAGTACTATGCTAATTCGAGGTCAATATGGTGGAATAATTAAAGTCGGATACGATCATCTGGCAATTTTTTCTGGTCGAGAATATAACCAGGCAGAATTAGACTTCCCCTTGGCTGAAACTCCGAAAAATATTCCTAGGGAATGGTTGGATAATTTGGAAAAAATAACTGGTAGAACGGAAGCAGAAATGTTGAGCACAATTAAGCAGGATATTTCTCGCTGGATTCCTTGGGCTAAGGGATTGGAAAATATTAAGCTCAAAAAAGCGGTTCAAGTTTATCCTGGTAGAAAAACTACCGATGAGGTAGATGCTGCCAAACGGGATGATAATCCTATTCGTTATCTATATCACCATAAAAATGGGGGTAAATATATTCATATTCCTGGGTTTAAATTAACTTCTATTCCTTACAATGCATTTCAGGTTGTTCTCGAAATACTCTCAACTTATGTATGCAAGGGTATTCTTACCCAAGAGCAAGTAGATAAGCACATAACTATTGACCAAAATCAGCACATAATTCTCTCCCCTGAAATGGAATCTGCTCTTGGTAAAAATCTATCTCAATTGGCGGTTTCTGAAAGAGAAAAAATTATTGATGAGTGGGGTATTTACTAGCACATTATTTATAGCAATTTTATTATAGTAACCAGAACCGCTATTCCCTACTCCCTACTCCCTACTCCCGATTCCCTACTCCCGACTCCCTTCCTATAGTTAAAATCCACAAAGCTGATCCCTCTTACCTTCACGGTTATGATGCCAATAATCGTACAACCAACTACAACCACGATCTAGCAAATAATCCACATCCAAATTCCACAAAATCATTGTTTTGTCTTTACTAGCAGAAGCAATTAACTTACTATCGGGACTAAAACTAACTCCAAATACCGAATCGTTGTGTCCCTTAAAGGTATTAATTAAATGTCCATCCCGACTCCAAAGATTAACTGTTGTATCACTACTCGCAGATGCGATTAAGGTTCCATCAGGACTGAAACTAACCCAATTCACGGCACCATTATGGCCTTTCAAGGTATTGAGCAACTTGCCATCACGATTCCAGAGTTTTACCGTGCCATCACTACTAGCAGAGGCAATCATCTCGCCATCGGGACTGAAACTGACCCAATTGACAGCATCATTATGCTCTTTCAACGTATTGAGCAACTTGCCATCACGATTCCAGAGTTTTACCGTGCCATCACTACTAGCAGAGGCAATCTGTTTGCTGTCTGGGCTAAAACTGACCCCCCAAACCTTATCCTGGTGTCCCTCTAAGGTCTTGAACAAGGTGCCGTCTAAATGCCAGAGTTTAACGGTTTCG
>NZ_JAAHHX010000776.1:0-1351 GCF_010672065.1 Moorena sp. SIO4A1 | reverse complement strand
CCATCCATAAGACGATTAATCCGCTCCTGGCTCAAAGCTGGCGTGATGGATAATGGTACATTCTCATCTACAGAAGAGGGCACCCCACAAGGTGGAGTTATCTCTCCGCTTTTGGCAAATATAGCCCTTCACGGAATGGAACAACGGATTAAACAATATGCAGAATCTATGAAAGGAAACAAAACCAGAAATAGAAAAGCATTAAGCTTAATCCGATATGCAGATGACTTCGTCATCATGCATAAAGACCAAACTGTGGTAGAAGACTGTCAAAGAATCATCAATGAATGGTTAAAGGATATGGGTTTGGAATTGAAACCAAGTAAGACATGGATTACTCATACATCGGAAGGATTCGACTTCCTCGGATTCAACATCCGACAGTATCAAGTGGGTAAAAACCAATCCAAACAAGGTTTTAAGACCATCATCAAACCATCCCAAGAGAAAGTTCTAGAGCATTATGGGCAACTTTCACAAATAATAGAACGCCATAAAGCTGCCCCACAAGCGGCTTTAATCAGCCGATTAAAACCCATTATAAGAGGCTGGTGCAACTATTACAGCTCAGTCTGTAGTAAAGAGACATTCAGCAAATTGGGTTACCTGTTATGGAACAAACTCCAAAGATGGGGATATAGGAGACACCCCAAAAAGTCAAAAGGATGGGTAACCAAGAAGTATTGGGGAATTATCGAAGACGACAACTGGACTTTTAGGGTAAATGAAGAACTTTATTTACCCAAGCATGCTAAAACCCCAATTGTTAGGCATGTCAAAGTCAAAGAATCCAGAAGTCCTTATGATGGTGACCTCATCTATTGGAGTACCAGAATGGGCAAACATCCCGAAATGCCAAAGCAGAAGGCCAGACTTCTGAAAAACCAAAAAGGGAAATGCACTCATTGTGGTTTAACCTTCCGCTCAGACGATTTGTTGGAAAAGCATCATATCATACCGCGCTCACTAGGTGGAACCAATAAGGATGAAAATCTGGAATTGCTACACCTCCATTGCCACGATGCTAAACACGATACCAAGGTCAACTCCTCTGAGTTGGATGAGAATCCGTGGTAGAGGTACCAATGTCAATGGTTCCTATGATGAGGAGCCGTATGATGCGAAAGTATCACGTACGGTTTTGAAGACGAGTCAGTGGGGTGACTCACTGGCTTAGTTTAATGCCTCCCTGACATATAAGGAAAGGTTCGAGGTACTTAAAAAACTAGTATCTAGTGCGGAAAACTGGACGCACCAAGGCTTAAGGGAAATCCCCATAGCCAAGAAAAACGGAGGTACAAGAATGTTGAAAGTACCAACAATCTCAGATAGAGCATGGCAATGTCTAGCC
>NZ_JAAHHX010000775.1:0-1355 GCF_010672065.1 Moorena sp. SIO4A1 | reverse complement strand
GGTAAAACTGGGTTTGTACCAGTAAAAGCGCGGTGGGTAATCGAAAGGACGCTCTTCGTGGATGGAAAGATGTAAGAGTTTGGTCAAGAATTTTGTGCATGACTCTTGAGCATGCTAATACCAAGATTAGTTTGTGTTTTGTTCGACTGATGTTGAAAAGATTAGCTACTGCTTAAAAAGATCTCAAATAGGTTCTATATTGGGTTTCTGTGTATTTTTAAATTCCAGAGGAAAGTCGATATAATAGACATGCTTCCAGTCGTTAATTAGAAAAGGAAAAATTAGCCTATTATTTTCCCAGTAAGGCATTTCAGATGAAATGACATCACAGGTTGGAGACTCTCCTGTTGCCATATACTCTATTCGAGACTCATGATATCTACTCTTGAAATCTTAAAAATGTGATGTCGTTGAGGTCATTAGTTTTGATTTAAAATAAACTAAGAGTATCTAAAACAGCTTTAATTTTAGGAACTTCATGAGTTCTAAACAAATCGGTTTTTCCTAATGCTGCTAGAACTGCAAAGAAAGGTTCAGCACTTCTGACTTCTTCCCCAAAACATTCAAAAGCATGGGGGAGGGCATGACACACGGGAAAACCCAATTTCCGAAGACGAAAAGTATTTAAAAAGGTTTTCATTTGAAAACGAATGCGTAGGGCGCTGTCTTGAAGATTTTTGTAGTAGAAACCTAACCCGGCATCAACAAAAATTTTCCTAACACCAAGTTTAGTAGCTAGTTCAATCTCTTTGGCAAAATAATCATACATTAAGTCTGTTGGATCGTTGCCAAAATCAAAGTTATCAACTTCTCTGACGTTTTTTCCTTGAACGTAACAGATGATCACCCCAGCATCAAACTCCGATACCTGTTGATAAATTTCCTGATTGTCTTGGGAACCCGTTAAATTGATGATATTGGCTCCAACTTTTAAACATTCCCTAGCCACTTGAGGATAATAGGTTTCAATAGAAGTTAACACACCTTCTTGATGGAGGGCTTCCAACACAGGCAAAATTTTACTTTGTTGCCTCACATCTTCTACTCTCTCAGCATGGGGCAAAGAAGATTCAGCACCAATATCTACAAAATCTGCTCCTTGGGCTTTTAACATGATGCCGCGACGAATCGCTTGTTCTGAACTTAAACAGACACTTTCCCTGTACCAAGAATCACTAGAAAGATTGACTACTCCTAAGATAGCTTTTTCAGAATTAAAATTCAAATGTTTGTTGCCAATGGTAAATTCTTCAACTTTTACGCTTAAGGCATCCTTATACTGTTCATGAATGTCGTATAGATGTTCGAGAGTCAGCATGTTTATCCTATTCAAAATATTGTTCTATTTACTAAAA
>NZ_JAAHHX010000774.1:0-1357 GCF_010672065.1 Moorena sp. SIO4A1 | reverse complement strand
GGTGTCATAACCAAATCAACGTAGGATTCAATCCTTAGCCTGCAACCTAGCTAGGTTTTTCCAGGGGTTACCGGGAATTACCAAGGCTTTTACTAGGTGTCTGATTTAAGTCTACAAACAGGTCTGGATTCGCACAAATAGTTGACATGGTTTTTCTCCTGGATTTAATTTGACTTAATTTCCCTGGAAGTACATCTTTCCTCTAGGGTGAGGGGTAAGCAAAGAGGCCGTAATTAAGCTCAATTCATACAGAACACTATGAGCGGTTTTGCCATTATTTCTTGACTGCCCTCACTCATATAATTACTCGGAAAATCCAATTTTTCTACAACAAAAAATAAAGTTTTGTAACTTTTTTAACAAGTTTTGTAATGAATCTGATCAAACGGGAAAATTCCTATGAACGGGGTTTTGAAATCCCTAGAACTGGCGTTGTAGTGGTTGACTAGCTATCCGCGTTGATCATTTATGACTTCCTGATCAAAACTGCGCTCAGGAGCAATGCTAGAGCCGAAAAAGGGGTTAGGGGAAAAAGTCCCCTAACCCTATACTCTGTTGACTTTGCCCCGGTAGGTCTAGCCGATGCGAAACAGTTCGATATCGTATTTATAAGCAGTACGGGTGTCGAGTCGGAACGCATATTTACGTCCATTGGACAAATTGTATTTGCGCCGTTGGACCCCTGGTCGGCGGAAATCATAGTCAAAGGAAATGATTCCTCCCTTGTTAGTAGTCCATACGGACTTTTGACCAGGCTTAGGGAAGCGTGTTTTTTTACCATCAACAGCATAGGGGATAGTGACGGAACGAGTTTGGTTAGCAACGGTAAATCTCTCCCATCCTCCTCCGCTAACTGTTTCAGAATCGGTCTGATTTAAGTCTACAAACAGGTCTTGATTAGCCGCAATAGTTGACATGATTTTTCTCCTTTATTTTCCTTGAAGTAAGTTGACTGGAATTACATCTTTTTTCCAGTTATGGGGGTAAGCAAATTAGCAGTAAATCAACCCTATTACACAGCACATTATTATCGGTTTTGCCATTAAGAGGATTACGCTTTTTTGATTGCCCTCACTTTATTAATCACTCCGAAAATCCAATTTTTCTACAACAGAGTATAAAGTTTTGTAAAAAATTTTTTTTTATATTCTAATGAAGTACATTAATTAAAAAAAAAATTAAGCATGTTAGGTTTTTTTGCTTTCCTTGTGCACCTCACTAGACAAACAAATAAACACATATAAAGTTTTGTAACGAATTGCAGAAAACTTGGAATTTACCCTAATAACTAATTAGACAAGAATTCTGAATCGGTGGTCATGAACAAGCAAATTCAACAGCTGGTGCTGAAAAAACA
>NZ_JAAHHX010000773.1:0-1358 GCF_010672065.1 Moorena sp. SIO4A1 | reverse complement strand
ACTGTTGAGATTAAATCAGTTTAACGTCCAATTCTTGGTCTTTGCTTAGGCTTGTGATTGAGCTAGCTGCTCCTGTGATTGGGCTAGCTGTTCCTGTGATTGGGCTAGCTGCTCCTGAAGTTGTTCGTGTGATTGAGCTAGCTGCTCCTGTGATTGGGCTAGCTGTTCCTGTGATTGGGCTAGCTGCTCCTGTAGCTGTTCGTGTGATTGAGCTAGCTGCTCCTGTGATTGGTCTAGCTGTTCCTGTGATTGGCCTAGCTGTTCCTGTGATTGGCCTAGCTGTTCCTGTGATTGAGCTTGTGGTTGTGGTTGTAGTTGTTCCTGTGATTGGGCTTGTACCTGTGTTTTATCTGGTTTCGGTGCCTTGGGTTTTTTCTCAAATACTTGAATACCTGGTTGCTCTACCCGAAACCCTTTGTTAATTTTTGCTCCCAGTTTGCCAGTAATAACAGCAACCCACATGGAATACATCTCATTCGCAGTCGTGATTTTTTTCCAAACTTTGGGTTTGACCTTAATCGTAAAAATCGTGCCATCACAATCAACATTAAATTCCTGCCAGCCGTTTTTAACAGTTTTTGCTGTAGGCAATTCATTAATTTTGATGATGAGTTCCATTTTGCCAGGAATTATTCCAGTTTTTGTTTTTTTTATTTGACTGATTTCATCAGCTTTGTGAATACTCATTATTTCAAGCATATGCAACTCCTTTGGCAATAAAAATGATTGGTTTTATTCATATTGTTAAGACAATAAATAGAGCAAATAAATCAGCTATAAAAATGCTTATTTAGCTAACCTTTTCCCCTAACAAAACCTGTTGGATCAAAGTCTTATACGGGTCAGATGTAAGTCAGCACAAGTCAGTTTGCTAGGCATAAGGAAACCGTGGTTGATTTTTTATCTAGAAACCACCAATCCAGAGACCTTTTCGAGCCATCGAATGTCAACTGACTTACTTATTTACTCTGTGATTTTGCATTTTCTCATATTTTTCTGATTTCAAAAGCGACTCAATCAAGAATGTTAGGTAAGTTTGAGAAACTAAAAAAAACCTAATGGTTCTGGATTTAAGCGATATGCAGGGGTATTCCCATCTGATGCGTGAAATACCTATAGGTGCGCTTTCCGCGTTAAGAATTAAATTCGCCACGGGTCGCACTTCTGCATTGCTTCTGAGTAAGACTTCTAGAATTTAGATGGGTTTGCCCTGGAGCGATATGCGTTCGCGTAGCGTGACCAAAGGTCAATCGCATAAGCGCGGAAGCGAAGCTTCATCGCGTAGCGTGACCAAAGGTCAATCGCATAAGCGCGGAAGCTGAGGCCTTGGCCTTTCGGCCACGCTACGGAGTGCGTAA
>NZ_JAAHHX010000772.1:0-1364 GCF_010672065.1 Moorena sp. SIO4A1 | reverse complement strand
CAGACTACTCAGCCCATCATTGAGTTCTCTTTAGATTTTCTTTACAAATCAGCTCTAACCGAAAGGATTAAAACTTGCCCATTGCTGCGTAGCTTGATTCTGATGTACCCGTTGACATCCCCCCTGGGTAAATCGGAGATTATACCCAGGGATTCCCAAACCTCACGATCTGGGTTTACTGCTTTTGCGGCACTTATCTGTAAGCTTACGCTCACCCGACAGTACGCCTAGACAGTCAATTTCATCCACGATCTGCCCGACCCCAGTGATACCTCGTTGACAAATCACCTGAGCGGCTGCGACATCTCTGTTGATTTCATATTGACATTCGGGGCATTTGTGAATTCGTTCAGACAAGTCTTTCTTGCCTGTTTGCGCTCCACAATTCGGGCAAATTTGACTGGTGTATCTGTAGTCAACTTTGTCAAAATATACCCCGCGTTTCCAACAGACCCAAGCCAAGATGTTAAAGAATTGACCAAAACCAGCCAATGCGAGTATGTTTGCTTAACATTCCCTTTGCCCATGTTCTGAAGTCAAGGTCTATGTCCTTCGGACAGGCTTCGCCAACAACAAATATCATCCCAGCTTTATCACACAAATGATTTGCCAACTTGAAGCGATGCAGCGCGGTCTTGGGGGTTTCCCCCACTCGCGCTTTGCATCAAGACAGTGAAAGTCTTTCCGAGTATCTGAGATTTTTTGGTGGAGTCTTGCAATCTTCTGATTGAGTTTATGTCTATTTGCAGAACCCTTTTTCTTCAACTTTAATCTACGTTGTAGCAATTTCAGCTTACCTTGTAGTTCCTTTAAGAACTTAGGACGTTCTACCAACTCACCATCAGAAGTTGCTAAAAACTTGTCTAACCCGACATCAATCCCTAGGGGATGTCCCCAGGCGGGATGATCACCAAGACTGACATCACTTTGCAAAGCCAGCATTGCGAAATACCCACTTGCTCGTCTGACAACCCGAACTTGTTTAAGTTTAAAACTCTCTGGAATTGGACGAGACAACCGCATTCTAACCCAACCAATTTCATGGAGTTTAATCCAATCGTTGATAATGGGATTAGTCTTAAACTGTGGAAAGACAAACGACCGCATCCGGTATCTGTTCTTAAACCGAGGAAAGCCATAACCCTGGTCAAACATATTCTTGAAAGCTTGATCAAGCGATGCAGCGCGGTCTTGGGGGTTTCCCCCACTCGCGCTTTGCATCAAGACAGTGTCTTGAGAACTTGCTGCAAAACTTGAGCATTCGTATTTTTGAGTAATGGTATGGATTTTTTGGCTTTTGTTAAACTCGCGGCTTGTTGCTTGTAACCTGGGTATGGTGCATCGGCAGGGATGATATATTCCTG
>NZ_JAAHHX010000771.1:0-1368 GCF_010672065.1 Moorena sp. SIO4A1 | reverse complement strand
CTGAGGGGGTGACATGCAAGCTAAAATCCTTATTGGGTAATACTTTCAGCCGATATGTTACAAAAAGATACATACTAGTTTGGCCTGACCTTGGACGTAGTTATAAGGGTTTTAGCTTCTAGAACATCATTCCTAGGGTCAATTGCCCAGTTTATCTTAGCAAAGATAAACTGGCATCAAAGCATTATCTAGTAAGCTTTTAAGGGCTCATGTCACCCCCTCAGCCAAGGTAGAGTAGTTGCCTTAGATCCTGGTGTTAGAACCTTCTTGACTTTTTTTAGCGAGAATTCTATAGGCAAAATTGGAGAGGGTGATTTTTCTCAGATTCAGCGTTTGTGTCAGCATCTAGATAACTTGATATCAAAGATCAGTAAAACTAGAGGGAAACAAAAACGCCGGATGAGAAAGGCTGCCAGAAGGATGATTATCAGAATTCAAAATCTGGTAAATGAACTGCACCACAAAGCCGCTAGATTCTTAGTTGATAATTTTGACGTAATACTGCTTCCTACTTTCGAGACGTCTCAGATGTCCAAAAAGCAGCATCGGAAACTTAGATCAAAGACGGTTCGCAATATGCTTTCTTTTGCTCACTATCGGTTCAAAGAGTTTTTGAAACATAAAGCAACCGAAGACGGGAAAGTAGTTGTCGATGTCTGCGAAGCCTATACCAGTAAAACTATTAGCTGGACTGGTGAGTTGGTCAATATTGGTGGAAGCAAAATCATCAAATCAAAGATTGATGGCCGATCAATGGATTGACCGAAGGTCACGCTTCGCGAACGCGACATCAATGGCGCACGAGGAATTTTTCTTCGTGCCTTGGGAGATACCCCCTGGCTCAGAGATCAGCTTGCATTAGCGGGCTAGAATTTACCTTGGTAGATTTTGGTAGCTAAAAAGGATCGGATGTTAAGTATACTCTATATCTATCTAGAGTCTTTGGGTAAGCCCTGAGTTGGTATTGCGCTGTTGACATTGGCCTTTAGGATCCTCCACCATTCACCATTCGTTTTTATCTGGGTTCAAACTACAAGGAATATTGAATGAAAGTGAAAATCAAGCATAAAATCCAATTTCCACCTACAAATGTTCGAGAGCTTGGCCAAGATCAAGTCTATTTTTACCTTGTTAATGGAGAATCCAGGGAGAAGATTCGTCTACATGACTATGAGCGGATATTCGAAGTTCCTGAATTATACGAGCAGGTTGTATATGAGCGTCTGAAGTGCCAGTCTCCATCAATTGTAGTGGATATCCTGGAGTCTGCTGTCTCTCAAGGGGACCAGAGCCTCAACGAGCTTCGGGTACTTGATCTTGGGGCAGGAAACGGGATAGTTGGTGAAAAGCTGAAACAACACGGAGTCT
>NZ_JAAHHX010000770.1:0-1370 GCF_010672065.1 Moorena sp. SIO4A1 | reverse complement strand
AGCAATTCGGCTCCTTTTCCAAGTAAGACACACTTTTGGAGTTGATTTCCCCCTACGCACCTTGTTAGAAGCACCCACAGTAGCTCACATGGCTGAAGCAATCGAGACATTCAGCAACTCAGAAGAAGCTGCAGGGATTGAAAGCATGACTGTGGAAGAGTTGCTTTCAGAGGCAGTTTTAGATCCCATCATCAAACCGAACTTTACTTCCGTTGGGTCTTATGCCGAACCCAATGCTATTTTCTTGACTGGAGCAACAGGATTTCTCGGTGCTTTTTTACTCGATGAACTCCTCAGACAAACCCAAGCCAGAATTTATTGCCTGGTTCGTGCCTGTAAGACTACTGCTGAAGGCAAGCATAAAATTACCAACAACCTCGATCGCTATTTACTGGAATATGAAAATTTCAACTCCCGGATTATTCCAGTCATAGGGGATTTGTCCCAGTCACTTTTGGGACTGCACGAGCAACAGTTCGAGCAGCTAGCACGGGAAATCGATATTATCTATCACGCTGCTACCTTCTTAAATTTAGCGTATCCCTACAGGGCTATGCGAGCAGCCAACGTGGGAGGAACTCAGGAAATCTTGAGATTAGCCAGTCAAATCAAACTCAAGTCCGTCCATTTTATCTCTTCACCCGCTATTTTTAAGTCAACAGGGTATTTCAACAAGCCATCCATTCGAGAAGAAGACCCTTTGGAGGATTGTGAAGTAGTCTATGGAGGTTATGCTCAAAGTAAATGGGTAGCAGAAAAATTGTTTAAAACCGCACATTCCCTCGGCATTCCGGTTAGTATCTACCGACCGGGGACGATTAGCGGGCACAGTAAAACTGGCGCATCTAATGCCGAGCAAACCTTAGGTAGGCTGCTAAAGAGCTTTGTCGAGCAAGGCATTGCTCCCGATCTCAATATTGAATTCGATTTGACACCAGTAGACTATGTCAGTCAAGCCATTGTTTATCTATCTAGGCAGAAAGAATCCCTAGGAAAAAGCTTCCACTTAGTCAATCCTCAGTGTTTGCAGATAGGGGAGCTAGTCGATCTCATCCGTTCTCTCGGCTACCCTATCGAGCAAATAGACTATCCCCAGTGGGAATCAAAAATGCGGGATGTGATCTTGAGTTCCCCAGAAAATGTTTTAAGTCCCATCTTGCCGTTTTTAACCAAAAAAATTCCCGGAACCCAGCTAACCTATTTAGAGGCATCCTCCTTCACGTCAAAGTTGGATTGCGAGAATACTGTTAAGGGACTTGCTAATTCTGGTATTACTTGCGCGCCCCCAGACAGCCAGTTGCTTCAGGTTTACCTTCGGCAAATCGAAGAGTTTCCATTTAGCATGTAGGAGGGATAGAATAGATTGACCA
>NZ_JAAHHX010000077.1:0-29120 GCF_010672065.1 Moorena sp. SIO4A1 | reverse complement strand
GGCTCAGGTTGGTAACCGTATTCCCAACGCACCAAGGGGGGTAAGGACATCAGGATGGATTCAGTACGCCCGTTAGTTTGCAGACCAAAAATTGTGCCTCGGTCATACACCAGGTTAAATTCTACATATCGACCCCGACGATAGAGTTGGAAGTTACGCTCTCTGTCTCCATATTCCAGATCGCGACGGCGCTCTACAATCGGTAGATAAGCTGGTAAAAATGACTCAGAGCAGGTTGTGACAAAGGCAAATAACTCTTCCCAACTGCGAGGCTCTAAATCCCCAACCTTTTCACTGTAAGCTGCTGCGGAACCATCTTGATGGGGACCACGATACAGTTTACCCGTGCCATCTTGATAGTCAAAAAATAAGCCTCCAACACCCCGCATTTCTTGGCGGTGTTTCAGATAAAAATACTCATCGCACCAAGACTTGAACACTGGGTAATACTCAGGGTGATGAGCATCACAGGCTTCTTTCAATTGGCGATGCAAATGGGCAGCATCTTCAGCAAAGGGATAGTAAGGGGTCAAATCGATTCCACCACCAAACCACCAGACTGGTCCTGCCTCAAAGTAGCGATAATTCAGGTGAACCGTGGGCACATAGGGATTACGAGGATGCAATACTAGGGAGGTACCAGTAGCGAAAAAACCATGTCCAGCTGCCTCGGGGCGCTGCTTCAAAATTGAGGGTGGCAGCTGTTTGCCCCAAACTTCAGAAAAGTTAACCCCACCCTGTTCCAATACTGAACCATCGCGCATCACACGGGAACGACCACCACCCCCTTCTTCTCTTTCCCAAGCATCTTCTCTGAAGGTGCCAATCCCGTCCAGTTTTACTAGAGCATCACAAATCGTATCTTGCAGCTGTTGCATCAACTGCTTGACTCTCTCCCTAGAGTCGGCAGGAGGTAAAGAAGTGGTATTAGTGGTAGTTGTTGTATCGGTCTGTAAAGCTGTCATAACAAATCCTAGTGGGTTTGGAAACCTTAGGTGCGCTCTTACCATTAAGAATTAAATTCGCCACGGGTCGCACCTCTGGTTTTTTAGGCTGGGGAGCAAAAACGAGCCGGGGTCTTTCTTTAGTCCCGGTCCCTCGAATGGGGGTGGGAAGATGTTCAGTTCCTACCCATTCCTGGTTAAGCCCCTAGAAGCGCCTATCGAAACAAAACCTTAAGTTGGCCTTGCCAATGTTATTGGTTGGTCGTTATTCGTTAGTACGATCGGGTACCTTCAGGGGAAACCCTGGGGGTTGGTAAAATTTCCAGGCAGTTGAGATCATATCCTAAATAGAGAGGGATTTTTCAACCAAAGCCATTTGGGGAAGATCATAAATCTGCCTGAGCATAGCTGCGGGAGGCGTGTAGTGATTCTTAATTTTTCTTTCAAGTTAATTGCTGGTCACGAGGGGATTTGGTGTAAGTTTTCCCTCTTCAAGACCTATCGCGCCCTGAGTACTGCCCCAGTGGAAGTCCTCTGGCAAAAATTGATCAACTTAGCGGATGTGTCTTGGAATCCTCTGCTGTCAAGTACCAATGCTCCGAGAGGTTTAATGGCTAAACCTGGTTTAATTTATCAGGTAGTCACTCGCTTGATCCCAATTCCGGTGCGAATTTTTGTAGAGCGTGTCTTACCCGGTGAGCTACTTAGTATACGATTTTTGGCAATCCCTGGAGTTGAAAATCGCGTGACTTACCAGGTTGAGTCCACCCTTTGTGGTACCTATATTTCCTACTCAGTTACCCTAAAAGGCTGGTTATCCCCCTTAATCTGGTGGATGATTCGCCCCTACGTCGCGCGGGTAGTATTTGAATTAGCCCAGGCGGCAGAGCAGGTCGGAGCAATCTAAACTTATAGCCGTTGACCCTTGGGAGAGGTAGACACCAACCATCCACCAGTGCCAAAGCTGGTCTACCCTCCTTACAAGGGTAGGTTTTTTACAAAGGGGCGAGTATTTACTTTTATTAGGTATAAATTCTTAATAAAATATGTATCAAAATACACAATTATTTCCGGGATAATTCTCCCCATTTCCCGCTCTTCCCCTCCTGGGAGGGGTTAGGGGTGGGTTCCGATTCCCGTTCCCCTCCTGGGAGGGGTTAGGGGTGGGTTCCGATTCCCGTTCCCCTCCTGGGAGGGGTTAGGGGTGGGTTCCGATTCCCGACTCCCGACCCAAATGTAAAAAACCTACCCCTGTGAGGTTCCCCCCACTCGCGCTTTGGATCAAGACAGGGACAAGAGTTTCAGGTTTTTTGTCCTGATTTAATAAAAGGTCGTAATAATACCACTTTAATAGAAGTTTATTGATTACTGACACACCTATCCGGACTTAATCGATAAATATTGAAAATGTTAAAGTACGAGGCTCCTAGCAGAGCCTAACTTTAGGATAGGCTGTAGCCAAATGAGTGACTTTTTTCAGTATACCTGTGGTTACCCTTCGGATACGGCGGTTTGCACCAAGGCAAGAATGTCTTAAAGCCAATCAGCGCCAATAAAGACTGTCCCTCATATATTTTATAAACGCTATATGTTCATTTTTTGATGAAATTACTGTTTACAAAAATCAGAGATATTCAGGTTTTTTAAAACTGTAATTATTTGTTTAAATTAATTACCAATTTACTCACCATTTGTATTCATATAAATAAAATTTTATATGTAATTATTTAGCTATCAGCTATCAGCTCTCAGCTCTCAGCTTTGAGCAAGGAGCTTTTAAATAAAACAAGTAAGCATTCGTTTAATCTTTGTTACGTCAGCACCTCAAGTAGCTTGAGCTAAAAGCTCACGGCTGAATCCTGAATGCTGACGGCTGACGGCTGACGGCTGATGGCTGAATGCTTACGTTTATATTTATTTTTATATTAAATTTAAGTTTAAATCAATATATTTAAATACATTATTAATCAGCAATTAAACCCCTCGTCAAAAAAATACTCAACAAAAGTATCGAGAAATGCAGCCAGATATTACCAAGTATATAGGACAAGATAACGATAACATTATAGAAAAGCCAATCCAAGACTATCTGCCACAACTATTGACCAAAATCGAATCGGCTTTGTTAGCAAATTCGTTAGTTGACGACTGTGTTGTCCTGGAGAGGAAAATTACAGAAGAAAAGAAAAAAATAGCCCTCAGAGACAATTGTAGTTTTTTGCCTATTATTGCCTATGTAGTCTCAGCTGGATCATCTTCATCAGAACAACTGCGATCGCTCCTGCAAGGGGTCGTGTCAGACACCATCTCAGACACTCTGCTATCTAGTGGTGAACCAAAATTTGGTGAACCAAAAGTCCCCCCTAATTTCTCCCCTAACATAATTATTGTTCCGGTAACTACCTTGCCCCTAACTCCCACAGGTGAGATAGATCAACAAGCACTAGCTTCTGTAGAAATAATTGATACCGACTTAGTGCAGCAATGGGAAGAGCAGCTACAGTCATATAGTTATGGAGGGGCAGAAATCAAGCAAGTCGCCGTAGTTCTACAAGACTACACCCAGCCCGACACACCCCTACATCTATTAGACCTACTTCCACCCTCCACCGAAACTAGTCCAAAGCAACCTACAGAATTATCACAAGCCAAGCCCCTACCGAGCCCTTACCCCAAGGCATCTTCCGATTGCGTTCCCGTAGCGACTCAGGGGGAGCATCGCTCAAATTCCACCCCATCAAAACCCGCCATCAGTCATGGTGAAGCGCTACAGTTACCAACAGATATCTCAACTCTCTCCCAAGCGCTACTAAAAACTGCAAGGGTTGCGCCGGAGCAAGGGATTATCTATCTCGACTCTGATAGTCAGGGAAATACTCACCAAAACTATCAATCTTACCCAGCTCTCCTCGAAGAAGCACAGCAGATTCTTGGTGGCTTAAGAAAACTAAATCTAAAGCCTCAAGACAAAGTAATCTTCCAATTTGACCAAAATCAAGACTTCATTCCAACCTTCTGGGCTTGTATTTTGGGCGGTTTTGTCCCAGTCCCGATTGCGATCGCACCGACCTATGAGTCATCTAACAGTACTGTCAATAAGCTGTGCAATGCCTGGAAAATGCTAGAGCAACCGGTCATCCTAACCAGTGATACCCTTGCTCCAGCAATCCGTGGTTTATGCTTTCCCGTAGCGGCTCCTACCGAGCATCCCTTGCCCAAAAAAGAAATTTTAATTGAAACCGTAGACAACTTGCGCTCATCTGAGCCTGACCTAAATTACTATCACAGCCAACCGGATGATTTAGCAATATTGTTACTGACCTCTGGAAGTACAGGAATGCCTAAAGGCGTCAGGTTGAGCCATAGCAATTTAATTAATAATGTCGCCGCCAGTGCCCAGAGGAATAATCTGACCCAAGATGATATCTCCTTGAACTGGCTTAACTTAGACCATGTTGGCTCTCTGGTACGCTGTTGTATTCGGGATGTCTATGTCGGTAACCTGCAAATCCATGCTCCCGCTAAAGCTTTCTTGGAAAATCCCCTCAATTGGTTGGATTGGATTGAAAACTATCGGGTTACCTTTGCCTGGGCTCCTAATTTTGCCCTAGGTTTGATAAATCAGAAAATAAATCAGAAATCCGTTGCTAACAGCCACCGGAAATGGGATTTATCTTCCCTCAAATCTGTATTAAGTGTGGCTGAGCCGATTGTACCTCAAACTGCAAAGCGATTCTTGCAGTTGCTTTCTCCCCATGGGTTATCGGTCAATGCCATGCATTCAGCTTGGGGAATGTCTGAAACCTGTGCTGCTGTGGTATTTTCCCATCGGTACTTGTTGAATTTACCGTCGGATAACCAGTCTGTTAACCACTCTGTTGTAGAAGTTGGCAGACCTGTGCCTGGCTTTTCTGTGCGGATTGTGGATGCACTCGGACAAATAGTTGAAGAAGATACAGTGGGTCAGGTACAGATTTCTGGTCCGATGGTTAGTGATGGTTATTACCAGAATCCTGAGCTAAATCGAGAAGCCTTTACACCGAATGGATGGTTAAAAACCGGAGATAATGGTGTACTGCGTGACGGACGTCTCACGATTACCGGTCGAGAAAAAGATGTCATTATTATTAATGGTCTCAATCACTATAGTTATGAAATCGAAGCAGTGGTTGAGCAGGTAGAGGGGGTGATTCCCTCTTACACAGCAGCTTGCGGAATTCGACAACCAAGTAAAGATACTGACCAATTGGTGATTTTCTTCCATACTGATTGGTCTGAGGATGACCAGTTAACCCCATTACTCCAGGACATCTCCACTGAGGTGGTTAGCAAACTAGGGGTGAGTCCGAGTTATCTTATTCCTCTACCAAAAGAGGCAATCCCCAAGAGTTCGATTGGGAAAATTTTGCGATCGCAACTCAAGGAGCAGTTTAACGCTGGTGAATTTGACCCGATTCTCAAAAAAGTTGATTGTCTTCTGGGTAATGAGAATACCCTTCCAGACTGGTTTTATCGTAAAGTTTGGCATCGAAAAGAAGCAGTCACCTTAGGTAGGACACCTACAAATGGTCGAACTCTGATATTTCTAGACTCCTTGGGATTAGGAGAAGTATTGTGCTCCAAGCTAGGTAAAGACCAATGTGTAGCAGTGGAACCCGGAGCCCCCGGAGCCGATTTTTTGCGACTTACAGGTGCCCAACTTACAGATGCCCAACTTACAGACAACCGCTATTCTATTGACCCCACCAATCCTGATCACTATCAGCAATTACTGAAGTCGTTGGTGGAAACCGACCAACCCATCGCACAGATTCTCCATTTGTGGACCTATGACGAGTATCGGGGAGAAATTGAGTCATCCGAAGCACTAGAACAAGCTCAGAATCAGGGCACTTACAGTCTACTATTTTTAATTCAGGCTTTGGATGGTTTGAAGTCACAGTTGAATTCACCCTTGAGAATTCTCAATTCAGAAGTCCAGTTGACTGTGGTTTCTAGCTATACACAGCCTACCTCGCCCCAGGATGACATTGCCTATGAGAAAAGTCCGATTCTGGGTCTGATCAAAACCTGTCCGAGAGAACTGCCTTGGCTGAACTGTCGCCATATCGATATACCTGTGGATGACCACCACATTAATGGGTTTCATATCCTGCGGGAAATGGCTGTATGTCAGAAAGAGCGAGAAGTAGCATACCGCAATCGCAACCGTTTGGTACCCTTACTCGAAAAAGCTGACCTACCCCAACTCGAAAAACAGGAATTGCCCTTTAAGCAAAAGGGAATGTATTTGATTAGTGGAGGTTTGGGAGGGATTGGAGTAGAAATTGCTAAATTTCTCCTAAACCACTATCAAGCTCGTCTGCTTTTAGTCGGTCGAACCCCCTTACCAGAGCCGACTACCAAAGGAAACCATTTAAAGGATGGAAATGGGTTAGCACCTGCCGTCAGAGCCTATCAAAACCTAGAGCAACTGGCCGAGCAACTGGGAGGAGAGATACGCTACGAGGCCGTGGATATTTGTGATTTAGCTCAGTTGCAACAGGTGGTTGAACGAGCCCAGTCTGACTGGCAAGCTTTCCTTGAAGGGGTCATTCATTTGGCCGGAATTGCCCCAGAACATTTTTTAGTAGAGGAAACCCGCAACAGTTTTGCTGCTACACTTCGTCCCAAGCTTTTAGGGTCGTGGGTACTGCATCAACTAATTAAAGATAAGCCAGACAGTGTTTTTATCAGCCTTTCTTCCGTGCTAGCCTTCTTTGGGGGAGCGACAATTGGTGCTTATGCTGCCGCTAATAATTTTCTAGAGTGCTTCTGCTACTACCAGCGGCACAAGACCTTGGTGCGCAGCTACTGCTATGGCTCAAGCACATGGGTTGAGACCACCCTCAATCGGAGTAAACAGATTAGGGAGTCCCGTCGTGCCTTAGGTCAGTACGGAATTTTCAACCAACAGGGAATCAATTCTATTCTCGCTGGGCTGCACCACGACCAACACTCCCTGATTTTGGGTTTGGATGGCAGCAATCCCTATGTTAGACGATACACCCAACAGCCACCATACCATCGGCAGCGGGTATCGGTATATTTCACGGCGGTTACAGAACTATCTGTTGCTCAGTTGCAGAGGTTAGAGGCATTCGTTCCTTTTGGAACCTCTATCACCCCTAAGTTTCAGCAACTCCAAGCTATGCCCCTAACTCCCGCAGGTGAAATCGACCGAGAGCAGTTGATTTCACCAAGCAAGGATACTGAAAACGTCTTGCCAGTAACCGATATAGAGCGTCAACTGGCTAGCATTTGGCAGAAGGTGTTGGGAGTTTCCCAGATTGGCATCGATGACAACTTCTTCGGGTTAGGAGGAAATTCCCTCCTAGCTGTGCAGCTATCTAGTGAGATTGAGAAGACCTTCGGCAAACAACTGCCCCTAGCTGCTCTATTCCAAGCACCAACCATCAAGCAACTCGCTCAACTTCTGTGCCAGTCAGAATGGTCATCCTCTTGGTTTTCCCTAGTGCCCATTCAACCTAGTGGTTCCAAGCCAGTTGTGTTTGCGATTCACATCCTTGGGGAAGGGTTTATATACTACCGCGATTTGGTACGTTATCTTGGTTGGGACTATCCAGTTTATGGACTAAGTTATGGACTAGCAGCGGCTACTAACGCCAACAACATCAATACCAAACCGGGTATAGGTAATGGACTCAAGGAGTTAGCCGCTCACTACATTGAGGAAATGCGACGGTTTCAACCCGAAGGGCCTTATTTTCTACAAGGGGTATCCCTCGGAGGTCAAATCGCCTTTGAAATGGCTAAGCAGCTTGATGCTCAAGGTCAGACTGTAGCAATTGTTGCCTTGTTTGATAGCTATGCTATTGGTTATCAGTGGAAGCCCTACGAAAATACCACCGTCTTACAACGGTACACTTTATTTTGGATACAAAAACTACAAACCTATTGGAATAACCTTTGGAGACTTGAACCTCACAAAAGGCGAGCTTATTTGTCTGAGAGAATCAGAGCGTTTGTCAGACATTATAAATCTGGAGCATACAAACGGCAATTCCAGTGGTTTGCTAAAAAGTCTAACTTATCTACCGAACCTGCTTTACCAAACCCTAATTTGGTTGATGGCATCTCAGATATCCAAAATGCTAACTACGAGACTCAACCATCTGAGCTGTCATCAGTCTACCCAGGGAAAATAACTCTCTTTCGAGCTAAACAGCAACCTCCAGGACATTACCATGACCCTCTTAATGGTTGGGATGGTATGGCAGCTTCTGGCATTGAAGTTCACCATATTCCTGGTGATCATATCTCAATGATGCTAGAACCCAATGTCCGGGTTTTGGCTGAAAAATTGAAAGCTTGTTTAGATAAGCTTTAAGAAACTATTAAGGATGAACTATGAAAAGGGAGTCGGGAGTCGGGAATCGGAACCCACCCCTAACCCCTCCGAGGAGGGGTTAGGGAATCGGGAATCGGGAGTGTGGGGAGAGAGGGGAGTGTGGGAAGAATTTTCCACAACAGATGCAGCGCCGACCTGAGACGGTTTCCCCATCAGCAACGGTTGTGGTTTGTCCCATTAGCAACTGCATCTTGAGGGGGGAAGAAAATTGACTGTACCTGATAAATATCAGAAACGCTATAAAAATATTTCCTATCTCCCCATCTCCCCATCTCCCCATCTCCCCATCTCTCCACACCCCATCTCCCCATCCTCACAGGGGTAGGTTTTTTACATTTGGGTCGGGAGTCGGGAATCGGGAGTCGGGAATCGGGAGTCGGGAATCGGGAAAAGCGGGAAATGGAGAGAATTATCCCGGAAAATAGTGTATAGTTTGATACATATTTTGAGGAATTTCTACGTAATCAAAGTACCTACTCGCCCCTTTGTAAAAAACCTACCCTTATGAGATCTCCCCATCTCCCCATCTCCCCACACCCCACACCCCACACCCCACACCCCACACCCCATCTCTCCACATACGCTAGTTGAGTCTATTACCTTATATATATATGCTTCCCTTCTTCAGAGGCATTTTGCGATGCTCTGTAGGAGCCGCTGGGTGAACGCAAAAGCGAATATTATATGAACAACCAATCAGTCAACTTAACAGCTAAGAAGACTAACAGCAAGCTTACTATCCTATTTGATGGGGGGTCTCGTGGGAATCCTGGCATAGCTGGTGCTGCTGCTGTTATTAAACAACCGGGAGCTAAAACCATTAGCGTTAGTCAATTTTTTCCTCATGCTACCAACAATGAGGCCGAATATACCGGAGCCATTCTTGGGTTGGAGAAGGCTTTGGAAATCGGTGCTGGGCAGGTAGTCCTAAAAGGAGATTCTCAACTGGTTATCAATCAGCTTAAAGGTACCTGGAGAGTTAAAACACCCCACTTACGACCGTTATGGACAAAAGCTAAGTCACTTCTGAACCAGTTTGACTCTGTTCAATTAGAGTGGATTCCCCGAGCACAGAATTCAGAAGCCGATGCCGTTGCGAATCAGGCTATGGATCAACGCAAAGGGGTTAGCGCTGTAAGAAAGAAAGCAACTGAGTTGCCCAAGGTTCAACCTTCTTTACCAAAACTTGCTGATCAGTTCTCTGAGTTGCCCAAGGCTAAACCTGTACCAAAACTTGCTAACCAGATCTCTGAGCTGATTGCCCTCGGAAAAAATGCTAAATTTAAAGATTTTCTTAAGTTAAAAAGTGGTCGGGATGAGTTTACTAGCAAGCGATTCCCCACCCTAAAGGAAATGGTACCTAGTCCTGTTCAAGATGCGATCGCATCGGCTATGGCTGATGCCGATGAATCTACCTTAGCCAGGGTATACCGCTGGTATCTCAGAGGATTACCGGTAGACCTAGCAATTAGAAAAGTCCAGGTCGATTTAGAAGTATCTGAAAATATTATCCAGCGTCGTCAAAAAAATCAACAAACCTTTGAATTATAACACATGATTATCCCTCTAGCAATCCTAGGGAATTTGTAACAAGTAAAAACTTTGATCAACCCCTCAGTACTTAGTAATTAGGACTAGATTTATACAAAATGCGACTGGTTCAGAATTAGGATTGCGATCGCAACCGTGGCTTTTGCCTGTGATCTATATCATAGGCGGAAAGCAAAAGATGAGTTACTATTGTGGGTACCAGATTTGGGTAGCAGATGTGGGTACCAGAGTCACCTGGCCAGGTGTAGGGTTAAGCTCAAACCAAAAAAAATACTAAAGAGCTATTGTTGAGAGTTCCTGACAGGATAAATAAAAGCTATCTATAAGTGCTTCACTACAGTAGTAGAAGCTCAGAGCTAATCCAACAGGAGTTCAATAAATTGGTTACTCAGAAACGGTGACCCCAACTAGGGGATTTGACGATCTGGTGCTTGGGTAGGCAGAACAAAATGTCTTTCACCTTGCCATCTTTGATCTTGCCACTCGTCAAAGACTTTTTATTTATTGCAATAAATTGGTTAAGTCATGGAAGCACATCGATTACATCAAGCAATCAACTATCAAAATGTCATGGAAATCTTAGTGGCTCAGGAAATAGAGCTTCAAAAGTCTCGACTTTCCCCAAAGCTAGCTAAGTATATAAACCAGGTAGAAGTGGCTACCTACGCCCTCAATCGTTTACCACCTCTGTATGCTTCCTGTGAAGAGGGGAGGCGTCAGCAGCAGTTAAAGGGACACAAAAAACTAAGGCAGCAGATTACCACTACTGTGCGTCAAGCCTTTGCTGCGGTGCAACGAGACCCGATCAGGCTTTCTACACCAATTAGACCAGAAGAAGAAACTGAATCTCTAGCCGCTAAACTGGCTCTGCAAGAAATCCGGGAATTACTCAAAAATCAGGAAATAACATGGTATAACCTGGTCAGTATTGTCAGGCAAACCCTGATTCGAGCAACTCAGGTCAGAAAAAATCGGCAAAAAGAGCAGTCAAGAGACCCAATTTATGGTTGGAATGACTCTGGTTACCAGCTCTAACTTTGCGTTCGCGTAGCGTGACCTACGGTCAATCGCGTTTACAGCTTTACCTGTTAATAAGTTAACAGGTTGACCGGTTGATCAGTTGAAGGTTGACAAGTTGAAGGTTGACCGGTTGATAAGTTGAAGGTTGACAGGCTATAGTCTCCAAACCAGCGTTTTATATTTATTGATAACTTGTAGATATAAGGTACACAGGATTTTTTCCCTCTTACCTCCTCCCTGCTCCCTAAAACCCAAGACGAAACTACCTAACCCAATTTAAAACTGTTATAATGCTGCACTTTAACTATTCTACTGTGATCAATGCACCAGTTGACATAGTTTGGAACTTTCATGAGCGAGATGATATACTCGATCTGCTCACTCCACCCTGGCAACCAATCCAGGTGATCCGTCGTGAAGGAGGTTTAGGGATTGGAGCAGTTTCGGAATTTCGGATTTTTGTTGGTCTAATTCCCTTACAATGGAATGCTGTTCATACCGAGTATGAGCAATACCGACTCTTTAGTGATCAACAAAAAGAAGGACCCTTTGACTATTGGGTTCATCGCCATCAATTTATTCCAGAAGACCAGAAAACTCGGCTAACTGATTCCATTGAATTTGCTTTACCAGGAGGAGCGTTAGTGGAAGAAATGTTTGGTTGGTTAGTAACGCTGCAATTAGAGCAAATGTTTCGCTATCGCCATGAGGTAACCCAACGAGAATGTTCTAAGTTGGTGAATTGAAAGGTAAACATTTTATAAAAGTAGGGAACAGGGAACAGGGAACAGGGAACAGTAAATGTTGCGTAGGGTGCGTTAGTAACGCACCACCGGATCAAACAGCTTTTAGGAGATGCACCCGGCAATAGGCAATAGGCAATAGGCAAGAAAGTATATAGGGATTTTACCACTACCATTAATACAAATCTCCCCATCTCCCCATCTCCCCATCTCCCTATCTCCCCACACTAATCCCCTGTTTCATCTAACAACTTCTCCATCATTTCCTCTAATTCTTCCTGTGAATCCTTGGCGAATTGGACACTAGTAATAGTCCCCAAAACTCCCCCCGATGCTGTCAGGCTTGCTTCCGACACTTTGTTACTATAAAACAATCCGACACCAAATAAAGTCATCAACGCTGATGCAGCAGTTACACCAAGAGCAAGGTTGTAACTATGTCGTGCTTGTCGTAATAATTCCAGAATAATTTCTTCTTTGATATTACGGGAGTCATCGTTGTTTTGTGGCTTCTTATTAAAATTAAAGGGCATTGTTAGTCTCCTCAATCTTCTATCGTTTGCTGCTGATATTCGTATCCTATTCAGAGGAAACTATCTACGCCAAGGGCAAATGGGTTTAGTTGATGTTAGCCTTTGCCCTATTGCTGTAATCAGACTTACGAAGTTAGTCGGTTTTGCCCCCCTGCCCCCCAATTTTGGGGGGTAATCAAGTCAAAGTCCCCCAGAATTGGCGGATTTAGGGGGCGTTGCGTAAGTCCTGTGTAAAATAGATTAGGGCAAATAGGTTAATCAAGAAAAACCTATCTGCCCTAGTTGGTGAAATTCCCAGTAACCACGAGTTACATAACTCCCGACTCCCGACTCCCGACTCCCGACTCCCGACTCCCGACTCCCGACTCCCGACTCCCGACTCCCGACTCCCGACTCCCGACTCCCTGCTCGCTGCTCCCTGCTCCCTGCTCCCTACTCCCTAAAATCAAAATGCGTGAATCTGACAAAGTGCGATCGAGTCAGCAAGGTAAAGCTAGACTCAAACAAGCTTACAAAGACGCTAGACTAACTCAAGAGAAACTAGCACAGCATGCCCGTGTCTCTGTGGATACCGTTAAGCGCTTGCTTGGTACTAAAGATTGTCCCCATGGAGTAGAAAGATGGGCAGTTAGAAATATTTGCAACGTTCTAAAGATTAAACCAACTGATATCGTTGACAAAAAAGACTGGGAGCCTCAACAGCAGTTACCACCAGAGTTTGAACAACTTATTCAAGACAAAACTCACTTATTTTGCGGACGTCAGTTTGTCTTTAAGGCTATTGAAGACTTCTTCAGCAACACTACTCATGGCTACTTTACTGTTATTGGTGATGCCGGGATGGGTAAAAGCGCCATTGCTGCTAAGTATGTATTAGACAACCCAGACGCTATTTGTTTTTTTAATAGTCGTGCTGAGGGCATGAATCGTCCAGAATTATTCCTCAGGAAAATCCGTCAACAATTGATCACTCGTTACCAGTTGTCAGATGCTCAAGATGCTGATTTATCAGCGTTGTTGGCTAAGGTTAGGGAAAAATTATCTGCCGGTGAACGGTTGGTGATTGTTGTGGATGCCTTGGATGAAGTTGACCAAGAGGGATCTGGTAATCTTTTATATTTACCGACTATTTTGCCAGACGGTGTTTATTTTATCCTGACCAGAAGACCGTATAATCAGAATGAGAAAAGGCTGCGGTTATCCCCGAGTACACCAAGCAAAGAATTGGATTTAAGGGAAAAGTCTAAACAAAGCAATCAAGATGTAAAAGAGTATATTTGGCAATTGCTTAATCATAATAACTATAAACAGGGGTTGAGTCAGTGGATTAACCAGCAACGTGCCCTCTCTAACCAGGAATTTGTAGAACAAATTGCCGTAAAAAGCGAAAATAATTTTATGTATTTGCGCTGTGTGTTGCCAGCCATAGCCGATGGCTTTTATAATGATAAACCATTGAATGAATTACCCGTAGGGTTACAAGGCTATTACGAAAACCATTGGCAACTGATGGGGATGACAACCAAGCCTTTACCCAGGGCTAAAATTAAAATTGTTTATGTGATGTGTGCCTTACGTAGTGCAGCTTCTCGTAAAATAATTGCTAACTATTCTAAGCAAGATGAATTCACCGTGCAGGAAGTGCTTGATGGATGGCAGCAATTTTTACAGAAACAAGAAAGCTATCGACCACCACGTTATCGATTTTATCACGAAAGTTTCCGAGATTTTTTGCATCGACAGGATATTGTGCAAGCAGCAGGCGTGATGTTACCTAATATTATTACTGAAATTGCGGATAATATGACAGAAGGGCTGGAGTTATGAGTTTTGTAGGGTGTGTTAGGGGCGGTCGCCCTAATTTTCCGACTCTTCGTGCTTGGTTACGACAGCCAGCCCCGTAACGCACCACCGGATCAAAGATCAAACAGCATGCATTGAGATGCACCCCTTGAATTATGAGTAATCTTCGCAGTTGGTTAGGGCAAAAATCACCAGAGGAAATAGAGCATTTCTTGGGTGATATTCCCCGTTTATGGTTAGAAGGTGGTCAACTTAACAAATTATCTCGTTTGTTAAGTAATTATGAGTTTATAGAAGCCAAACTTAATCATCCTGAATTTGGCATCAAGGCACTGATTGAAGATTATGAGTTGATTAATGATATAGACTTAGCTCATCCAGACTACAGCGAGCAAACGATAAAATCACTGAAGTTAATTCAGGGAGCATTGCGACTATCAAAACATATATTAAGTCAAGATCAAAATCAATTAGCAGGGCAACTTTCAGGGCGTTTACTAGATTGTGATACCCTAGACATTCAACGATTATTACAACAGATACCGCAAACTGAAACTACTTGTTTGCGTAGCTTGACAGCTACGTTAAATCCTCCTACTGGACCCTTACTCTCTACCCTTAGTGGTCATGGTGACTCGGTAAATGCCGTTGCTGTCACACCAGATGGAACCATGGTAATTTCTGCTTCATCGGATCACACCGTTAAAGTGTGGGATTTGAATACAGGTGCAGAAGTCTTAACATTAACAGGTCATACTTCTCCAGTAAATGCTGTAGCGGTTACTCCTGATGGAACTAGGGTAATTTCTGGTGCCTCTGATAATACAGTTAGAGTCTGGAGTTTAGCAACAGGTAAAGAAATACAGAGATTTAACCGTCATAGTCTCCCTGTAGTTGCTTTAGCCGTTACTCCCGATGGCAAGAAAGTGGTTTCAGCATCAATTGCAAACTATGAATCTATGAAAGTCTGGGATTTGGAAACTGCTAAAGAAGAGTTAACCCTAATCGGTCATGGAGACTTAGTGAGAACTGTTGTTATCACCTCGGATAATCGCGTAATTTCTGGATCAGATGATGGAACTATCAAGGTTTGGAATTTAACAAATGGCAAAATGCTTTTCAGGAAGATACATGGGCAGAAAGATTTCCAGGGTCGTGTAAATTCGGAGCCAGTATATGCAATGGCAGTTAGTCGTGACGATAAGTGGCTAATTTCTGCTGGTTCTAGTCATAAGGCTACAAACATTATTATAATCTGGAATTTAGAAACGCGAACAAAAGCTTTCACCCTTGAAGATGATAACAATCCTATTAGTGCTCTTGATCTTACACCTGATGGTAAACAAGTAATTTCTGCTTCCTTCGATAATACTATTAAAGTTTGGAATATAAAATATCAAGAAAAAAAATTAACTTTTATTGGTCATGATTACTCAATCTATGATATAAAAGTAACACGAGATGGTAATAAGATTATTTCTGCTTCAAAAGATCAAACACTCAAGGTTTGGAATTTAGAATTCCAAGATCAACACATTCAAGTAATAGAAAATAAAAATTCAGTAAATGATGTTACCATTACTCCTGATGGCAAGCAAGTAATTTGTGTCTCAAAAAATAAAATCATAACAGTTTGGGATTTAGAACAAAAGAATATACTTTATGGTTTTTATAGCAATCACAACTCTAACTATAATCTTGTCATAAGAAAAAGTCAAATTTTTGAAAAATATATATTGCTTTTTTATTCATGGTTGAAAAGAGTATTTTCGATATTTTTTGTAATATTATTTCCTATATTACTTGTGAGTATTTTTATTATTATACTGACTAAATATCCAGAATTTAGTATATTAATTGCATTAACTAATATACTAACAGCTCGGCGACAACTATTCAATTTTTTAAATATTTCTGAAAATAATATAAATAATCTACCAAAAGAGTTTTACAAAAAAATATCTAAACAAAAAATAAACTTATCAAAATATAGCAAATATTCGGATATAACAATTGACTTAAGTCAAGCTTATGAAAGCAATAAAATTATTGAATTAGGGATTCCACCCAATAACTTTTTGCTTTGTATAACTAATAAAATTCCGTTATCTTATCATTTTTTTACTGTTTGGAATTACACCGAAATAAAGAGAATTTGCGATTTTTTATCAATAGCTCAATATTGCTATATTTATTTAATTTTATTGATATTTGTTATTTACCTATTAAGTATTATATCTTTCTTTTTATATATTCCATCTTTATTTTCAGATTGGATTATACTTTTATTACTTTTTTCATTGTTAATTTCATTATATTTACTTGATCAACTATTGTATTCTATAATAACCTTCATATTTTATGATTCCGCAACAACTCTATCAATCACGCCAGATGGCAACTATGTAATTTCTGGTTCAACTAACAGCACTATTAAAGTGTGGCATCTCGAAACCAAAAAATTACGTTTTGTCCTCAAAGGTCATAACCTGGAGATAACTAGTTTAGCTATCACCTCAGATGGTAAGTATTTGGTTTCTGGCTCCAAGGATAAAACTATCAAACTTTGGAATCTAGAAACTAGAAAGGAATGTTTCACCCTTAAAGGTCATAGCGATTCAATCAATACTCTCGCCGTAACCCCTGATGGTAAGTACGTCGTGTCTGGCTCCAAGGATAATACTATCAAAATTTGGGATTTGGAAAAGCGAGAGGAAATGTTTACCTTTACAGGTCATACCGACTCGATAAATCGGATCAAGGTAACATCCAACGGTAAGCTAGTGATTTCTGCATCTTCCGATAAAACACTCCAAGTGTGGGATTTCGAGACTAGGGAAGTTATTGCTACGTTTACTGGAGAAAGTGCCATCAACTGTTGTGCCGTTGCACCGGATGATGTAACCATTGTCGCAGGGGATGAAGGAGGAAATATGCATTTTCTGCGCTTGGAGGGAGTGGGGAGTAGGGAGTAGGGAGTAGGGAGTAGGGAGTAGGGAGTAGTAATAATAGTTGATTCTTTGTTGATGCAGTCGCTCATGAATGTTGCTAGGTACTATAGGGAAAAGTGTTCTGTCAATTTCTTTTGCTTAAGGGAGATCAAGCTAATGCCAGAATCGTCTCTGCCAATAGGGTTTACCCACAAAAAAGTCAACAAGAGCAACTTTACGATCTAGATGCCAAATGTCAACATGGGAGATGAATTACTGAAAAATCTTATTTGGGTGGGACCTTCAAAAAAGGAACTGTTAGGGTTTCCTGAAGATGTCATCGATGAAGTTGGTTACATTCTCTATCGGGTTCAAAAAAACAAAAATCATCCTCATATTAAACCTTTGAAAGGATTAAATGGAGTGTTAGAAATTGTCACCGATTATAAAACAGATACTTACAGAACAGTATATGCTGTCAAACTTGGGAATACTATATATGTTCTCCACGCCTTTAAAAAAAAGTCAAAAACAGGTATTAAAACCCCAAAGCAGACTATGAATTTAATTAAAGAACGCCTAAAACAAGCACAAGATATTGCTAAACAACAAGATTAATAGCACCAAGGATAAAATAATGCCAGATTATACTGTAAGCTCAGGTAACATTTTTGCAGATTTAGGATTTATTAATGCTGAAGAAAAGTTGGCTAAGGTTAAACTAGCTTCACTCATTTACGATCTGATTGATGAAAGACAACTGACTGATTCAGATGTAGCTATGATTTTAAAAATTGAGCCTCCTCAATTCATGGATTTAAAAAATGGTCGCTTGCAAGGGTTTTCCTTGGAAAAGCTATTATTTTTTTTGGTAGCATTAGGTCAAACTATTGAAATTAGCGTCAGTCCAAAACCCGAAACTGTATCTAGTGGGAAGATACAAGTAATCCGTCAATCTTATGCTTGAATGTAACCGTTGAAGGGGTAAGTGACTGTTGGGCTCCCGACTCCCGACTCCCTAAAAAAAATCGGTCAAGCGCGTAGCGCATTAGCTGACAGCTGACAGCTGATAGCACCTCAAGTAGCGTGCGCATAAGCTGAATGCTTACGATTAGATTAATTAACAATCCCTTCACCTATACCAAAACCAGTATACTGGCGTACTTCAGGTTCATGAAAAGCTAAAATAATATCCTGTTTTGGAACTCCCATTTCCACTAATCGGTTGGCAAGTCCTTCTTCGGTGCCGTCATGCTGAATCCAAATTTTTCCACCCTTGATATCAACATGTAAAATACAGCCAAAATCACGTTTATTGCCACGCCAACCAACATAGAGCAGTTGGTAGTGATCCTGCTCTGTATCAAAGACAGTCTGAACCTCGTACTCTGGTGCAATTGTTTGCCGTGAAGCCCGTTGAGCACGTTCGGAAAGAAGATGTCGAATATACTGGCGATATTGCTCTACAGCCATTGAACAATTACCTCCTGTTTCACATCATAAATTAGTAATCTAATCTGATAACGATCAACTGCTGCCATGATGAAGCGTCGCTGGAAAAAACTCTCATAAATTGGCTCTCGCACAGCCAAATAAAGCTGGCGATTGGCTTCCATCCTTGCCAGTGCATCTCGGTAGTTGAGGAATTGCCCCAATGCCATATGAAAGTCGGAAACCTTGGATGGGCTGATAAAACTTTTGACTTCAACAGCAATTTTCTGATTTTTTCGTTCTGCTGCTAATAGTTGTTCCGCTCCTAAATCAATCTCAAAATAGACATCATCGATCCTAATTTCGTAAGGGTCTGCCGTAATCGTCCAGTTGTCTTTTTCTAAAGCAGTTCTAACAACAAAATGAAACCGATCTTTGACCATATCAACCTTTTCAGCATAGATCGTTTAACCCCGTCTACGTTAATTTAATAAACCTAGGGATATTGCAGTCTCTCCCTGCTGATTCGCACTTGTCTTGCACTCCTTCAGACATATCAGACTATTTAGAGGGCACTACATTGTATTGTATATTATACGAATCCCTTTGTACCTCATGGGAAACAGAATTGCTATATTTGGCCTACCGACTCCCGATTCCCGACTTCCTAAAAAAAATCGGTCAAGTTTGGTTAAACCCAATTCTTGACCGCATTCAAGTTTTGAATATGTCACAAGAACAGCTTTAGCTGTACTTATATGATAACAACTCCAAATCGACTATGACATTGTTGTTGAGTTAGTCAGCAACTGCTGGAAACCAACAACATCCCAACTCATACTGCTTCATCCTGCTTCACAAAACAATTTTCGCAACATAACCCTCACGATTCCTGTGGGCCAGGGATTTTCATCCCTGGCAAATTCCTATCCTAGTCTACATAAAAGTATCGAATGAAAAACGTCATCACCTGACCAGGTTTTCCGGTAGGCTCCGGAGTGCTCCATTCGTCCGGGTGTGCATACTTAAGGGCATACACCGCATTAATGGTATTGCGAACCTGTTCAGGAGTACCGACCAAGACGTGCTTGGCTTTTTTGCACTTACGGCATTGGTCACCAGAGTTTTCTGGGGAATTAGGATTGTTGAGATTGTCATCTGAGTTGGGATTAATGTTGTTAGTCATTTGGAGTTCCGTGTTTGAACTAGGTATAATATTAATATATTAATTTATTGACTAATTGTCAAGGGGTTTGGGAATTTTTTTTTATTAATAAATAAGGAATCGGGAATCGGGAATCGGGAATCGGGAATCGGGAATCGGGAATAAATTAATCGTAGGGTGGGCAGTGGTTCAGACGGATAATATCAGGTTGTAATAGATTTAATCGGCACTGCCCACCCTACATCTGCTCCGAAGTCCCTGCTCCCTTTTCCCTAAAACCCAATCCTAATGTCCCGATAAACTAATCAGTAAAACTCCCAATACCATAATTGCTGCTCCAGTTGCTCTTTCCTGAATTCCCGGTTCTTTAAAAATTAGACATCCTAAGATTACACTAATTAAAGCACTCATGCGTTTAACAGCAATCACGTGGCTAACAAAGGTCATTTCGAGAGCTGTCATTTGGCACAAAATTGCTCCAGCCTGAAAGAAACCAATAGGAACTATAGACAGTAATTATTTTGGAATTTGGTTTAATTTACCTCTTGATTTATACAGCATAATAAATCCCATCCCTGTGGCAATAAAGGTATGCAGTGCAATTGCCCAAAATATTGGTGAAGAATTTTCTACCCCCACCTTATCAACGTTGGCCGTAATACTAAAAATTACAGCTGCGGTTAACATTAACTTAGGACCTCGTTGCTTCAGTAGCCCTTTAAAAGGGGCGAGGTAACCGTTTCTTTTTTCTTTCAAATTCAAGCTATAAGACCCAAGTACAATCATCATAATCCCTACCATATCTAAGGGGGTAGGATATTCTCCAACAATGATTGGGGATGTCACTAATAAAAATAACGGGGTAAAGGTCACAAAGGGAACGGTAATGGATAAGTCAGAGCGACTCAATGCTTGGATATACAAGCTCATGGCCACCACATTCAGAGACCCTCCTACCATTAATGCTAAGCCAAAATCTCGGCCTAGTTCGGGAATTTCAATAACAAAAAGGAGGGGGAGTAAAACCGGCAAAGAAAAAAAGAATAACGCCCAAGAAACAATGTAAGCATCAACATTTTTGAGCCCTCTCTTACTGGTCAAATCCTTGCCAGAAGCAAAAAGAGCTGTTAGACTAGCGAATATCAACCAAAGCATAGTAGTGCTAACGTGTAGTTTAGTCAGAATAGAGATAATGAGTGAATGACGGGAGCATGTCAATTTTGTTAATCCCTGATTCAGATCCCCCATTATCCCCCTTAAAAAGGGTTAATTGTGAATATAATTATCCCTTAATAAGGGTTAATTGTGAATATAATTATCCATTTTTAAGGGTTAATTGTGAATATAATTCCCCCTTAATAAGGGAGACTTGTGAATATAATTATCCCTTAATAAGGGAGACTTGTGAATATAATTCCCCCCTTATTTAAGGGGGGCTAGGGGGGATCTATGTACATAATTACAAAGGTGACATGCTACCGAGAATGACAGACTTAACTAGCCTAGCTTAAGACATAAGTTAAGCTATAGTTAAATTCCGGGTGGTTAACTGTTGACTGTTGACTGTTGACTGTTGACTGTTACCCGTCACTAAGCAACCCTAGAAAAGTAGATAAGTTAACTAAAACAGTTACTAAAACAGTTAACTGCATATCAGCAGAAGCAGTTAGCGATTAAGCATTCAGCCGTCAGCCGTCAGCCGTCAGCTAAAAGCTCACGCGTGCGCGTTCAGCTTAAAAAAAATTTCAAGTCTGGGGAAAAGCCCTTGGCCGTTGGCCACGCTACGGGAACAGCGTGGCACAGCCTTCGACGCTATGACGTAACTCAGCATTATTCGAATGGTTACCTTTTTTATTCAAAAGCTGTTAGGTTTAGCTTTCCCATAACCCATAACCCATCAGCTGATAGCTGATAGCTGAATGCTTACGTTAGCGATCGCACTGACGCAGTTAGCTTTTAAATCATCATTTGTTAACCCTATATCCCCATCAGTCCTAACAGAATGTAAGCTAAGGCACATTTAGCAATGGTTAACTAGTGCTTAACTAATGGTGGAGGGTTGGAGCAGCTAGATGGGTAAAGGGGATAGGGTCAAAGCGATGTAGTCGGCCAAAGGGGGAAACCCCCACTCGCCCTTTGCATCAAGACAATGAACAATTTTATTTTATAGTGACCTCCGGAGAACTCAACTGGTATATTATGGGCGGGTGTGTTCACCGAAAAGGGCACATCTGTAAATTCCCTACTTCGACACACAGGTATTAAGTCATGCAAACACAATTCTTGATATCGAATCAGAGTATGAACAAATATATGAGGTTAACTACCAAATTATTAGTCCTGGTTGCTCTCCTAGGAGCAGTTAGTGCTTGTAAGGGTCGCCAAATCGAAGAGGCTCCCCAGAGTGCAAATCAAGTAGAACCACTTCCTGAACCTGAGGAACAAAAGGCTTCTCGCTTTAACATTCCCTTCTTTAATCTGGGTAGGAACCAGGATGAGGCAACACCAACTGATCCAGAAGTGTCAGAAGACCCATCAATTACAGAAGGGGAAGCACTGAGTATTCAACCAGAGCAACCGTTCGAACAAGCACAGGCAAATACAACTAATACCTTTGCCGAGCCAGAGGAGGATACTGTTGCTCAAGGAACTACCGTGATCAGTGAGTCTAGTGCTCCAGCGAGTACAGCAAGCTCAGCAACTACAGGAAGTTCTGGTACAGTAGTATACGAAGATAATGACCCCATACCAGCTCTATGGTAAAGGGCAGCACCTGTAGTTGTTTAAAAGGTTGGGGAAGAGATTAGGGATTGGGGATTAGGGGATGGGTGAAAAGGAGAAAGGATGAAAAATAAAGGATGAAAAATAAAGGTTGAAGTAGAAAGCATGAACAATAAAGGTTGAAGGAAGAAATGGGTTTATCGGACTTAAGGTTGACTAAAAACGTTATCCACAACCTACGAGTTACACTTCCCACTTCCCACTTCATACTTAATAGTTCATTGATACTTCCTCCTTAATAGTTCATCCTTGATACTTCATCCTTGATACTTTCCCCAATCCCTAGTCTCCACTCTCCTTAACCTATGAAAGCAGCAAGTGACATTCTGATTATTGGCGGTGGCATTATCGGTTTAGCGATCGCTGTAGAACTGAAGCGGCGTGGGGCAACAGTAACTGTTGTCACCCGCAATTTCCAAGAAGGTGCCACCCTAGCTGCAGCGGGAATGTTGGCACCCTTCTCAGAAGCGCTCCCCATCGGTCCCATGCTAGATTTGGGCCTGTGGTCCCACTCACTGTATCCTCAATGGTGTACCAAACTGGAACAGATGACTGGTGTGGCAACGGGCTATTGGCCCTGTGGCTTTTTAGCACCGGTCTATGAAGGGGCACCAGGAAATCAGCAACAGCAGGTCAGCAACAAAACCGGAGTTGCTGACTGGTTAGATAAAGATACGATTCATTGCTATCAATCAGGTTTAAGCTCAGAAGTGGTTGGTGGTTGGTGGTACCCAGAAGATGCTCAGGTGGTCCCCCAAGCACTCAGTAAAGCCCTGCGACTGGCTGCCCAAGAATGGGGAGTAGACCTACGTGAAGGCATAGCTGTGGAGGCAATTCAGCAACACAATCGCTTAGTCTCTGGGATTAGAACCTCCGCAGGGGAACTCCATGCAGACCATTATGTCCTAGCAACTGGAGCCTGGTCTAATCAACTATTGCCCTTGCCAGTGGCTCCAAAAAAAGGTCAGATGCTGTCAGTAAAAGCCACTAAAAATTATCAACACCCCTTGCCACTACAGCGAGTGTTATTCAGCTCTGAGGTTTATCTAGTCCCCCGTCGAGATGGACGAATTTTGATTGGTGCAACAGTAGAGGATGTAGGTTGGCAGCCTGACAACACTACTGCTGGAATTAACCGTTTGTTAAAATCAGCTATCCGGCTATATCCGGAAATTCAACACTGCTCGATTCATGAGTGTTGGTGGGGATTTCGACCAACCACACCTGACCAATTACCAATTCTTGGCACTAGTCCATGCCAAAACCTGAGCTTGGCTACTGGTCACTATCGCTACGGTATTTTGCTGGCTCCGGTGACCGCTTTGTTGCTGGCTGACCTGATTGAGAAGCAAAAGTCTGACCCATTGTTAGATCAATTTCGATACGACCGACCTTACCATCAACCAGCCTCAAATCAAAGCATTCCTAATCTTAGTCCTAATCTTAGTCATCATCTCAGTGTATCTAGTAACTCCTCCTCAACACCAGTGCTGCACTATAATTCTGCTACGGTCCGGGACTCTCACTCTGACAATGGGACGGAACCACCGGATTTACTAACCATTGCGGGAAAAACCTTTCGGTCTCGTCTGATGACTGGCACAGGTAAGTATGACTCTCAACAGGTAATGGCTAAAAGTATTGCGGCTAGTGGCAGTGAAATTGTAACGGTGGCCGTGCGTCGGGTACAAACTAAAGCACCAGGACACGAAGGGCTAGCGGAATCCCTGGATTGGAGGAAACTGTGGATGTTACCCAATACCGCAGGCTGTAAAACGGCGGAAGAAGCGGTGCGAGTGGCACGGCTTGGTCGGGAAATGGCGAAGCTATTGGGTCAAGAAGACAATAATTTTGTGAAACTGGAAGTGATTCCTGATCCTAAGTATTTACTCCCTGACCCCATTGGTACTCTAGAGGCAGCAGAGCAACTGGTAAAAGAAGGGTTTGCCGTTTTGCCCTATATTAATGCGGATCCCTTATTAGCCAAACGCCTAGAAGAGGTAGGATGTGCGACGGTGATGCCTTTGGGTTCACCCATTGGTTCGGGACAGGGCATCAAGAATGCTGCCAATATTGAAATCATCATTGAGGAAGCTGGAGTTCCGGTGGTGGTAGATGCTGGCATAGGTAGCCCCAGTGAAGCCACCTATGCCATGGAGTTAGGGGCAGATGCTTTATTGATTAATAGTGCGATCGCATTAGCAGGTAATCCTGTCATGATGGCAAAAGCCATGGGAATGGCCACCGAAGCTGGTCGTCTGGCTTACCTAGCTGGTCGTATTCCAGTTAAAAACTATGCTAGTGCTAGCTCACCCCTCACTGGTACCATTACCTAGCTGATCTAGCAGTTCTCAATTAGGTGAGGTACTACGCCCTTGGGGTTGCGCGGGAGTAGGGAGTAGGGAGTAGGGAGTAGGGAGTAGTAAAAAAACCTGTGTACCTGATGATTCTGAGAACTGCTATAAATACATATATCAAATAATTTGTCAAGGTCTAGGACTGGATTAACACTTTAACGTAACAAATCAAGCTGATCAGGAAAACTGAAGAGTAGTTATACCAATTTTTGTTACATTCTTTGTTACATTTATATATATAAAGTAAAAAAAGGTTGTAATCAATGCCATATACAGTAGAAGACGGCGGACGTTTGAACAATTTTGCTAAAGAGCCAAAAGTGTACCAGGCAGAGCCACCCACTGCAGCAGAAAAGCGCAACTACCTGATCTTGGGTGTAACAGCTCTGATTTTAGTAAGTGGCTTGATCTTTGTGGCTTTTTCAGCCTCTGGTGTGAGCTAGGTACTGCACAGAAGAAAGCTGTTGAAAAGCCAATTCAGTTCAAGCGTCCGGTCGCCATTAAAGCTTTTTGATGGCTTCCATCGCTTCTTGGTAATTTTCAGTTCTGCCTTGTTCTTGGAATAAATCAGCCGCTTTTTTGAAATCCTGAATCGCTTCCTCAACCTTATTGAGGTCAAGGCTTGCTAGACCCCGTTTATAAAACGCATCGGCAAAAGTGGGTTCAATTTTTAGAGTTTCTGTGTAATCAGCTACAGCAGCTTGATACTGTTTGAGCTTACTACGAGTTAAACCACGCTGGTAGTAAGCCATAGCATTTTTAGGATTAATCGACACAGCTCGATCGTAATCGGCAATTGCTTGGAAATAGTTCTCTATTTCAGAGTAGGCATTACCTCGACTGAGATAAACCGTATCATTATCGGGTGTCAGAGTAATAGCCTTGGAAAAATCAGCGATCGCTTCGATGTACTTCTTTTGCACAAAATAGGCATAGCCACGGTTGCTATAGGCTTCACCATAGTCGGTTTTAATCTTGATAGCAGCAGTGTAGTTATCAATCGCTTCTTGATAATTCCCCTGAATGTGGTGGACGTAGCCAAGATTGTAGTTGATATCAGGGTCATAGGGTTCCAGCTGCAAAGCCTGTTTGAAATCTGCCATTGCCTCTCGATAATTACCATTATCTAGTTGATCCACGCCCCGGTTGTAGAATTCCACAGCACTCATTCGGGGTATAGTCCTCACAGGCAATTCCGTATTAAAAGGGTCTTTCTCAACAGTGGGTTTTTCAGAATTGGCTGGCTGGGAAGGTTTGGCTTCAGAATCAGCCGGTTTTTCTTGGGAAGGTTGGGCTTGAGTATTAGCTGGTGGCTCTTCGGCAGGTTGGGCTTGAGTATTAGTTGGCTCTTTCTCAGAGGTCGGCTCTTGATTATCTGGCTCAGATCGGATAATCACTGGCACTGGAATTGGCGGCTGCTGAGCATAGACAGTTGCGGTAAAGCCAGTCAGTATTGTGGCAATTCCTAGACTAGAGATAGTTCGATAAGTTGGTTTCATGATTTTCCTTACAAAGCCTGATGATTTCCAGAATTGTTACCGTGTGCAGTTGTCTAAAATCGCTCTATTAGCTTGACTTCACTATCTATCACACATCTGGTGAGTGTCCAACCGGTAACAGAAAATACATAGAGGCAAGTACGATTAGTTAAAGATGAGACAATTAAGCAGCTGAGTTGACGTTCAATAGAGATGCTCAAAGAGATGCTCAAGAAAATTGCACCACTACTGCTGCTAGTGTTGAGTCTGGCTATACATGGCTGCACAACTGGTGCCAGTGGTCTACAAAGCTATGTAGACAGCCTTAAAGGTTATCAGTTTTTGTATCCCAACGGTTGGGTCCCTATCCAAGTGACTGATGGACCGGATGTAGTGTTCCACGATCTTATCGAAAGCACCGAAAATGTTAGTATGGTGATTAGCCCAGTGCCGGAAGGCAAGACCCTTGCTGATTTAGGTACACCCTCAGAAGTGGGGTATCAGCTGCAAAAAAATGCCTTTGCTCCTCCCGATTCTGGTCGCACAGCCGAGTTGGTTAATGCTGAAGCTCGTGAGGTAGCAGACAAGACTTATTACCTTTTAGAATACAACGTCCAACTTCCCAGCCAAGAACGGCACAATCTCGCCAGTGTGGTGGTTAACCGTGGCAAGCTCTACACCTTCAATGCTTCCACGACCGAACGACGCTGGGGTAAAATGAAAAATTTGTTGCAGACAGTGGTTAAGTCATTTTCAGTGAACTAGTAAACAGTTGAAGGTTACAGGTTGTTTGGTTGTTCGCGTAGCGTGGCCAATAGGCCAAGGTTACAGGTTGTTTGGTTGTTCGCGTAGCGTGGCCAATAGGCCAAGGTTACAGTTTGTTTGGTTGTTCGCGTAGCGTGGCCAATAGGCCAAGGTTACAGGTTGTTTGGTTGTTCGCGTAGCGTGGCCAATAGGCCAAGGTTACAGGTTGTTTGGTTGTTCGCGTAGCGTGGCCAATAGGCCAAGGTTACAGGTTGTTTGGTTGTTTAGTTGTTCGCCAAAGGCGTGCTGATCAGGTACAGTCTTTTTTGACGCTGATTTCCGTGAAACCCTCTTGCCTCTTGCCTCTTGCCTCTTGCCTCTTGCCTTAAAAGCATAAGCAATGTCGCTCAAACGTTTCTGAAAATTGCTATATGGATGTGCCGACTTTTGTATTAGCTTCAGCTTCTAGTGCTCGCAGACGATTGTTGCAAACTGCTGGTATTGAACCGGTGGTCTGCCAAAGCAATTTTGACGAATCTCAAGTGCAGCATCCGGAGCCAGCAACGTTAGTGCAGATTCTAGCTGAACAAAAAGCAAAAACTGTTGCTGATCAATTTAGTGACGCTCTGGTATTAGGCTGTGATTCTGTATTGAGTATGGAGGGTGGGATTTATGGCAAACCTCCTAACCCATCTGAAGCAATCGCTCGTTGGCAACAGATGCGAGGGACTACTGGAGAACTCTATACAGGTCATGCTTTAATTGACTTATCTCGGAACAAAACCATAGTGCGCTGTGGTGTAACGCGAGTTTATTTTGCCAATGTAAGCGATCGCGCTATAGAAGCCTATGTTGCTACTGGCGAACCCCTTAAATGTGCTGGTGCCTTTGCTTTGGAAGGTAGAGGGGGACTCTTCGTTGACAAAATCGAAGGCTGTCATAGTAATGTTATCGGTCTGAGCTTACCCCTGCTCCATCGAATGTTAGAGGAACTAGGATATGAAGTTACCGATTTTTGGCTAAGAACTAACAACTAACAACTAAAAACTAATAACGGGTGGATCTCCTAAAAAGCTGTTTGACCCGGTGGTTGGAACCGGCATCTTGGTGGAAGCAGCATCTTGGTGGAACGGGCATATTGGTGGAACCGGCATATTGGTGGAACCGGCATATTGGTGGAACCGGCATCTTGCCGGTTATCAATATTCCCAGACGGACTATCCCAACCCTGGCGACCGATAAAATGATTGCGAGCCCGTCTTATCACGCACCGTACCCAACTAAGGCAACAAAATCCATGACCACTAAAGACGACTTTAAACAACAAATCAAGGCAGGTAACATTAGGGATGCTCTGACCCTATCCCTAGGTGAAGCAGTGGAGTTAGAAATTACGACTTGGGTATCCTCATCTAGCCCAGCTCCTAATTCCTCAGCGGAGCTAGACCAGCCAACCTCTGATTGCCAAATGCGTACTAGCATGAATATTGTTGATGGTGAAATCAACAACGAAGTTGGTTCAGAGTTTATGGGCAATGGGCCTTACACTGAACTGAAGCAATTTCATCTACAGCAGGTAAAACAAGGACGCCAGACTATTCAGCAAAATTTGGAAAATTTGCAACAACTGTTTACGGTTCTGAGTACTACCATGGGTCGGCTACCTCAAGGCTCTGCTCTCGATACTGATAGTGGCTAAGCGTCTATCTTCCAAAAAAGGGAATACTATTTAACACTAAAAAAAATATAAATATTATTGATTTGATCTGCTACTTCCGTGACAGACAAAGTGTTCAGCAGTAATGGGCGCTGCTAAGTTGCTCAACTCGTTATCATCTGATATAAATTTCACCTAAATAATTTAATTAACCGAGTGTTTGTTGACGGTTGACGGTTGGGTGTTCACAGTCACCGAAAAACTCTCAACAACAGCTATATCCTTTAAAGAATCCTACCACTACAACCCAAGGGTGGACGTGGTAATATCAAAAATTCTTCATAATAAGTCAATCTAAACTAAGTTAGAAAACTACCCTAATAAGCGCGAGTGTACTATTATGGCTCCTAGAGATGACTTTAGACAATACCTTAAGACAGGGAACATTAAAGAGGCTCTTGTCCTAGCCCTGAGCGAAGCAGTTGATTTGAAAATTACCACCTGGGTAGCCGACACCAATGCTGATTTAGATGCAGCCCAGGCAAAACCTGGTCATCGTATGTGTACCCGCA
>NZ_JAAHHX010000769.1:0-1371 GCF_010672065.1 Moorena sp. SIO4A1 | reverse complement strand
TGATTGTCAAAAAAATGGGAAAGCAGAACAAAAAGCCGGAGAAGCTTACATCCATCGATTTGCTGCGGACTGATGAGGGTAAAAAACTGCTAGAAAAAGCGGGTTTTCCTCCTATTGATTAAACTGATTAAACCTATTTGGTTCCCCCTCTCCCCACACTCTTCCCCTTCTTATTCAGTAATCGCCGAAGTTGAACACTTCTACTCCCCAGCTGCTGTAAAATTTTCAGATATTGTGGAGGGTAATACCTCTAAACGACTTCAGTCACGGAGACGCCAATTCCATGAAGGCAGAGACGATCTTTTTTCTTCAGTGCAACTCGCTTCCTACAGCTTACCCAACCGTATGGTAATGGCACCCATGACCCGTTTACGGGCTAATGGGACGGTTCCTACTGCTTTGATGGGAACTTACTACACCCAGCGAGCAACCGCTGGGCTAATTATTACCGAATGTACAATGGTCTCCCATTGGCAAAGTTACCTTGGACATGCCTCGCGCTCTAGAAACCGACGAAATTCCTGAAATTGTCCAGCAGTTCCGCAAAGGAGCAGAAAATGCCATGGTAGCGGGATTTGATGGCATTGAGCTTCATGGTGCTTTTGGCTACTTGATCGACCAGTTTCTCCAAGATGGTTCCAACCAACGCAGCGATCGCTACGGTGGCTCAATCGAAAACCGCGCTCGGTTCCTGCTAGAGGTTGTGGAAGCTGTCACTAGCGTCTGGGGAGGTAACCGAGTAGGCATCAAACTCTCTCCCAGCAACACTTTCTATGGGATGAGAGACTCAAACCCTAAAGCAATCTTCAGCTATGTGATCAATGCTCTCAATCCCTTTGACTTAGCCTACATTCACCTGATGGAACCCAATGAAGTAGATTTAGGAACCCGCGAGGTACTCAATCCAGTTACCCCCCTATTTCGCCCTATCTACAACGGTACGATTATCACCAACGGCGGCTATGACAAAGACCAGGGAAACACTATCTTGGCATCGGGTGATGCAGATTTAGTTTCTTTCGGCAGGCTGTTTATTGCTAATCCTGATTTACCCAAACGGTTTGAACTAGATGCCGAATTAAATACACCCAATCCTAAGACATTTTACGGTCGAGGGGACAAGGATTTAGAAAAGGGCTATACAGACTACCCATTCCTTTAAAAATAAACTAAAAATTGATTAGGATTAATTCCTAGAGTGATCGCAGTTAAGCTGTTAGGCATTAAAAATGCCTAACAGCAAGGCAGAAAGCAGAAGGTAGAAGGCAGAAGCGCTGCATCCCTATTCCCTGTTCCCTGTTCCCTGTTCCCTGTTCCCTGTTCCCTGTTCCCTTTAACCCAAAATACTATCTACTCACCTAGACTTTCCTT
>NZ_JAAHHX010000768.1:0-1372 GCF_010672065.1 Moorena sp. SIO4A1 | reverse complement strand
CCTTGAGCCTAGTTAAGGGGGTAAAAAAGCTACAACCTGCTCATAGTTTAATCATTGAAGCCGGAAAAACACCGCAGCTACATCGCTACTGGCAACTCCAGCAAGTCGCAACATTGCAGAGTACGCCAGAAGCAGAAATCAGAGACAATCTTCGCTCGCGGTTTGAGTTGGCGGTAAAGCGTCGCTTAGATCGCAACAGTGATTTTTCTCCCGCAGCACTTCTGAGTGGTGGTTTAGACTCTACCCTGGTTGTGGGGATGATGAGCAAACTCTCAAAAGAACCAGTTCACACCTTTTCTACAGCCTTTGAAATTGGTTCCCTTGATGCTGAAATCTGGAACACAAATCCGAATCAGTGTAACTCTGATGCTGATGTTGCTAAAGCAGTGAGTGCCCATTTTGGTACCAAACATAGTCAGCTGATTATCTCTGGCAGACAAGATTTAATCGGTACACTGCGACGTTGTGTAAGAAGTTTTGGTGAGCCTCATAGTAATCAAATTAACGTCACCATGCTCTTGCTGGCTGAATGGCTTAAGGAGCAAGGAATTGCAGTAGTAATGACTGGGGATGGCAGTGATGCCATCTTTGGAGGTGAGCCGCGCCATCAATTAGATATGCAGATTAGCCTCTTGCAAAAATTACCTAGCTGGTTGCGCAACTTAGCCTATGCCAACAGAAACAAATGGCCAGTAAAAGATAACTTTAATCCTACAGCTTTTAGAAGAGTGGACTTAGCACCCTTAACTGTAGAAAGATTAAGTACTTGGTTTACCTACGGCAAGGGAGAATTTAATCAGCTCTTACAGGGAGAATACGCTACAGATACGGGAGTTATAGACTCGATCTATCAGGAACTATTAAAAAGTTTGCTCTCCAAAAATCACATTACTAGCAACCAAGATGCCCTGCTCTACATGGATTTGAAGTTGGATATTAAAGAATCAAATCGCATCAGGGCATATAAAACAAGTACGCCAGCAGGTTTGGAATCCCTGACTCCTTTTTTAGATTACCAATTTGTTGAATATGCTATGTCTATTCCCTTTGCCAGGAAAGTGGGCTGGCAAAAAGATAAGCAACTGCTGAGAGCGACTTTCTCAGATTTATTGCCAAAAGTAGTACAAAAGCGGAAAAAGTATGGTTGGCGATCGCCTTTTGGTTCTTGGCTCAAAGATTATCTCTGGGAAGATGTTGGCGCGTTAATTAAAACATTGCCAGAAACAGGTATTTTTAAACCGGAAGTTTGTAACTTGATAAAAGACTACCAACCTGGTAATAGCCGCCAAATTTGGTCACTGCTAACTTTTGCTATCTGGCGCCAAGAATTTATCCAATAACCCACCTTAGCTTGATTCGCAAGAATCAAGCA
>NZ_JAAHHX010000767.1:0-1375 GCF_010672065.1 Moorena sp. SIO4A1 | reverse complement strand
TTTAATAACGCACCATACAGATAGGGTCACTACAGAATTACTGAATTGTTACTCTTGCCTTTTTCATAAATTTTTACAAAGCGCCTGATTAAGTAATGGGTTGTTCAAAGACTATGCAGGATTGGCGAGGCTAGCCAAGGGCATCTATTGATTAACTCATTTAACAATCATTTGTCAAATGTTATTGGTCTTTTTTGATTTTTCCAAAGTTAATTGGAAATTGAATAATGACCAATGTTCGATTATTAATTGATACAAAAGCACCCAGTCATGCAACTTGGTAAAATTCTAGTCCGTAAACGACTTATTTCTCATATTCAACTCAATACAGCCCTTGAAATTCAGTCTTTAACTGGTATCAAATTAGGAGAAATTTTGGTAACTAAAGAATTGATTGAATCTCAGGATTTGGAGCAAGCACTGTTGGAACAATATTGGCGTAAAAAGGGTTTTTGGGTGATTGATTAGTCCCCCTGGGCAAAATTCAAAATTCAAAATTCAAAATTCTTCTGGTTTTTGATAGCTTGGAATGGGATATTGGGATTGGGTGCATCTCAATGTATGAAATTAGGCAGAAATTCTAATAAAACTCCCAAACTCCTCACACTAGCTACACTCTCTTAATTGCCTTTCCCCCAACTGGTCCTGATGGTAGCGATATCATTGCCAAAGCTCAACAGGGAAAAGGTGGTGAAATCACCATTGATGCCGAAGATGTCCGTCTGATTGAGGAGCGCGAAGCCATGGAGGGAAATCGCACTAATGATATCGATGCCAGTTCTGAGTCTGGTCCAGGAATAGTTACCATCAAAACGGGCAATCTTGACCCCTCTCGGGGATTAGATCAACTACCAATTAATTTAACTGACCCATCATCACTCATTGTTGCTAGCTGTCCGAGAAGTGGGAAAATCTCAGTCGATGAACTTGGTGAATTTATTGTTACTGGACGCGGTGGCATTCCGCCCAGTCCCCTCGACCCGATTATCGGTCGAACCATTATTGCTGATTGGGTGACTCTAGATGATGAAACCGTTACTGAAATTGATAACAATGACAGTAACCCTCCCTCGACCGAACAGAATTCTGTGCCACAGAAGTCTCAGCGCAAAAGGATTGTAGAAGCTCAAGGCTGGATGACCGGTCCCGATGGTACGATCATTCTCACCTCTTTCCCTACCGATACCACTAGCCCACCCAAGCCTTGGTATCACTATTTCTCTTGCCGGGATTTATAGCGTTTGGCCTAGGGAATCGGGAATCGGGAATCGGGAATCGGGAATCGGGAATCGGAACCCACCCCTAACCCCTCCCAGGAGGGGAACGGGAATCGGGAATCGGGAATCGGGAATCGGGAATAAGCAAGAACTGATAG
>NZ_JAAHHX010000766.1:0-1378 GCF_010672065.1 Moorena sp. SIO4A1 | reverse complement strand
ATAAAGCAACCTAATATAAAGTAAGCTACTGAAACGTTTTGGTGAATCAGTGGTGATGGTGATGGTGATGATGGTGCTCTGATGCCTGCACAGCTCCCAACTGGGGATTGATAGATAGAGCATTTTCTGATATAAGTACCTCAATTTGAGGATTAGCCCACTCCGCTGCCATCTGTAAGAATTCTGGATGATCATTAACACAGGGCATCTCTACGTAGGTAACCTCTGAGTTACGACGCTTTAGAGCGTGGACAATGTGATGCACATCTAAGAGGGTTTCGTGATTCTCTGTGGCAAAGCCAATCGGCATAAACACAATCGCCTTAGCCCCTAAGTTAATCAGGTTCTGGGCTGCTAACTCCGTGTGAGGCTGAGTCCACTTAATTAAGGGAGTTTGGTGGTTAAGCCAGCCCACAGAGATTAGGGGATACTTATACATCAACTTTTCCCTTACTGCCTCATACAATGCCTGACTTTCGTCAATTCCAGACACAAATCCTTTAGCTTCGTGGGGACAGCCATGGTTCATCAGGACAATGCCAATTTGGGAGGGCAGATAGGCTGCTGCTAAATCGGTAGTAATTTTCTCTTCCACCAATTGAGCAGTTAGATTAATGTACTCTGGTTCGTTATAGAAAGACGGGATGTAACGCAATCCCTGAACCCAGTGTTGATCTTTATCCTCTAATTTCTCGAGGGCTTTATTGACTTGTTCCACCGCAATGCCGCTAGTAAAGATGGAATCCACCACTAGCAGGGGATAGATCAGCAGTTTTTGGAACCCTTGCTCCTTAATTTCACTGAGGACTTGTTCTGGCAAAAAGGGAGCGCAGAAGTTAAAGGCTTTGAATACCTTCACCTGATCGCCCCATTTAGCTTGCAGTTGTTTTTCAATGCCTGCCCGTTGCTGTTCAAAAATCTTGTTGTGGGGTGAAATAAAGTTGTCATGCTGGTGCCCCCACTCGTGGAAATCAAACATTGCCAAAATTTTGGCTAAGGGTGGATAGATCCAGTTGGGGACTGGGGCAAATTTGGCAGTGAGCAAGTTTAAGGCTTGTTCGTTGTAGTTGGCGAAGTCTTCGTAGCTTTCGACTTCTCCATAACCCATGAGTAAAACCGCAACTCGTTCGTGACCATGGCTTGGGGAAAGTTTGACTGATTGAGATTTTTCTGGAGTGGCAACCACTGGGTATTCCTACTGGCTAAACGTCGATTGCTGGGGTATCCCTGCCTTGTCTTGGGTGCAGAATGTACCCCTGGCATTTATTAGGCTAACATCCCCCATAGGGGGATATAGGAGGTAGCACAATACCCTGGAAAGTTCGGTAAAGATACTAATAACAAAATCTCGATTAGGTTATAATAGGATTTCTGGTCT
>NZ_JAAHHX010000765.1:0-1381 GCF_010672065.1 Moorena sp. SIO4A1 | reverse complement strand
CCTTTAGCCAGATTGTCCTAATTGCAATCTCTGCCAGCATTGGACCGTTTGTAGGGCAAAACTGGGGGGCGAAAAAATACCTCCGTGTCCATCAAGCCTTGCGTCTAAGTTTCCTATTTTGCTTATTGTGACTACTCCCACATAAAATCAAAGATTATGATGTAGGCTTCTCAAACTCACGAATGAGACTTGCTGTTCCTCAATATCCTGTATTGATTTACCACAGCCATTTAGCGGCAGTCCGACCGCCAATAATCCACGATTTAAGATATTAATACCACTGTTCCAATCACGGTCAATTTTGACTTGACAACTGGAACAACAATGAACACGCTCACTCAAACTTTTTTCAACCCTAGAACCACAATTAAAGCACTCAATACTTGTCCCCCGTGGGTTGACTTCCTGGACTAACAAACCGCGTCTTACCGCTACTGCTTGCAATATTTCCAGAAAACACCCCCAAGCCGCATCGTATATTGATTTTGCCAGTTTAGTTCGAGCGAGTCCTTTGATGTTTAAGTTCTCGTAAGTAATTAGCTCGTACTTGCTGCACAACCAATGAGCAACCTGATAATGAAAATCTTTCCGACACCGGGTTAAATGAAGATGTAATAAGGCTACTTTGTGTTTGGCTTTTTTCCAGTTATTAGAACCCTTGACACGGCGTGACATTACTTTTTGGGCTTGAGCTAGCTTGTCTTGAGCTTTCCGATAAAACTGAGGAATAGGTATTGCTTCTCCATCAGATGTAGTCAGAAATTTCTCTAAACCAACGTCAATACCAACGGCAGATTTAACTGAATCTACAGGTAACAGTTCAGGGACGGTATCATCTTTCATCGAAATACAACAATACCAGCCATCAGCTTTTTTGACGATAGTGCATTGTTGGAGGATGAAGCCTTTAGGTAATGGTCGATGCATTACGACAGGCATTGATCCGATTCGACTTAGCTTCAAAACACTATCAACCAGGTGCGCCCCAGCTTTAGAATTGTTGATCCTGGGAAATACAAAAGATCTAAGGTCTCCAGGTTTTTTAAAACGAGGTCTTCCCCCTCGTTTCCCACTTGCGTCAGGTTTCCTCCATCTGTCCCAGGCTTTATTAAGCCTTTGTAGATTGACTTGTTGAGTTTCTGCGTAAATTTTTTTGTATTCAGGAAACAGTTGTTTTGTTTCCTTTAGGGCTGCCTGTTGAGTGTAGTAATTTACCTCTTCTGGAATTTTACCAATCGGCTCACTTATCAAGCAGCATCCCTAGTTGCTGTGCCAATTGCAGCAGCAGTTTGGACTCTACCCCTGCAACTGTATGTTTTTCAAGTTGTTGCCAGCTACTCTATACCAGTTAGTGTTATTGCTACACCCCTAATTTCTATAA
>NZ_JAAHHX010000764.1:0-1382 GCF_010672065.1 Moorena sp. SIO4A1 | reverse complement strand
CGAATCACGAATTGTTAGTCATTTCAGTTGATTGAAGCCGACTAATTACTGAGGTGTCAAAGATACTTATTGGCTTAGTTTTCAGTAAATGCGCCTTGTATTCCCTATTTCCGTATTTACCCAAACCCTTATCACCCAAAATCGTTAACTTCTTGCATTTTGAAACATACCTGAAGTGCTTAGGGGGGCGAAACCAAGTAAACTTCGTAAGTCCTCTTGAGAAAAAATAAATATAAATTCAATATTTATGAGTATTTATCCTTTAAAATTTATTAATATCATATAAAGCGACGATGAGAATAGTAAAGTCATGCAACTATGTAAAGATGCCTTAGGAATTCTCAAAGAAACTAGTCGAACTTTCTACATTCCAATTAGTTGTTTACCAGGAGGGTTACAAGAATCGGTTGCTTCTGCATACTTGTGTATGCGTGCAATTGACGAAATTGAAGATAATTTTGAGCTTGATAACCCTACCAAGGCTTCACTGTTGCGAAAAATTAGTTTCGGTCTACAAGGTATAGGTAATGGATTCAGTGCCTCGGAATTATCTTTAGCCTTGAGTAAGCACGAACAGCCACTTCCAGAAGTAAGCATTCGGATTGGTGAATGGGCAATGCTAGCACCGGAAACCATTGCACCTCGCATTTGGGAAGCTAGCGCAGCTATGGCAGATAGAATGGCAGCTTGGGCTGAATGCGGTTGGGAAATTAATACAGAAATGGATTTGGATGCTTATACTTATAGCGTTGCCGGGTCTGTAGGATTGTTACTTTCTGATTTATGGGCTTGGTATGATGGTACCCAAACTAACCGTAGTTATGCAGTTGGTTTTGGTCGGGGTTTACAAGCAGTCAACATTCTACGTAACCGCTCTGAAGATTTGACAAGGCAAGTGGATTTTTTTCCCAACGGCTGGAGCCAAGAAGAGCTACACAAATATGCTCGGAGAAATCTCTCTTTAGCTGATGCTTACACCAATGCTCTCATGAAGAATAGTCCAGCCAGAAATTTTTGCCAAATTCCCCTAGCATTAGCTCATGCCACCCTTGATGTTTTAGCCCTCGGACAATCTAAACTAACCCGCAGTGCAGTGATGGGTATTGTTGAGCAATTAACAACTAAGTAGATCGGTATAAAAGTGTTCTATTCTATTAGGAATAGATAAGCGATCGCTCAAGAACAACACACTGTCATTTTTTTTGCTGAGCTTCAATGGGGGTAAACCCTAGATTGTGTAAGGCTTTCAGTGACTGCGATCGCCATCTTTGTCAAAAATGCAGCAATAGCGCTTCTGATATTGAGTACAACACAAATCAACTTTACGGGCGCACACCGTGCGCCCAATTGCTTATGGTCGATTACATCAGACCTAGTTGTTG
>NZ_JAAHHX010000763.1:0-1384 GCF_010672065.1 Moorena sp. SIO4A1 | reverse complement strand
TAATAATCAACACTCTGATCTCATCAAAACAATACTATCCATGGAAAACGTCAATCAAATCACTTTAAGTTTACCCACAGATTTGCTGAAAACTACAGAAGAACTAATTCAGACAGGACTAGTAAAGAATCTTGAGGAATTAGTTGTATTAGCGTTACATCATGAAATTGTTAAACTTAAACAATTACAGCAACATAATCAACAGCTACCAGAAAATAGCAATGGTGTAGATGATCCCATTTGGGGACTCGGAGACAATCCAGTTGTAGGTGGAGTTAGTGATGCTTCTACATCTATTGATCAGTATTTATATAACTATTAATAATGAATTGCTTGTTTTTAGACACAAGCTATATACTTTTTTTACTCTTTAATTATACCGTGATTTTTGAAGAAATTAATAAAGGTAAATCTTTACCTCTAGCTTGGTAATCTTCTACCAAAAGCTCTAACACTTCTTTAGCATTTTTGAGAGCCTCTTCGTAGCTGCTGCCATGAGTATGAGCATAGGGACCAAATTCTGGCAAACTAGCAATGTAGGTTTGGTCTTGCTCTGACCATTGAATTAAGATACTATAGTGGTTTTTCATCTCTATTTATTTCTGTAAATTATCTAAGTCTCTGAGTATATTTTTAACAGCTTTTTCTTGGTATCTATTAGCGTCTTCTCCATCTTTGCCAGAGATAGTCAGACTATAGTTTAATAAAGGATGACTCCAAACTGTGTGACTGCCTTTACCTGAACGATAAGAGAAACCTGCTTTTTTTAGCATTGATTTTAGTTCTCTGATTTTCTTGGGCATTTAATTATTTTGGAAAAGTTATAGCGCTACGCGCAAGTCAGAAGGATTGAGGTAAACACTATCAGAAAAATATTTTTGCAAGAGGTCTAATCATTATTAGCTATATAGCTTAGAGCCTTCTGGACGAAAACTATCAAGAATTTGTTTGAATTTTTCTAAATCTTCCTGTCGAATTTTAGCTTCTTCTTGTGTGATTTCCTCTTCAAGGCGTTTTCTTAGCCATGCCAGAGCAGGTTGATTGAGTTTAATTTGTTCTTCAACAGTTTTCCCTCTATGTCTTAAGTAGGGAGCAAAATGACTTTGAGTATTGGTTGCCATAGATCTTAACACCTTGTTTACTTCATGCTTTACTTAATTTAGTATAGCGCTTATCAATTAGGTGAGGTACTTGGGACTGCATCTGATAGTAACCATTCAGCAATGGTTTCAAGTCATAATCCCGACTAAAATTTCCAGCAACTCGGTTAGCTCTTCTGGGACGATGTAGCGCTTGGGGTCTTGTTGTATGGAACGTTCAACGCGATTAAAAGTACCGAAACGCCAGTCTTCTCCGGTGGTAACAATGCCGTACAAAATTCTCT
>NZ_JAAHHX010000762.1:0-1388 GCF_010672065.1 Moorena sp. SIO4A1 | reverse complement strand
TTACGATTGCTCCCTAAAACCCAGAACGAAAGTACATCATGAGTTTTATTATTGCTATAAACTATGATAGTTACTCAATCGTCTTACCAATAAAAAAGTTAACTACTAGTTACTTAAATATCTAACACTATTATTTGTAAATAAATGTAAATATTTTTAATTATCCATTGCATTTTTACGAGGAGTTATCTATACTATAGAAGGTAAACACCGATACTAATAACCGCGCTGAGTATGCCCGTTAATCATGACCAGCGCGGCTTTCCTCCCAACCAAGTAGGAGTTACTTCTATGATGCAAAAAAAAATCACGATCATCAATCCCGGTTTTTCAGCAAGTCACCGGATCTCCCTTGGGAATACTGAATTCTGACCTCAAAGACTGTAAGCATTTAGCTTATGGGCTATAGGCACGCTACTTGAGCGGCCATTGGGTGTATCTCCTAAAAGCTGATTCGTAAAGAAAATCTAAAGAGAGAAAAAGTTAAGATCAGTAGATGCGTGCCCTATAACCGTTGCTGATGTTGAATGAATTTCGCTCCATGACAGGTCTGCCTCAAATTGCCGCACCGACGAGAAAGCCAAATCCTACGTGATTTAAGTGATACAGAAGCTTGAGGTTTTGAAACCCTTACTAACCAGTATTTAGAAGAGGAGTGGATCTCGACGAATACGAAAGGAGAAGAGGAGAGGCCGGTATTTTTGCTATGGATTGGAAAACCTACTTAGTTGACGTATCCCCGACCCAGTTCCCGTCACAAGCATTGATAAATCGGTCGATTAACCTGGCTCCAACACAAGAATCAACAGATTACACTTAATATTAAGTGCCGTTATCTTTTTGTTATTTCCTAACAGTAGTAAAAAAGATAACAAAAAGTGTTTTTAATTCCCAAAATCGGAGTTATTGGGACTTCAGGTAATATTGTTGCGCACTAGTTGTGACTCTGGTGGGAAGTAGTTCTATTTAAGAAATTCTCTGAGGTGGTGTTGTGGACTCCACCCTTGCCCTCAGTCACCGAGGGGGGAGGTAATTCGGATGTTGACGAGGCATTTTAAACCGTCTAGTTAAGGAGAAAGTTTAATCCTGCTGTGTGAATGCCCCCTGGTTGGGGGTTTTCGTTTGAAATGGGAACTGGGGTGGTGGTGAGCGGTATAGAGCTGCTATTTTTGAATTAACCATAGCTTATCGTGAACGTATGGTGCTAGCTGTGTTGGTTGCTGTTGGACTAACACTAATTAGTGCTTTCACTGGTTGGCGTGCTGTAACTGGGGACTCAAAACAAGCCTTTGTTTGGAAAATTGCGACCCCAAATATACGATTGGACGAGATGATTTTTTTTCAGATCAAACTTAAACAAAGGAAGAAAATATTGCTTTATACTGTTG
>NZ_JAAHHX010000761.1:0-1389 GCF_010672065.1 Moorena sp. SIO4A1 | reverse complement strand
GTTTTATCCGGATAAAAAAATAACTTATTTAGTTTAAAAAAGCAACAACATCCTAGATAAGCTTATCGTAAGCATTCAGCTATCAGCCATCAGCCATCAGCTAATGCGCTACTTGAGGTGCTACTTGATGTGCTTATGGGCTATTAGGAAGCTACGGAACTTTTGAATCAAACACGTAAGCAAAAGTTTAATCTGAGTTATGAAAAGCTGACTGCTGACCGCTGACGGCTGAATGCTTACAGCTTATCTGCCTTTAAATTGTTTATTTCCTGTTCCCTGTTCCCTGTTCCCTGTTCCCTTTGATTAACTTATATATCCCAAATTAAATTCTGAACAGATTAGTCAATAAATACTGATCAAGTTTCCACGTAATTCAGTATTATCCCTAGTTTACTGACTACAAACTAGTTATAGATTTCGATAAGTTCAGTGTTCTCTCGGATTTACTATAGTCTTCCCATGAAGTTACTTTATAACTATGAAACGGGTTCAAGGATGACCTAAGTTCAGGATAAACTATCAAGGGACAAAGCTCGAAAAACCATGAATAATAAGCATCTAAATCTAGGAAAAATTCTGATCAACACAGGTCTCGTTTTTGCGGGCTTAACTGGTCTACTAGCTACATCAGCTAATGCTGAATCAGCGATTCGCGGATCTGCCGTGGAGACAAGGGCTTCTGGGAGTTCTATCAGTGTTTCCGGTGAGCTGATTTTACCTGAAGCTCTCCACTTTCCTGGTCCATTAGTTGTTACACCAGCATACACTGGTGCAGGAACAAACACTGCAACTATCGATACCCTCACCCTAGATGGCGGTACAGCTGCGGCAGTGTCGGCTACTACCACTAGTAGCTCAACAAATGCATTCCTTGAGGCAGCTGCAACCGCTCTAGGTGCTGCTACCGCAGTTGAGGATCAAGCCGCTTTAATCCGTGCGGGAGCTGGTACTGAGGGCTTAGGTGCTCTAGATTAAATTAACAGTCAATAAATCCTGTTAAATCAGGGAAAACGCATCTTAATTAATAAACCCTCTATTAGCCTCAACACTCAGCATTCAGCTATCAGCTATTGAAAAGTGCTATAGAGTCATAATTTTTCCGTAATCCACATCAATGGTTTACTGTCAAGACTAATTTAGATGCGTTTACCCTTTCTCTTCAATTACGTTTTCTTGATCATGCCTCCTGGAATTTCTGTGTAGGGAAATGCTAGGAGTATTTTTTATGTTTGTATAAAAAATAGCAAAGGGAATAGGGAATAGGGAATAGGGAACAGTGAACAGAGAACAGGGAACAGGGAGGAGGAAAAAAAAATTGCAACTCATTAATTTAAAAAATGCTATTTCCAAAATTTAGGATATTCTTTGCTGCACATGTTAGTAGTGTTT
>NZ_JAAHHX010000760.1:0-1389 GCF_010672065.1 Moorena sp. SIO4A1 | reverse complement strand
AGTTGCCTGTTGATGATATTTTCGTCAGAACTACCACTCGGAAGTTCCCTACTCCCGTCTTGATGCAGTCGCTCATGGGGGAAACCCCCAAGACCGCGCTGCATCGCTACTCCCTACTCCCTACTCCCTGTTCCCTGTTCCCTGTTCCCTGTTCCCTGTTCCCTTTTCTATACAACAATCAACTAGAGGTTTGAATGCGATCGCACGCAAACCCACTGAACCTAGGAAATCCTCCCAATCCCGTTCTAACCTCAAATCATCTGGTTTCTGGTACCGTAGTTCAGCTAAGGCTGTCATCGCATCATGCCAAATACCGTGACTGGCATAAACAGCAATACGCTCCCGTGGTGAAGTAGCAGCCTTGAGCTTACTACTGAGGGTAGAGTCTGGTATGATGCGTTTTACTAATCCTTCCACCTTGGGATTCCCAGAGCGGCGGCGATTAACTACAACAGAGAACTGCCATCGATATACCTGGTCAGTTTCTAGAGGTTTGCTCAAGGGAACACGGACAATACCAGGAGTTCCAGATAACCGAATCGTTTCTTGTAGTAGAGAGTGTTGGTTCTGATCGAGCAGTACAAACTCCACCGTCAGTTCAGGAGTAGACTGTTTAGGAACATAAAACCAAAAGCTAGGAGACTCAGCTAAGGTCAGTGCTAAGAAAGATTTCGAGTCATTACTACAGTTGCCAGTTGCCTCGACAATCTCGCTACTGCCAGGGACTATAGCAATCAGCTGATCCGAACACAGACCACGTGATCCTCCTGATGTCCGTTTCGGTGGTCTGCCGACATCATCAAAGCTTTCCTGTTCTGTAGCATTTGGTGGGAGGAAATATAAACGTCCTCCAGCTGTTGTAATCTGATCAGGTCTACCATCACCGTCAAAGTCTAGATCTGGTTGAGCTGATGGAGTATCGGATTTAGAGAAACTATTTGCGGGGGAGTTACTGTTTAGGGCAACAGAGTGCGAACGCGCTCGTAGAGGGTAAATGGTGAAATTAAGTAGTACCCAGACCAGGGTCAAGATCAAAGAAGGTTTGTACAAGGCTAGCTTTTTGTTATACATACTCAGAGGTTTGACAAAAATTAATTTTTTTAAAGGATTCCATAATCTTTATCAGTCCTTAGTCAGGGATTTTCTGCAAACCTTTACATTTCTTATCACACCGATCGGATATAGAGCATTTCCAAATAGATCGGGAAAGGCTAGATCTCAACTGCTGACCTCAACCTGGGTGTCTTGTGCTTTACGCCTTTAGAGGTTGTCTGAGAAGTCTCATTTGCTACATATAAGCCCCCGTTGGTCCCCCAATTTTGGGGGACTTTTACCAGCAAATAGATTCTTGTTCCCCCCAGAATTGGGGGGCTAGGGGGGCAAAATTCA
>NZ_JAAHHX010000076.1:0-29524 GCF_010672065.1 Moorena sp. SIO4A1 | reverse complement strand
TTCACCCGCATCCGTTAGACAGTTAGACTTTTGAGGTTTTTGTTCCTCGCGAAGTCCCCTACTCATACCCCTCTATTTTCTAGAGGCTCCTAGTAGGAACAAGCCGCACTGACTTCTGACTTCTGACGCTAAGCGTAGCGCTATAACTGACCCGATGACATTAAACGCCGTTGAAAGTCTTGGGCATATTTTTGATTGGGAATTTGTTGAGATAAAGCTTTTACAAATTCTTGGGCGGAAGAGTTAGGATGCTGGACAAGAGTACGCTGGCAGACAATGGTAGCCATCGGGCCAATTAACTCAGCGAGTTCCTGTTGGCAAAGAGCTACAAAATTGGGGTCTAGTAAATTACTATTCCGATTAGGGGCAGAAGAAATTGGCAGTGGTGTAGGACTAACCCAGGGTTGAGTTGTACTGGCTGGCCGTCTTGGGGAAGAACCATTACTGATTCTTGACTTATGGCTTTTTGTTTCTTTGGAGGCTTGGCTAGTTTTGGTATGGAAAGGTATCTTGGTGGGATACAACGCATTGTTAATATCTACTAACTGCTGATAAATTTCTTCAGCAGTTTGGGGACGCTGATTGGGTAAACGAGCCATCAGATAGTCGAGGAAATCTGCCAGTTGTGGCAAAATATTCAGAACACTGTCGTGCCAGCTTAACTCATCATTATAGGATTCATAAAATTTACTCGGGTCTTGACCAGTGAGTAGATAAACAAAGGTGCGCCCCAAAGCAAAAAAGTCTGATTGGGGGACTGCCTGACCGTTAAGCTGCTCTAGTGGTGTATACCCTGCGGAAACTACCCCTGTTACCATACCAGTGGCTTTTTTGGTCACAAAGGTACCTGTAATTTCCCGGGCAGTGCCAAAGTCAATTAACACCAGTTGTCCATCTGTCCTGAGCATAATGTTAGAGGGCTTGATATCCCGATGGAAAAAGTTATGACTGTGTACTGCCTGTAAGATGGCAGCTAGCTGGATCAGCCACCGAATGGCAATTTTCTGGTCAATGGGAGCACCCCGCTTTTGGATGTATTGCTTTAGATTCAATCCTTGAATCTTTTCCATCACCAGACAATGAACTGGCTCGTCCCTGTCTCTGGGGTGGACTGTGAAGTAGGCATCAGGTTCTACTTTGGGAATGCCACTATTCTCTAGTCGGGCGAGAACTTCGGCTTCTCTTTGGAATAGTTCAATATACTTGGGACTATTCTTAATTAGAACTTTCAGGACTCTAGGGTTGCCTTGAGGATCAACAATTTCATAGGTTTTGCCAAAACCGCCACTTCCCAGTTGACTGATCACTCGATAGCGCCCTTCCAGCAACAACTCAGAATTACAACTCTGACAGAATAGTTTACTGTCAGGGTTGCGGGGATTTGAGCAGTTGGGATTAATGCACAGACTCATCTGAATTAGCTGGTACAGGACTTAGGCATCGAATCAGTAGAGTTCTAGCAACAGTCAATTTTGGCTAGGTATCTATATTTACTTATCGGCTGAGCCGTGCCAATTTATGCACCAACCATGACACAACAAGTTATACACATGATATTTTAAAGGGCTATTTGGATTTTGGGTTTCCAACTTGACCAGATGGTGGTTTGGTGGTTTGGTTGAAGGTGGTTTGGTTGAAGGTGGTTTGGTTGAAGGTGGTTTGGTTGAAGGTGGTTTGGTTGAAGGTTGAAGGTGGTTTGGTTGAAGGTTGAAGGTGGTTTGGTTGAAGGTTGAAGGTTGTTTGGTTGAAGGTTGAAGGTTGAAGGTTGAACGCGCACCCGTGGCCTTTTGGCCAAGGTGGTTTGGTTGCAGGTTGAACGCGCACCCGTGGCCTTTTGGCCAAGGTTGAAGGTTGTTTGGTTGAAGGTTTAATCACCTGTAACCTCTAACCTCTAACCTCTAACCTCTAAGCTGTAACCTCTAACCTGATCACCTGTAACCTGTAACCTGTAACCTGTAACCTCTAACCTTCAACCTGTAACCTGTAACCTCTAACCTGTAACCTTCAACCTGTAACCTCTAACCTTCAACCTGTAACCTCTAACCTTCAACCTTCAACATTCAACCTTGGCCAAAAGGCCACGCTACGCGAACAACATTCAACCTTTAACTTTTATAGCTTCCCTGGAATTAAGTATCCCACCCTAGGCGGTACAGTTGGAGGGGCTGGTCTTTACCTTTAACCTTAACCGGGGACATTTTTTCCAACGGTAGAGTTTTATCCCTCAGCTTGTCGAAGGTGCTTTGGGAAATTAGAATCTCTCCCTCCTGAGCAGCACTACAGATGCGGCTAGTAACATTGGTAGTGTCACCGATAGTAGCGTATTGAATCAGCTTCTGTGAACCGATATTACCTGCTGCGACTTTGCCAGTATTGAGTCCAATGTGGATTTCAATCTCTAAATTGCGCCGCTGGAACCAATCCTGATTCAGGTGAATAACTGCCCGTTGCATTGCGATCGCAGCTTGAACGGCTCGGTCAGCATCGTCCGGTTGGCAATAGGGGGCTCCCCACACAGCCAGTAAGGCATCGCCAATATATTTTTCTAAAGTGCCTTCGTATTTAAACACAATATCCTCTACCATCACCTGGAAGTACTCATTGAGCATCTCAATCACTTGGCGTGGCTTCATCCGAGAGGACATTTGGGTAAATTTACTGATGTCGGCAAACAGAGCGGTTACTTCGGTATCTATAATTTCCAAGTGGCCTTCTTCCTTGAGCTTTTTACTCACAGCTTCTGGAAAGAAAAGCTCAAATTTACTCCGCATTACTGCTTCTTCCTGCATCTTCTGGTAAAGTTGAGCATTGTCAATTGCGATCGCAGCTTGGTTAGCCAGAGCCGTCAAAAACTCCAAGTCTTCTTGAGAGTAAATATTGGCTCTAGAGAGATTGTCCGCATACAATACCCCAATCACTTCCTCTCTCGGTTTTAGGGGTACGCACATGGAGGCATGGATTTCTTGCTGGAGCACTGACTGGGAATTACTGAATCGTTGGTCAATGGCAGCATCAGCAATTAAAACCCCATCCCCCTTCTGGTGTACGAAATTGGTGATTCGTTTGCTATAAAATCGCTCATGGGTGGGTATGCCTGTTCGGGAGTTGACAGCTTTTTCCTCTAGCATTCCCGTGTCTTGATTAACCATGAGGATGATTGCCCGGTCTACATTCATAATCTCGAACAGCAGGTCAAGAATTTTTCTCAACAAGTGATCAGGCTCATCGGGAGAGGAAAGTTGCTTACTCACCTCCAATAAGATTTTTAACTTGTCTACTGAGCGTTGACCTGTATCTTGCTCTCGCAGCTTCAGGGCTGAGCCTTTATAAGTTAAACTGTCATGGTGCAGTAATTCCTGAATTTCGACACGGGTTTGTTCTGGGGATAACCTGCTGACAATCGAAAAGTTGGAATCATTATCCTTCAAGATATTTGGGGTGATTCTGCCATCATCACTCACAAATTCAAAGATTACACTGCCCAGACGTATTAAGTCTCCGTCTTTGAGCTCACACTGGTCAATTTTGGCGTCATTAACAAACGTGTGATTTAGGCTACCTAAGTCTTTTAGGATAACCCGATCATTCGTGAGTGTGACCTGAGCATGATGACGGGAAAGACTTTTATGAATTACGGTAATACTATTATTTATTTCCCGTCCTATGGTATTGGCTCCACTGCTCAATTTATAACTTTCTTGGTTATTCGGCTCTGATTTAGCAATTAAATACGGCACAATCTAGCTCTCGTCATTAGTTTCTATATCAGAGTATAATCTAAATTATAAAACTACTAATTTAAGGTTCTAGGATCTAGGTTTAATGGCTAAGGGTATTATGATAAGCCTATGAAGCGCGCCTTTTTTAGCAAGGAGGTAATCAAATGCCCCTGTTTTAACTAATACCTAATACCTGACACCATTACCCTAAGCTGTAATCCCTAACCCCTAAGCTGTAATCCCTAACCCCTAAGCTCTAATCCCTAATCCATAGAATTGGGTTGATAACTGTTTTAAAAACTGGTGAGATAAATTTTGTGGTAGTAGGATAAAACTTGAGATTAGGTGAACACTTGCTTGACTGGTAGTTTACCTCGGCAATGGGTTGAGGCTTTTTAAAAGTATATCAAACTATTAAGCCATTTTGGCAAAAATAAGTCATAGTGTAAATACTTAGTTATAATCAAAGAATTGGAAGTACTATCCCCATTGGGGGGAGGAGGAAGCCATGGGGATCGCTACAGTTAACCCAGCAACCGGGGAAACCATCAAAACCTTTGAGCCAGAGAGTCCGTCGTCCATTGCGACCAAGCTAGCAATTGCCCAAGAGGCGTTTGAGCAATACTGCCAAACATCAATGGAGCAAAGAGCAGAGTGGCTAAACGCAGCGGCGGAGATTGTAGAGCGGGATCGAGTCAAATTCGGCGAGCTGATGACCACGGAGATGGGAAAACCCCTCAAAAGTGCGATCGCAGAAGCGCAAAAATGTGCTTTGGTTTGTCGGTACTACGCTGAACACGCAGCTGAATTCCTCGCAGATGTCCCAGCCTCTACCGATGCCACCCAAAGCTTTGTGCGCTACCAACCTCTAGGAGTAATTCTAGCAGTCATGCCCTGGAATTTTCCATTTTGGCAAGTCTTCCGTTTTGCTGCTCCAGCATTGATGGCGGGAAATGTGGGGTTGCTCAAACATGCCTCTAATGTGCCTCAATGCGCCTTAGCCATTGAGCAAATCTTTGCTGAAGCAGGATTTCCGGAAGGGGTGTTTCAGACCTTACTGATTGGTGCTGACCAAGTAGAGCCAGTAATTCAGGATCCACGGGTCAAAGCTGCCACCCTAACTGGTAGTGAGCTAGCAGGAGCTGCTTTAGCGGCTGCGGCTGGGACACAAATCAAGAAAACTGTCCTGGAACTAGGGGGAAGTGACCCGTTTATTGTCCTAGAAAGTGCCGATTTAGAAGCAGCAGCTACTACGGGTGTGACTGCTAGGATGCTCAATAACGGTCAATCGTGTATTGCAGCGAAACGGTTTATTGTGGTGGACGCAGTAGCCGATGAATTTCAGCAACGTCTACTGCACAAATTCCAAGCCCTGAAAGTGGGAGATCCCATGGCGGAAGATACCGATATTGGTCCGTTGGCAACCCCTGGTATTCTTAGAGACTTAGACCAACAGGTACAAGCCTGCATTGAACAAGGGGCAAAGGTTCTTATCGGTGGCCATCCTTTAAGCGATCGCGCTGGTAACTTCTACCCCCCCACAATTCTAACTGACTTCCCACCAGGCACTCCAGCTGATAACGAAGAATTTTTTGGCCCTGTTGCCCTATTGTTTAGAGTTCCGGATATTGATGCTGCTATTAAGCTTGCCAATTCCACAGTATTTGGATTAGGAGCCAGTGCCTGGACAACCAATGAGGAGCAAATCCCCAGGCTGATTGATGAACTTGAAGCTGGAGCAGTTTTTATCAATGGCTTAGTCAAATCCGACCCCCGTTTACCCTTCGGTGGGATCAAACGTTCTGGGTATGGGCGAGAACTAAGCATTCAAGGGATACATGAGTTCGTAAACATCAAAACTGTTTGGGTGAAGTAAAAATTCTAGGTATTAGGCTAAAACCATTAGTAAGCATATGCGCTATGCGCACGCTGCTTGAGGTGCTATCAGCTATCAGCTATCAGCCTATGCGCTACTTGAGGTGCTACTTGAGGTGCTATCAGCCGTGCTTATGGGTCAAGTCCCAGCGTCGAAGCCTGTGCCACACTAGTTGAGGTACTTTTGAATAAAATAAGCTGACAGCTGACGGCTGACTGCTGAATGCTTACAACCATTAGCCTATAGCAATTCTATTTAAATCCTGAACAGTGACAGTTACTACTGACGGATTCTCCGACTCAGGAATCAGGAATCAGGACTCAGCACTATTCTTAAAATTTACCTTGTTGGTGAAGCTATCTGTGTATCCGTCTCTATCCCTGTGGTGCTGGTGAAGGGGAAAATAAAAAGTTTTTAGGTAACATTTTTAACTTTTTTATATCAACTTTTTACTGTTAACTTTTATTAAAGTTACCCAGATAGAAGCCAGAATTGCCATACAACTCAGTACTCTGCTTCTTTCATGGTTATCAAAAGCTTATCAAAAGCTACTTTAACATTGCCCCAACCCCACTTAACTTCTGATAAATTGGCATACACCGGATATCAAATGCTAAATCTTTTGTCATGAACTAATAACAAATATGGACGAAAGCTAATAGAAAAAGCTAAAAAGGAATCTCAAAATAAATCTAAAAATTATTTTTTACAATCAAAGATTATTTTGATACCAAAAACCTATATACCAGGGATGATTAGATATGGGTGACATGAATACCGCTGAACTATTGGTACATTGCTTAGAAAACGAAGGAGTCGAGTACGTTTTTGGACTACCTGGAGAAGAAAATCTCCATGTTCTAGAAGCTCTCAGACATTCTTCAATTCAATTTATTACCACTCGTCATGAACAGGGAGCAGCCTTTATGGCAGACGTTTACGGACGGCTGACAGGAAAGGCTGGAGTTTGCCTGTCTACCCTCGGTCCAGGGGCAACTAACTTAATGACTGGGGTTGCTGATGCCAATTTGGATGGAGCACCCCTAGTGGCCATCACTGGTCAGGTGGGAACGGACCGGATGCATATTGAGTCCCACCAGTACTTGGATTTGGTGGCAATGTTTGCTCCAGTGACTAAGTGGAACCGGCAAATTGTTCGCCCTGATACGACAGCAGAAATTGTCCGTAAAGCGTTTAAACTCGCTCAGACCGAAAAACCAGGAGCGGTACACATAGATTTGCCAGAAAACATTGCGGCTATGCCAGTCAATAGCCAATCCCTAGGCAAAGATGGTCGGGAAAAAACCTTTGCGTCTTTCCGTAGTTTGGGTAAGGCAGCTGTGGCAATTTCTAAGGCGAAAAATCCCCTAATCTTGGCGGGTAATGGCACAATTCGTGCTGGTGCTGCTGAAGCCTTAACCGAATTTGCCACCCGGATGAATATTCCAGTGGTCAATAGCTTCATGGGTAAAGGGTGTATTCCTTACACTCATCCCCTGGCCTTGTGGACCCTTGGATTACAACAACGGGACCACATCACCTGTGCTTTTGAGCAATCGGATTTGGTGATTGCGGTGGGATATGATTTGATTGAATATTCTCCCAAAAAGTGGAATCCAGAGGGCAAGATTCCTATTATTCATATCGGTGCCAGTCCAGCAGAAATTGATAAAAGCTACATTCCTTTAGTGGAGGTAGTAGGGGATATTTCTGACTCTCTTAAGGAAATTATGAAGCAGGGAGACCGGGAAGGTAAACCGATACCATCCGCTGCTGAACTTCGGTCGGAAATCCGAGAGGACTACGAACAGTATGCTAATGATGAAGGCTTTCCTATCAAGCCCCAAAAACTGATCTATGACCTACGCCAAGTCATGGAACCAGAAGATATTGTGATCTCTGATGTAGGAGCTCACAAGATGTGGATGGCTCGTCAGTATCATTGTGATTGTCCCAATACCTGTATCATTTCTAATGGTTTCGCAGCGATGGGGATTGCTTTGCCAGGAGCACTAGCGGCTAAGCTGGTTTATCCGGATCGGAATATCGTGGCAGTCACTGGTGATGGGGGCTTTATGATGAATTGCCAGGAACTTGAAACAGCACTAAGAGTAGGGACTGCCTTTGTGACACTGATTTTCAATGATGGTGGCTATGGCTTGATTGATTGGAAGCAACAAAATCACTTTGGTGAGTCGGCTTTCGTGAATTTTGGCAATCCAGATTTTGTCAAATTTGCTGAAAGTATGGGACTAAAAGGCTATCGTGTCAATTCAGTGGATGAGTTGATTCCTATCCTAGAAGAAGCATTAGCTCAAGATGTGCCTGCAGTGATTGATTGTCCGGTGGACTATGGCGAAAACCTACGCTTTAGCCAAAAGACTGGTGATTTAACTTGCAAGATTTAACGCTATTTGGATTGGAGGTTGGAGGTTGGAGGTGGAAGGTTGTTGAAGGTTGAAGGTTGAAGGTTGAAGGTTGGAGGTTGGAGGTTGGAGGTTGGAGGTTGAAGGTTGTTGAAGGTTGAAGGTTGGAGGTTGTTGAAGGTTGAAGGTTGTTGGAGGTTGGAGGTTGAAGGTTGAAGGTTGGAGGTTGAAGGTTGGAGGTTGAAGATTGAAGGTTGTTCGCGTAGCGTGGCCTTTTGGCCAAGGTTGGAGGTTGTTGAAGGTTTAAGGTTGCAGGTTGGAGGTTCTAATCTTCCAGTTGTGAACCCTCTGTTCCCTGTTCCCTGTTCCCTGTTCCCTGTTCCCTGTTCCCTCAACAGTGAATAACTTTCAACCTACCCTACAAGGGATGCCAAGGGCTAACAACCGGTTAACCTTCAACCTATTAACCTTCAACCTGTTAACCTTGGCCTTTGGCCACGCTACGCGAACAACTTGTTAACCTTCAACCTATTAACCTTCAACCTATTAACCTTCAACCTGTTAACCTTAAACTTGTTAACCTTAAACTTGTTAACCTTAAACAAACCTTTGGGCCACAATGGCGAGACAGCAGGAATTTATATAGTTATCTTATTAAATACAACTAGGTTGGTTTCAACAACCAATCATTGCATCAAGAAATTTGGCACTAGAGAGTTGATCCAGGAAGAATAGGTGAAGGATTTTACTCTGGATTTGCAAAGTCTACTTTATCCTTCGCCAAACCTCTAGGGTTTAGGAAAAAAACTATTCCTAACTGGGACGAAAAACTGCTTTACTGGCTGCGGAAGGAATAACTAAACTTTGGGCGATATATATATGATTGCCCTGATGTTTAATGCCTATCCATAATGGTCATTACTGGATTGATTCTCTAGAGCTAATTTTACCCAACCAAATTAAACCTTTTGAAAAGGGAGAGTACTCAATATGGATGAGATGGAAATTTATAATTAGCGTCCTGCTGGTTCTGCTCTGTTTTCAACTTCGGAAAGCTTTATGGATTCCATCAAAGATTTGGACTTCATGACAGATGTGTCAGAATATCAGGTCGACAAGATTGAAGGAGGCGAAGACAACAGACACCCTCGCATTATTCCCAAAGACTTTGTCGGCGCAGGCCAGCCTTTTCTCATTAGTAATGAGGTGGATTTAGAACGAATCGCGATCGCTAAAAACGGTGGTACTGCAATCGTTAATCAAAACGTTAACATTTTCAACGTATTCATAATTCTCTGAACTCACTTGTCCTAGCCGTATTCCTGCCTAAGTCCTAAGGTTTTGATTATGCAATTACTGGATGCTTTACGAAATCAACGACTGGATTCTTCTATACCTGGATTGTTTGATGTTTTTTATGATATTCTTAACAATGTTCAGATTCAATCTAATTTCTATATTACTCATCCAAAGTACAAACCCCTGGAACTTCCAGATGAAGTGGTGCCTTTGTTTACCAAGCAGCTGTTACCAGGACTGGCTCTATCAGAAGAACCGGATTATAAATTTACGCCTAAAGAAGATTTAGGCATGAATCGCTGCCAAATTGTTGCTAATGCGTTACTAGAAGCTTGGCTACAAGGTCACGACTCTGCAGAAGGTCGGATGAATTTTATCCTCCACAACTTTTCTTTGCTTGGAATTGATATGAAGCGCCCTTACTTGAATGCTAACTCTAAGGATATTTATTAAAGATGGTTTGTAAGCTATCAGCTTATGCGCTACGCGCACGCTACGCGAACAGCTATAGCAAAGGGAACAGGGAACAGGGAGCAGGGAGTAGGGAACAGGGAACAAACATTCTCTCAATTGATTTAGGATTGCTATATAGCGCTACGCGCTACTAATGGTGCTACTTGAGGTGCTTTTGAATAAGCCATGCAGAGGTGCGACCCGTGGCGAATTTAATTACGGCTCAAACGCACCATTACGGTCTTGGGGGTTTCCCCCAAGACCGCGCTGCATCAAGACAAGAGGTAAGCATTCGTTAGGTCACAGGCTAGAAGCCTGTGCCACATAGAAGCCTGAGCCTGTGCCACATAGAAGCCTGTTTTATATATGGGTTGTCAACCATTTCTGGCAGGAATTGGCAAAAGGTAAGAGGGAAAAAGCAAGAGGGAAAAGAAATCCAGAGTTTTATTGGACAATAATAAACGACCTCCTAAATTTACATCTCATTTGTAAACCCTATAGTCACACAATTACAACTGATATAACACTAATTATAGAAATAAAAAGTTTATAAACATTGCGGATAGGAATAAGCTTAGTGGGGAAGTACTCAGTATAATCAGGTCAGGGTAACATAGATCACCAACTCCAGCTTGTTAGCACTTCTTGATGGTACGGGTGAAGAGTTGAACTCGTTCAATTTTTGGCTGCTACTCGTAACTCTCTTACAAAACTATCTAATGACAAGATAGGTCTTAGGGAAAATCTTAGAAATAGAAATATCCTATATTATCTGTAGTACACCCTAAACGAACGGGATGTGTTTAATCAAACAAACCTAATGTGCATCTACCTTAAGTAGCAATTTTGGAGAAAAGCAGAAATGGCACGAAGAATTTGGTCATTAGGTCAAAGTTTATTAGCTGGCAGTTTCTTGAGCTTAGTGTGCATAGCTCCAATAGTGGCTCAATCCCGGGGGAGCCAAGGTCAGCTGACCGAAGCTGAAGTGTGTCGGCAGCAACGGACAGTGGAGGTGAGCTTTGACCGAGGACAATCCTACGAAGATAGCAGACTTGGAGTCCGACTAAAGTATGAGAATATTCTGAAAACAGCTAGCAACTCTTTAGCAGAACTCCTGTTCAATGAAGGCTCTATAGCCAGGGTCAATCAAAGTTCGGAGTTCCTATTTAAGTCTGGATTGCGTAGATTTGACCTTGAAAATTATCAGCATAGAGGTTGTCAAGGCTACGTCAGTGCCACGGTAAACGAAGCTGCCATCATGACCGAAACAATCTTCTTTCTTAAGGAAGGAATGGCTCTAGTCATGGCCCCCCAAAACAGCGTAGGCACTCAGATTGAAACTCCAGACAGTCGTATTAATATTGCAACTAAAACTCCCGTAGCATCTGCATCATTCACACCAGACTTACCCTTAGCAACAAGAAAGCCGATTCTGATCGCTGCCATGCATCATGTTATTAGTGATATGGCAGGTTATATTCCACCAATTGCAAGTTTAGCTGACTCCGGGTCTGTAGTTCTGGGTCAAGCTAATACAAACCAGGTGAAACCAGCTTTGCCCACTCCTGATTTGCTAGTTCCACCGGAAAAAAGTAGTGCGGTGATTGTAGTTCATAATTCTACTAACGGCACAACTAGTGTGTTTGCCCTGACGGATGGCGACATTACGGTTTCTGATTCAGATGGACAAAATCCCGTTTCCTTGCTTGGGGGTCAAACTGTTGCTGTTACTAATGGTGAGGTAGGACAGGTTCGTGAATTCAACTTGCAGGCATTTTACCATGCTGTGCCACTAGCATCTGGTTTAGCACCTGGACAAGAAGACATAGTGGCTCAAGAACCGGAAGGGGTTCAAATCACACTCAATAAAGTTCGAGTCGAAACCTTGGCTGCCCTGAGAAGGCAACAGTCTAAAACCGAATTTCTGAAAGATGCCTTGAGAGACAGGGACACCTTCTTTGATGAGGAGTACGATTTACCTTCGGACAATGATGGTCTAACAGGGCAAACTTCCTCTGACATTATTAATCCAGTCGTTACCGATGGCATTTTTGTCAGGACAGGTGAAAATACGGCAACCTTCACAGATGGGCAGGGTAACGTAACTCCCATGACTGTGGATTTTGATGATGACCCCACCATCACAATTAATGGCAATGGTGGGATCTCCAACGATGCTGGTCTGAGTGGGAATAATGCCTCAGGCACTGTGATTAATCCAGATGGTACCGCCACCCGCATTGAAATTTTTGGCGTGAACGGTGATGAACCCCCGGTGAATGTGCCGTTCCAGGGTACCTTGACTGACGGCATTGCTCCTGACCGCTAAGGAATTGTTAGCAACTCAGGACTTACGCGGTTAAGTTGATTTCGCCCCCCTAGCCCCCCAATTTTGGGGGGTAATGATGTCAAAGTCCCCCGAGCGAGGGATTGCTCGCTCGGGGGATTTAGGGGGCAAATGCGTAAGTCCTATAACTGAAGAATTTAAGGAATTAGGGCATCTACTACTCAATCAACAACCGTAGGTGTAAATTTTGAACACAAAAAATTGCTTACTACTATCTGGAGCTTCGGCATTTTTTCTCGCTTCACCAGCAATGGCAACTCGTTCGACAGAGGGAGTTAGCCCTAACTCAGGTACATTCCTAGAAAAAGTTACTAGGTCGGTTGTCTCTGTTGATACTCTAGCTGACCTTGCTCCGGTGTTAGCAAATACTTCTGAACAAGCAGAAGCTGAGGTTACTGAAGCTAATTTCTTGGATAACCCTATGGCTCAGATAACCCCAGTTTGGCAACTAAGGGATATACAGCCAACGGATTGGAGCTTTCAGGCACTACAGTCTCTGGTGAAACGATATGGTCTGATTCTTGAGTATCCCGACGGCACATTCCAGGGAGATCGCCCCCTTACCCCCTACGAATTTGCTGTTGTACTGAATTCTGTGCTGGATGCCATTTATCAGTTAATTGAGTCTGGGTCTGAAAAAAAACTAAGTCAAGAAGATTTGGCCACTGTAGAAAAACTGTGTACTCAGTTTCCCGCTAAACTTGCTGAGACTCGCCGTCAGATTGAAAGTCTGGAGGTTAGGACAAAAACCTTAGAGGACAAGCAGTTTTCCCCCAAAGTCAAACTAGGAGGACAAGTAATTTTGGGAGTGTCAACTGCTACAGGGGGTGAACCTCCCGGTCGCGGAGAAACCGAGACGGTTCTGTCCCACCTGACGGTGCTTCAGCTTAGTTCGTCATTTATAGATCCGAAGCGGGAGAAGCTGCGGGTGGGATTCGTGGCAGGGAATTTTGACGATCGCGGTTTCGCTAACCCCCAAGCCCTTAACACCAACATGGCGCTACTATCTTACCAAGCCGATACAAATAATCAGTTTGAACTGAGTTCTTTAGAATATCGGTTTGCTGTTAGCGATGGCTTGGTTTTCACATTTAAACCTGTGGGCTTTAGCCTCAACAGTGTGCTAAACCCCAACTCTCCCTACCAGAGTGCAAGCCATGGGGCTCTCTCTCGCTTTGCTGGAGTTAGTCCCATCTTCAAAATTGGTAGCTTAAATGCTGGTGCTGGCTTAGACTTATTGCTGAGTAATCGGGCACGTCTACAGGTTGCTTATGGGGTTCGCAATGGCAATAGTAGCGATGAGGGTTTGTTTTCAGCAGATCATCGGGCTTTGGGCGTGCAGCTTTTAGCCAAGCCAGCTAATAACCTCAGGACTGGCATTGCCTATGTGAATGCCTTTGCTAGAAATGGTCGTCTCGATACCTTTACCGGCAGCAACAATGCTGATATTTCGGGAGGATTCAACGAACCCGCCACCATTCATGCCGTCAATGGGACTCTGGCATGGCGAGTAACCCGTAAAATTACCTTAGGAGCTTGGGGAGGGGTGACTCTCACTGATTCCCTACCATCAGATGCCCTAGTTCTTTCAACCACATACCTATTCTCTTTGGGTATCTCTGACCCCTTTGGCAGAAAAGGTGATTTGCTAGCCGTGATGGTAGGTCAACCACCCCGACTCAGGGCTGGACTTAATATTGTGCGAGCAGATGAAGGGTCTAGCATGCACTACGAGGCTTTTTACCGCTTCCGAGTTAGTAATCGGGTATCGATTACACCAGGCTTTTTTATCGTCACTGACCCTGGGCATATCTCGGAAAATAATAACATTTTTGTTGGCTCAATCCGAACAGGGTTCAGCTTTTAGGGTGTTTAGAGGATATCTGAAAAGTTTTTTGATACTGAATTTTGCCCCCCTATCCCCCCAACTTTGGGGGAAGAGTCAATTTGCTTCTAAAAGTCCCCCAAAATTGGGGGACCAACGGGGGCTTGGATGTAGCAAATGGGACTTCTCAGACAACCTCTTAGAAGTTTTGGCAAATTTGCCGATCACTCTCACTAACATTTGGGTTGGTTTTGAGATAATCTCGGATGCGATCGCAACCCCGTTTCAACAAATCCTCTAAGTCTAAATTCCAGAGCAATAGACCTTCTTCCTCACTGGCACTTATCATTAGTTTGCCATTAGGACTAAAGCTAACGCTTTCGACTCGGTTAGTTTCTCCTCGCAAGATTTTTAGCAAAGTGCCATCTTTGGGATTCCAGAATCTAATGGTCTGATCAGCACTGCCAGAGACTAACGTTTTACCATCAGAACTAAATGTAACACTAGTAACTCCATCTTTATGTCCCCTCAGCGTCAGGGTGTCAAGAAGGCTACGGTCTTTGACCCGCCAGAGTTTAATAGTATTATCCCAACTGGCAGAGGCTAGAGTTTTGCCATCGGGACTAAAGCTCAGAGCTGCGATCGCCGACCCATGCCCAGGCAATGTTTCCAGTAAAGTTCCATCTAATCGCCAGAGCTTCACTGTGTTGTCATAACTGCCAGATGCCAAGATTTTGCCATTGGGACTAAATGTGACACTACTAACTCCATCCTGATTTACTTCTAGGGTTTCGAGCAGAGTTTCATCGGTGAGGTTCCACAGTTTTATGGTTGGATCTTTACTATCAGAGGCAGAAGCTAAAATCTTGCTATCGGGATGGAAGCTAATACTGGTAACTAGACCTTGGTGTCCTTTTAAAGTTCTGGTTAGGCTGCCATCATTAGAATCCCACAATTGAATTGTTTTGTCATCACTGCCAGAGGCAAGAATCTGACCATTAGGACTAAAGCTGACTGTCTTTACTGACGATTTATGGCTTTCCTGGGTTTTGAACAACAATTTAGGAGTGGTTTTATCCCTGCTCCAAACCCAAACAATTCCATCCCAACCTGCCGCCGCAAATTTTTGACCGTCAGGACTAAAACTGGTCGTGTAGAGTCGGCATTGGGTGCAGGTTTCAAGGGGAGGGATGCTCCAGAGTCTGATAATTTTGTCCTCTCCAGCAGACATTAACATTAGGGTCTGGGTCTGCTCATCCAGGTGGCAACTGATACTCCACACTTTACCAGTATGACCCCTCAACGTTTTTTGTAATTTTCCATCGGCTACGCGCCAAAGCTTTAAGGTACTGTCCTGACTGGCAGACACCATAAATTTACTGTCAGAACTAAAACAGACGCTAGTAACCTCCTTGTCATGGCCGTTCAGAATGTGCCCCTCTTCTTTAGTTTCAACTAGCCCGTCTTTCAAATTCCAGAGCTTCACTGTTTTATCAGCGCTAGCAGTAGCGAGGATCTGACCGTCGGGACTAAACATAACATTGGTAACTCCATTTTTATGTCCAGTTGGAAGGTCTTGAATTAAGGTACCGTCTGTGTTCCAAAGTTTTACGGTTCCATCGTTACCAGCAGAAGCTAAGGTGTTACCGTCGGGGCTGAAGTTAACTCCATTGACAGAGTCCACGTGTCCTTCCAAGGTTTTGAGTAGATTTCCATTATCAGTATTCCAAAGTTTCACAGTCTGGTCGCGACTGACAGTAGCGAAAATCTTACCATCAGGACTGAAACTCACTCCATTCACCCAGCCTTTTTTCGGTCCACCCTTGTGACCTTCCAGCTTTCTGATCACAATTCCTTTGGCGAAATCCCACAGATTCACCTTTCCATCAGCACTGGTATAGGCTAGTATCTTACAGTCAGGACTAAAAGCAACACTAGTCACTCTATCTTGATGTCCCTTTAGAAGACCATTGACTTTACCACTACCATCTTGTTTCCAGAGTCGGATAGTTCCGTCATCACTACCAGAAGCCAGCATCTGACCGTTAGAACAAATATTGACGCTATTAACCCTTTCTCTGTGATCTTCCAATCGGTTGATTTCGTGAGTTTGATACACAGCTTGTTGTAAAGTTGCGGCAGTCCGAATGCGGATACTGTTCGGCATCCAAAAAGTTGGCTGTTTTAGCTTTCTGCCAGCCTTGATACTCTCTACCAAAGCTTCTAGTTGAGCATCATCTAAAAGATGAGCTTCAGACGATGTAGTTAGAAAGTAGATTTGGTTTTGTAGAGTCTGATTTTGTTGAAACACAAAACCAAATGCTGCAATTATTGCTAAACCTGCTGTGGCTATGACAGTAGCTAGAGTCCTCTTCTTCCGCTTTTTCGCTGCTTGAATCTGTTGATCGCTAGCTTCAACCAATTCCAGTAAGGTTTCATCATAGCCCAACTCATCAGCATCAGGACTACTCAACCAGCGCCCCGCCTCAGCTAATTCAGTCTCATCTAATAAACCTCCTTTGCCTTTCCCCAGGTTTACCCAATCTTGAACTTGGCGCATTAGTCTTCTACGAGTCTGTTCCGCCTCCCGTCGTTTTTCAAGCCGCCATTGCAAAGCTGGCCAACCCTCGATCAGAGCCTCGTGGGCAATATCAACGTTAATACTAGAACCGTCTTTTCCGGCATTGAGGGTTAACAAGCGATTTTCAGCTAAGTAATTTAGTGTTTTGTCAAACAGTTCTGGATTGTCATCAAGGGCTTTTAACTGCTCAACTGACTGCTGGCGACGAGTATCAGCACGTCCTTCACCAAACTGAATCAAGCGTAGGAAGATACGCCAAGCTATCTGTTGTTCTTCTTTGGACAGTTTGATAACAGTAGAATCAGCATGATTAGCGATTACAGCCTGCAATCCTTTACGGTTGCTACCATCTATCTTTTCATAGCTTGTGCTGGTCAGTACTAGGGTGTCATAGGCTCTAAAGGGTAAAAATCGCCGCTCTAGTTTCTCCCATAACCACACCATTGCTTCTTGCACTATAGGCAAAACTCCTGGTTCCTCAGCAGCATCTGCCACCAAACGCTCTACTAGCACTGACTCTATAAAAACTTTGACTTTTTCGGCTGGTTTGGTAATGGCTTCACGCAATCCCTCAGCATTGAGAGGAACAATCTCCAGCCGAGATATTTGAATCTGGTCCCATAGCATAGACTCCATTAGTTCAGGATAAAAGTCTGCTCTGACGGTCAAAATTACATAGCAGTCAGGAATTTCCAGTAGACCCAGTAAAACCTCTTGAAAAGGTACTGCTTCTTGCTCAGCTTGCGTAAATACTTCCTCAAACTGGTCTACCACTAAAAGTAATCGTCGAGCATTGTCTTCAGTGGCTAAAGCTGTAGTAACTGCTAAGGTGGGATTAGCTAGGTCACTTTCTAATGCTTTTTTTAAAGCCGTCAAAGGTTCCTCACCAGGACGGATTGTGCGAATTAACCACTTTCCATCCTCAAAAAGTCCACTTCGCTCTAAAGCCGGAATTAGACCTGCAAACACTAAGGAAGATTTTCCACTACCTGACGGACCAATTACACTCACAAAATTATGATGACGCAAGTGCTGTAGGAGTTGCTTGATTTCCTGATCACGCCCAAAAAAGCGATCGCTTTTTTCCTCACTAAAGGGTCTCATGCCAGGATAAGGGCATTCCGGTTTAGATGGAGCGTCAGGCACTGAACGTTGTAGATGCTGACACAAGCGTTCAATTGCCTTTTCCCACTCATCCTCATTGATTGCTTCTAGTGGTACAAGAGCACTGAGGCTAGGTGGCAATTCCAGAGTTTCATCCCTGATCAGAGGGATAACTGGCCAAATCCCTTTGTCTCGTCCATAGGACTGAGCTAGCAAATCAATGAATCGGTTAGTATCATTGGCTAGATAGGCATGAGAGAGTACCAGTAACGTGAGATCGCTTTGCTCAATAGCACGCTCAAATTCTGCTATCCAAGACACACCAAGAGTAAAGGCAGTTTCTACCAGATAGCGTACATTAGTCTGGTTCAAGGCATCTAGTAAATAGCCTTCTACCCAAGCCCGATCAGCATCTACATAGGAGATAAAGAGGTCGTATTCTTTAGCCTGCATTCTAATCCTTACCTATAGGAAATTCTGGTTTGATGCAGATACAACCCTGAAGTATTAAACCTATAATAAACACTGAAATCTCTAAAGAGATATCTAGATTAAATGACAACTATATTGTGGTGGCTATTTCAGGCTTTGACAGTATCCTTGAGGGTACTTTTTAGATTTTTCCATCAACCATTTCTCCTCGATGGGGGCTGCCACAGTTGGTAAAGCAAGCGTTTTATGTTAGTCTCAAACTCATCCTCATCAGTCATGTCCAGCAAGGGGAGCATGCGCAGTCCCAGTCGTGGCGTGCATTCGACCCGTAGAATCGGTATTAAATGATACTGACTTTCTTCTAGTCCCCAATGTTGACTCGCCACGTTCTCAAACTGACCATAACTACTCTGTAAGTAAGCTGGGGAAAGTACCAAAACAGTATAGCGACTTCGCTCAATAGCACGTTCCATGCTGGTAATTATAGGTACGCCCAATCGAAAGCGAATATCAAGATAAACCTTTAGCCCCTGTGACTCCAAGTAAGGCAGCAACGCCTGACGAACCCAATGCTTATCCTCTCCCCTGGCTTGATAGCTGATAAAGAGATCGTACTCGTAATCATCACTAGGCAAAGTTAGAGGCATTGGCGTTTCCGCCTTTCCTCCCAGGTAACGGGCGATGGGGAAGTTGTCCTCAATCTCAGCTTTGAGAATAGGATGCTGATTGGCCTGATCACTGGTAACTCTGGGCTGTAAGTAATTAAAAAGGTCAAGGATACGGATAACTCCCCCTGAACCGATCGCACCCCCTTGCAACCCAGCCAGCAAGTGTTGGGTAAACAGACTATTTTCAGCATCCCGTAAAACATAGGATTTTTCACTGCTGCGAGAAGAAGCGAGGATAACCCGACCTCGTCCCTGGGTAAGGGAGTCATAATACTTTTCTGGTAAGCCCTCTTTAAGGGTAGACCCATCCACATCTTTGGGTTGACCAATGCCGCCAGCATGACAGCAGTCAAAAACAACGACTAATTTACGAGCTGGAATCGCCCGTAGAGCCTCGGTAAACTGATCGCCAGAAATGGCAGTTTGAGCTAATAATGATCCGCCGGATGTCAGGTTTGTGTCTACTGGTAACAGGTACTCTCCTTGGTAAGCACCTTCTTTAATCTGTCCCCCATGACTGGAAATATAAATCAAAACGGTAGAGTCTTTGTTACTCTGTTGGGCTAGATTTGCTAATGCCTCACTGAGTGCTGCCTTAGTTGCTTTAGTATCTAGCAGTAATTGCACCCTCTCAGGTGAATAGCTACAGTATTCCGGGTCAATCAGCAGGTTGTAAATGTTCTGAGCATCTTGGAGGATAGTGTTTGGGAGTTGGTTGATGTTTTGATAGTTGGCGATGCCAACAACTAATGCATGAGCGTTATCCATTGCAGGTACGATGGGACAATTTTGATAGGGACAGGTGATGAGTTGGAAGTGTTGAACGTTTCAAAGTTTTAAAGGTTTAACGCTTATGTTCCAAACCCTTTGTTAATTCCCTGGTAATTTCCCGTGAATCCGGAATGGCGTTGCTGAATTTCGTAGGTAAGCATATGCGCTACGCGCACGCTACGCGAACAGCGGTCAGCGGTCAGCGGTCAGCTTAAAATAAACCTCGTTCGTGTAGTGTGCGCACCTCAAGTAGCGTGCGTGTATTTAGCGCAGTTGCGATCGCAACACCAGTACCAGAGCGTAGCCAAACCACTACATCTTGACCAATACCAACCCTATATAGCGTTTCTCATACAGAATTTTTTACCTCTTCCCTCTTCCCTACTCCCTGCTCCCTGCTCCCTGCTCCCTAAAACCCAGGAGGAAAGTACCTCACCCAAATAAGAATTGCTATATCATCTGTTCGATCACAAGAAAATCCTGTTCTATCTGAGCACACAGAGACTTATTGTAGGGGTCAGTCTTGAGGGCTTTTCTGAGATAATTTCTAGCTTTATCGAGCTTGTGCTGTTTAAGCAAGTGTCTTGCCCAACTTTGATAAGCGATCGCTTGCCACTGACGCACTTCTGGGTCTTGGGGCATTCTTTGGGCCAAGGCTTCGACTAATGCGATCGCTCTCATCAACCGTCGCTCTCGAAGCAATTGCTGGAGTTGATGATAGGAATCCCACTTCAGCTGTTGTTCAACTGCTGATAGGGGTTGATTGAATTCAACGGATGGTGGCTTAGGTGTTACCCAAGTTGAAGTTGGGGGATGTGAGTCCTCAGGCTGATTACTCTGATTACCAAAGCTAGTGGCGGAGGTTAATACTGGTTCACGGTCAGACTCTTTGATAACACTGAGGAGAAGCTTATAAGCCTCCGTAAACCGAATAAACTTTTCTTGGGCAAGCTTGTCTCCAGGGTTAATATCAGGATGATACCGACGTGCCAGACGCCGATAAGACTCCTTTACTTCAACCTGCTTCGCTCCTGGACCGACACCCAATAAGCGATAGCAATCAGCCAGATTCATCAATGGGATAAGCAATCAATAAGCGTTTAGACAGACTTACCTGTTTCTCTGTTTCCTATATATAGAGTACCCTGCTGAATAATGTCACTACTTTTCCCTTTATAATACTTGATCACCAGATCATCAAACAGCGATTACGCACCAAGACGGTTACAACGGGGTTTCTGGTTATAAATCAAAGTGTAATTACCGTTAATAACCGGCTTGGCGGCTTAAGTACTGATCAAATTTACCAGACCAACACTCTAGGGTGCTCTCTGGTCAATAACTTGGTCAATCAAGCCATACTCCTTGGCTTCATCGGCTGACATGAAAAAGTCCCGATCCATGTCTTTTTCGATTTTCTCTAGGGCTTGACCAGTATTTTGGGCGTAGATTTCATTGAGTTGATGGCGGATCCGCAAAATTTCCCTAGCTTCAATCTCAATATCCGTAGCTTGTCCACGGGTTCCCCCAGAGGGTTGGTGAATCATAATCCTGGAGTGAGGCAAAGCTATTCGTTTTCCTTTTTTACCTGCAGCTAGCAGGAAAGACCCCATGGAAGCAGCTAGACCAACACAAACGGTTACTACATCGGATTTGATATGCTGCATGGTGTCATAAATAGCCATGCCTGCGGTGACTGAACCACCAGGAGAGTTTATGTAGAGTATGATATCTTTGCTATTATCTTCAGAGTCGAGATATAGCATCACCGCAATGATCTGGTTGGTAATTTCGTCATCAACCTCTTTGCCTAGAAAAATAATCCGTTCCCGGTAGAGACGGTTGTAGATGTCAATCCATTCAGTATACTGACTTCCTGGCATCTGGTAGGGAACTTTGGGCACACCAATTGGCATAATTTGCTCCGAGTTATTAATAGATTATGGGAAGCTGATAGCACCTCAAGTAGCTTGCGTGGCACAGGCTTCTAGCCTGTGGGTAGCGCATAAGCTGATTGCTGATTGCTGATACGCGACACGCTGAATGCTGATTGCTGATAACTTACAACTTAAGTAATACCAGCAGGAATCTGACTATCAACCTCTTGAGGTTCTAGCACCCTGTCGATCAGACCATACTCTTGGGCTTGGTGAGGTGTCATGTAAAGGAACCGATCCATATCCTTGGCAATTTTTTCTTGGTCTTGACCGGTATTGCGAGACAAGATATTGAGCATCGTCTTCTTATTGGTCAGAACTTCTTGAGCACGAATTTGGATATCCGTGGCTTGACCCTGGGCATAACTCCTGGGCTGATGTAGGACAATAGTGGCATTGGGTAAACTTGCCCGACAGCCTTTGGTTCCTGCGGAGAGGAGCATCGCTGCCATCCCAAGGGCTGAACCAATACAAATAGTGTGGATAGGGGGCTTGATGTAATTTATGGTGTCACAGATGGCAAAGGCTTCGGTTTCAAAACCCACGGGTTGGCCATCGTAACGGGATGTGCCGGTGGAATTGATGTAAATTTTAATGGGCTTGTCTGGGTCGTCGTACTGTAAATACAACAGTTCGGCAATAATTAATTCTGTTACCGCACTCACCAAGGGCATACCCAAATATACAATCCGCTCACTTAACAACAGCGAGGGTAAGTCTGGTGGCGGTGTCCGCTGGGCAGGTCTACCATAGTAGGTGGATTGAACAGCCTGGATGGGTCGTTTCATGATATTTGGGGCTGCAATAATGGCACTATCTTTAACCAGTGTAGCTTGCCATACTTTCTTCGTGATTTTCTTCGTGTCGGTTAGCCCCCTGAAGGTTAAAAGTGTAACATAGGGGAAAACTGCCTACACCCATAATCAATTACCCTTGCTGCCTGAGGAGCTATCTAAAGTCAATAACTCACCGCTAAGTCTTTCGGCGTAGCCGAACGCGCCCCGCGTGGCCTACGGCCTCCGCTGCGCGAAAAGACTATAGCGGGAGCTTGTGAAAAGCTCATAGTTGACCAGTCTAAGTTCTATAAGAACTCCGTTATTTCCAAGAGTTAAAGTCCTACCTGGGGATGCGTAGCTAGTCCCCAGCTCTAGAACCCGGTCGTTAAACAGACCTAGTTGAGTTAAGTCAGTGCGATCAGGAAAGTACCGAGAAATAACTTTGACTAAGCTAACTTTACCCTAGCAATAGGAGGAAACACAATTATGCGTGTATTTGTACTAAATAAAAATCGACAACCTTTAGACCCCTGCAAACCGGCGAGAGCTAGAATTATACTTTCGACAGGCAAAGCTAAGGTCTATCGTCGTTACCCATTTACTATAATTTTAACGGAGGAAATAGAAGAGCCAATAACTCATACTCATCAGCTCAAAATAGACCCTGGTGCAAAAACAAGTGGTTTGGCCATTGTTCAAAATAGCAGAGTGGTTTGGGGAGGTGAACTTACCCATAGAGGCTTTCAAATTAGAGACGCTTTGACTTCTCGTAGACAGTTAAGGCGCGCCCGTCGCAATCGTAAAACTCGGTATCGCAAGCCCAGGTTTCTTAACCGACCATGGTCAGAAGGCTGGTTAGCTCCTAGTCTGATGTCTAGAGTTTACAACATTTTAACTTGGGTCAAAAAACTAACTCGTTTATGTCCCATTACAGGGTTCTCTCAAGAGTTGGTTAGATTTGATACTCAGAAACTGCAAAATCCTGAAATATCTGGGATCGAGTATCAGCAAGGTACGCTTTACGGTTACGAGCTTCGAGAGTATCTACTTGAAAAATGGAATCGTAAATGTGCTTACTGTGGGACAACAGATACTCAGTTAGAGATTGAGCATATCAAGCCATTATCTAAAGGCGGTTCTGATAGAGTTTATAATTTAGCTATCGCGTGTCATTCATGTAATCAAGCTAAGTCTAATCAGGAGGTTGAGCATTTCTTGTCTGGAAAGCCTGATGTCTTGAGGCGGGTTAAAGCTCAAGCAAAACGACCTTTAGCTGATGCGGCATCTGTTAATGCGACTCGCTGGAAGTTGTACCATGAACTAAAATCTATTGGGTTGCCTGTCGAAGTTGGTAGCGGCGGATTGACTAAGTTTAACCGATGTCGCCAAAACCTCCCTAAGACTCATTGGTTAGATGCTGCAAACGTCGGAAAAATTGAAACATTGGTTATCGAAGTAACCCATCCTTTGATAATTACCGCCAAAGGTCACGGCACTCGTCAACTTTGTCGAACCAACAAGTACGGATTCCCCATTCGTTACTGCTCAAGAACCAAAGTGCATAAAGGGTTCCAAACAGGGGACATTGTTCGTGCTGTGGTAACTAAAGGTAAAAAAATAGGTACTTACGTGGGGAGAGTCGCAACTCGAAAATCGGGTTCTTTCAATATCTCCACTAAATCAGGATTAGTACAGGGAATTAGCCACAAATATTGTCAGTTTATTCACAGAAAGGATGGTTATGCTTATACGATTTAAACCCTGTCCTCCCTTTCCTCTCACCGCTAAATCAAAGATTATAGCGGGAGACGACCGGGAGGCGGACAGATGAAAGTTGGTTTGCACCCAGCCCTTAACGATACTAATATTGATGCTAATCAACCGAGTAGTCAGCGTCAATTATCCGTGGCGATTTCTGCGATCGCTGCTTCCTCTAGTCGAAGTGTACCCTTGAATTTGTGTCTGGTACTCGACCACAGTGGCTCCATGCATGGGCAGCCCCTGGAAACTGTCAAGCAAGCAGCAGTGGGGTTAATTGAGCGCCTGCAACCGGATGACCGCCTCTCGATTGTGGCCTTTGACCACAGAGCCAAAGTGCTAGTTCGCAATCAACCGATGGGCAACCTAGACCAAATCAAACGAAAGATTAACCGACTTGCGGCTGATGGGGGTACCGCCATTGATGAAGGTCTAAAGCTAGGGGTTAAAGAATTAATTAAAGCTAAACAAGACACGGTATCTCAGGTGTTTCTGCTCACTGATGGGGAAAACGAACATGGAAATAATGAAAGCTGCATAAAATTAGCTGAACTGGCTGCTGAAAATAACTTGACTATCAACAGTCTGGGATTCGGTTCCAACTGGAACCAAGATATTTTGGAAAAAATTTCGGATATTGCTACTGGTAGCTTGTCTTACATTGAAGAACCAGAGCAAGCCCTGAGTGAGTTTGCACGTTTGTTCAACCGCATGCAGTCTGTTGGCTTAACTAATGCTTATCTGTTGTTGGATTTAATGCCAAAAGTGAGGTTAGCAGAACTTAAACCCATTGCCCAAGTAGAACCAGATGCCATTGAACTCCCAGCACAATCAGAAGGCAATCGCTTTATGGTACGTTTGGGAGATTTGATGACTGATTCAAAACGGGTGATTCTCGCTAACTTGTATGTTGGTAAAATGCCAGAGGGTCGTCAAACCATTGCCCATGTACAAGTCAGATATGATGACCCATCCAGTGGTGGACAAGAGTTACTCTCGGAAATCGTGCCAGTTCAGGCAAATTTCCAGGAGGGTTATCAACCAGTTCCCAATCCTGAGGTACAGAAGCATATTCTAGCTTTAGCTAAATACCGTCAGACTCAAATTGCGGAAACGAAATTACAGCAGGGCGATCGCGCTGGGGCTGCCACCATGTTACAAACTGCGGCAAAAACGGCTATCCAGATGGGGGATAAAGGAGCCGCAACAGTACTGCAAACCAATGCTACGATTTTGCAAACTGGGGAAGACCTCTCAGAAGCTGATCGTAAGAAAACCAGAATTGTGTCTAAGACTCTGTTACAAGAGTGATCAATTGCAGGAGTAATCAAAAGGGTAGGGCATGATGCTTGCCCCCCTTTGCCAAAATATTTGCTTATACCAACAGGAATTACCCAGTCAGTCCTGTCCACACATATTGCTACACATCGGATCAGCCTATAAACTCCTCATCTAAAGGCTGACCGAAAACCCTGAGGGCGCAAGCCCCTAAATTCTATTTATGGGGTTAGCCCGAACAGGAATTTATTCCCTAACTGTTCGGGCGTCTTTTTTCTAACTTGGTAAGGTTCCAGATCTTCCCAGGAACTCTAGGTACTCAGATAAGCTCAACCCCGAACTGGCTGCCAAACGTTTCAGTCCCCGCCAACCAGTCTCAGTAGCCTTGATACTGTAACTTTTCTTTGCCTCTTCGTGCAATCTAGGTCTTCCTACTTTTCTTTTGATTTGTTCAGACATTTTACTTGACATTATAATTTAAGGGGTCTATAATTAGAGTAGCACTAAAACAGGTCGAGTAGATACAACAAAAGGAGGTGATGTGCGAGTGTTGGTCATGGAGTTCAAAGCTATTCTAAAAAAGCCTCAAGAATTAGCAGTAAATGAAGCTATTAGAACGGCTCGTTTTGTCCGGAATAAGGTACTTCGGTATTGGATGGACAATCGCGGAGTAAAGAAGAAAGAGCTCTATCGCTACAACACTCAACTAAGGGATGAATTTGAATTTGTTAAAGATCTAAACAGTCATGCTTGTCAAGCCTCTGTCGAGAACGTAGAGCGTGCTATTAAACGTTTTTTTGACAATTGCAAGAAAAAAGTGCCCGGCAAAAAAGGGTACCCTCGCTTCAAGAAACATTCTAGATCAGTCGAATACAAGCAGTCCGGGTGGAAATTATCCCCAGACAAGAAGTCTATAAACTTTACCGATAAAAAAGGGATCGGTAAGGTTAAGCTCAAGGGTACATGGGACTTGTGGCGTTTCGATTCGGCAAAGCCGACGCTACGCGAACAGAAGTTGATAAAGCGCGTTAGGATAGTCCAAAGAGCTGATGGTTATTATGTTCAGTTTTGTGTCAAAATAGATAACTTAAAGCGACTAGGAGCTACTGGATTCACTGTCGGGTTAGATGTCGGACTAAAAGAGTTTTACACTGACTCTGATGGTTATTCAGAACCTAATCCTAGGTTTTATCGCAAAAGCGAAAAACGATTAAAGTTTTACCAACGTCGGGTCTCCCGAAAAAAGAAAGGCTCATCTAACCGTAAGAAAGCCGTCAATAGATTAGGTAGACATCACCTTAAAATAAGTAGGCAGCGTGAAGAACATGCCAAGAGACTGGCACGTTGCGTAATCCGGTCTAACGATCTGGTCGCCTATGTTCGCGCAGCGTGCCGAAGGCAAGATTTGAGGATCAAAAATCTAGTTAAAAACCACTGTCTCGCCAAATCTATTAATGATGCAGGTTGGTACAAGTTCAGGGAGTGGCTGGAATATTTTGGGCAAAAGTTTGGTCGGATAACTGTTGCAGTTAATCCTGCCTATACAAGCCAGAATTGTTCCAGCTGTGGTGAAGTGGTCAAGAAGTCATTATCAACTCGAACCCATGTCTGTAAATGTGGGTGTCGGTTAGATTCGCCGAAGGCGACGCTACGCGAACGCGACCATAATGCCGCTAAAAACATCCTAACTAGAGCCTTAAGTACCGTGGGGCACACGGGAACTTTACTTAACGCTTGGGGAGATCTGTCCTCTACTTTTCCTGACTCCGGTTTGGTTAAGCAAGACGGGTCTATGAACCAAGAATCCCCCTGATTCTATCAGTGGGGAGTGTCAATAGGATCGGGCTGGGGGGATGCCATCTATGCCTAAAGATATAGACCGAAAGTAATAACTTAAACACTTATACTTAAACCCTTAGACGTAAACACTTAGATTCAAACACTTATAAATAAGGATTAGCAGCCATTATTGGGTTTTATCGGCGTAATTAGCAGTAATTACGCCTATTTACTGCTGTTTAATATTCACACCTTAGGCTTTTTACCTTTTTATAGGGTTTTTACACCTGAACCTGTACGGTCAACCCTACAGCCAGTCCCTGTCAAGCTATTGCAACAAAAATTTACAAAGTGTTATATTTATTTACATAAAGACGAAAGGAGAAAAAACCAAATGACTTTCAGCACTGACACCATTACCAAGTCCACTATGTACACCACCGTTGATGAAACTGGAGTGCTCAATAACTACGCCCCTGAAACCGAGATTTACTACGCAGATTTCCCAACACCCGAACAGCAACGTAATTATATTTCCCAAGGTGCTATAGCTAGCTTCTTAGTCAGCTTGTTAATTTTGACCGCCTTCGGTATCAGCTAAACCATTCGTTACTTATTTGACCACTACCTCGTAAAACACAAAGGAGAAAATGATGACTATTGTAATTGCACTGTTAATTGTGGGTTGGACTGCTGCAGCTCTAATTGGTACTCAAGCTTACTTCCGTGGTGAGCAAACCAAACCCATCCATGAGCGCAACTGGCGTAGTGAGTCTTTCAACAAACTGGCCAAATCCGTGACTGGTCAAGAAACTGACTATAGCGATCGCACTCCCGCCTATGCCATGGATGCTTTTGCTAGCAACTCTCTGCCCAATTCCTAATAACAAAGCATTTGACACTTTAATCAAGCAATGCTTTAAGGGTTTGACCCAAACCTCGTAAAACATAGACGAAAGGAGAAAAAACCAAATGACTTTCAGCACTAACACCATTACCAAGTCCACTATGTACACCACCGTTGATGAAACCGGAGTGCTCAACAACTACGCTCCTGAAACCGAGATTTACTACGCAGATTTCCCTTCAGTAGAACAGCAGCGTAATTATATTTCCCAAGGTGCGATAGCTAGCTTGTTAGTCAGCTTGTTAATTTTGACCGCCTTCGGTATCAGCTAAACCATTGGTTACTTGTTTGACCCAAAGCTTGTAAAAAACACAAAGGAGAAAATGATGACTATTGTAATTTCACTGTTAATTGTTGGTTGGACTGCTGCGGCGCTAATTGGTACTCAAGCTTACTTCCGTGGTGAGCAAACCAAGCCCATCCATGAGCGCAACTGGCGTAGTAAGTCTTTCAACAAACTGGCCAAATCCGTTACTGGTCAAGAAACTGACTATAGCGATCGCACTCCGGCCTATGCCATGGATGCTTTTGCTAGCAACTCTCTGCCCAATTCCTAATCTTGAAGCATTTGACAGATTAAGCAATGCTTTAACGGTTTGACCCAAAGCTTGTAAAAAACACAAAGGAGAAAATGATGACTATTGTAATTGCACTGTTAATTGTTGGTTGGACTGCTGGGGCGCTAATTGGTACTCAAGCTTACTTCCGTGGTGAGCAAACCAAGCCCATCCATGAGCGCAACTGGCGTAGTGAGTCTTTCAACAAACTGGCCAAATCCTTCACTGGTCAAGACACTGACTATAGCGATCGCACTCCGGCCTATGCCATGGATGCTTTTGCTAGCAACTCTCTGCCCAATTCCTAAACCAGAGGTCGATGCAGTATTCAGTGCTCACTAAATTGATTCGCTGGTTACAGGAAGACTTAGAGATTCCTGGGGCTTCCATTGCCCTGGCACTACGCCAGGGCGAACCAAGCCCAACCTTTTTACCCATGATTCTTTGGCAATACGGACTAATTACATTAGATCAATTAGATCAAATCTTTGATTGGTTGGAAGCCGTCTAAGTCTATTTCTGAATATATAGCAATTATCTTCACGAGTGAAGTCCAAATTTCTGGTTTTTAGGGAACAGGGAGCAGGGAGCAGGGAGCAGGGAATAGGTAATAATGAAAAAAAAATATGTACATCATAGCTATGATAAACGCTATAACTATTTCAGGTAACTATAGTAGTTTAATTTTAAATATCAAACTAGGATTGATATAAAAAGGTAACAGGTAATAGGTAAATGGAATTTCATGATCTATTTGGAAATGGTAGATAAGTCAACTCTATAAGGTAAGTCCGGGATTTGATAGTTAATACAAATTTTTTGCGCTCACACGGCTACACATCAATTTCATCTCCCCATCTCCCCATCTCCCCATCTCCCCATCTCCCCATCTCCCCATCTCCCCATCTCCCCATCTCCCCATCTCCCCATCTCCCCATCTCCCCCTCTCCCCATCTCCCCATCTCCCCATCTCCCCATCTTCTCATCTCCCCAACTAACAATCTAAAAGGCTGATAGCGCATAAATTTTCACATCATCCTGATAGGAAAACTGTAAAGGCTTTCAGTCTGTACAAGAAAACAATTAAAAAC
>NZ_JAAHHX010000759.1:0-1390 GCF_010672065.1 Moorena sp. SIO4A1 | reverse complement strand
CCAGAAAGCCTAACCGGTCAAATCTTTAACGCTCGTCTTAGGTTAAATGATGCTATCAGAGAAAGCAATAACCCAGAGTATGATCAACTAAGGGATTCATTACTAGATAAACTCCATCACCATGTGGCAACAATGGAGAAAGGTAACTTTCTAGTACGCCGACATCTACCGACAGTAGACTATTTTAGCGATCGCACAAACTGGAACAACCTCAACCAGCTCCCATCATCCAGTTCCGCCCTGGGATCCCCCTCCCGTCCCCCTTATCAAGGGGGAGGCCAGAGCAGGATTGAAACCCCATTAAATTCCCCCCTTACTCAAGGGGGGTTAGGGGGGATCCAAACCCTAGCATCCCTCCCCAACGGACTACCCAAAGAAAACGAAGGAAGTAAACGCTTCGATCTACTTTGTCTAAAAATACAACTAGCCATCCTTAAGAAATCCCGTGATTTCATCCAACTCAGAGATAAAGTCAGAGACTTACTAGACCGCCTAGAGGAAAAACAAACCATCCCCATGGTAAAGCAACAACTTCCTCTGATCGAAGAGGTTCGAGAAGAAACATGGTGGTCGGATGTAACCCCCAGTCAGATCGAATCACTGCGAGTTTCCCTCCGCGACCTGATCAAATTCATAGATAAGAAAGAGCAAAATATTATTGTATACACCAACTTTGAGGATGAACTAGGGGAAATCGTAGAGGTAGATGTCCCCAGTCAGCAAACAGGCTTTAGTCGCGAACAATACCACAAGAAGGTAAAAACTTATATTAAGAATAATGAAGACCATATTACCATTGCCAAACTGAAGCGCAATGTCTCTCTGACAGAAGCAGATCTAACTGCCTTAGAAGAAATGTTGTTTACTGCTGAGGAGATTGGAGGACGCGATCGCTTCTTTGAAATGTATGGTCAAGATATAAGTCTCAAACTATTCATCCGTAAAATAGTAGGTTTAGATCGCAATGCTGCTAAGGAAGCCTTTAGCAAATACCTACAAGTAACCAACTTCAGTGCTAATCAGATCCGGTTTGTAGAGACAATCATTGATTACCTAACCCAGAACGGAGTCATGGATCCTGGACTGCTATACGAACCCCCCTTTACCGACCTCCATTATGAAGGACTCGATGGGGTGTTTAACGAGGATGATGCCGACCTAATTATAACCACAGTGCGATCGTTCAATGAAACAGTAGACGAAGGATTTGGTAGTGTAGCATAAACCAGCATTACCTTTACCACCAGCACAGAAACAAGCACTGCCAAGCTACCAGAAGCAACAGAAGTAATAAATAGCGATCGCAATGATGGCAATTGGGATTGCTATGGCACAGGCTTTGGCCTTGGCCAAAAGGCCACGCTACGCGTTTGGCCACGCTGTGCGAACG
>NZ_JAAHHX010000758.1:0-1391 GCF_010672065.1 Moorena sp. SIO4A1 | reverse complement strand
GCCAGGATATGGCACAGTCTATAGAAGGTGACAGCTCCTACACCGACCTTTCAGGTTCGGTGTAGGCTTCCCAGCCAATCCGGGCATCCCTTAGGAGGCGCTGGGCTTTAAGAACGGACTGCCCTGCCGCTCTATTTTTTATATTTATTGCCGCATTATGATCCCGGTCAAGACTGCATCCGCAATGAGGGCAATCATGCCAGCGAACATGCAGTTTTTTAGGAACTTTTTTTCCACAATTGGAGCAATTCTGCGAAGTATTTTTGGGACTTACTGCAACTGCCAACAAGCCAGCATTTAAGGCTTTGCTTGAAAGAATTGTCAGAAAGCTTGACCACCCAGCATCCAACACAGATTTAGCCAATCGGGACTTAGCCAGTCCCTTTACGTTTAATTTTTCATGAGCAACAACATCATATTTTGATAACAAATAATTGGCGGTCTTGAAATGAAAATCTTTCCGCTTGTCTGCTACCTTCTTGTGCTGTAATCCAAGCTGTTTGATAGCTTTGAGCCTGTTCTTACCTCCCTTCTTTCTACGAGATACACGCTTCTGGATTACTTTTAGACGTTTTTGAGCTTTTCGATAGTACTGAGGTATCTCGACAGATTCCCCTTCAGAAGTCGTCAAAAAATCTTTAAGGCCAACATCAATCCCAATCATTGAGTCCGGATTAATATCTGGCTTTACCTCAGGAACAGTCTTGTCCTCCAGAGATAAGACCAGATAATAGCCATCACATTTGTTAGTAATAGAGGCTGTTTTTATTTTAAATCCAGCGGGAATAGGGCGGTGGAGTACAACCTTTACCATGCCTATCTTAGGGAGGTTTATTAGATCACCTTCCAGACATCCCTCTTTCATTTGAGGGTAGGTAAAAGTACGGTAACGGTGCCGTTTTTTGAATCTAGGTCGCCCACTTCGCCTACCGTTACTGTCTCCTTTTATGAACCTATCAAAAGCCAGTTTTACCCTCTTGACAACATCCTGAAGTACCTGAGAGTGAATCTGCCTGTACCAAGGATGAGTCTTTTTCAGGTTTGGTAGAGTCTTTTTTTGGCTGTAATAATCGGGATTTTCCTTTAATTCTGAAAGATGACAAACAAGGGGACAAGCATTAACATAACAACGATTCTGTTCGTACCAGTTAAATCGATCAGCTAACAAATAATTATATTGAGCACACAGCATTGACAGCCAATTATCTATAACGGCTTTTTGTGCTTTTGTTGGCTTGATCTTGTACTGATACGCTAATCTCATCCTTGGTTGTTACCTTGTTTACCGACCTATTAATATTGTAACAAGCGTCTGAACAAATGTCAATCCAAAATGAAATACAAAAAACTAGTAATCAGAATTACCGACTTTGAAAAAAGGCAGTTCTAGC
>NZ_JAAHHX010000757.1:0-1392 GCF_010672065.1 Moorena sp. SIO4A1 | reverse complement strand
GTCGAAGGAATCAGATTCGCAGAAACGAAAACCAGGAGGACAACCAGGACACAAAGGGAAAACCCGAAAAGGATTTGGGCGGGTTGACCGATATGTAGTAGTCGAACCTCAAAGTTGTCCGATCTGTAAGGGAAATCAGTGGGAAAGTAGGGATTGCTCAACCCGAAGCTATGTCGTGGCTCAACTGGTAGAGCGTCCCATCGAAATTGTAGAGTACCAGCAGAAGCGACGGGTGTGTCACCACTGTGGAACTCTGGTTGGGGGGGAGTTACCGGAAAATGTCATCCCCGGACAAGACTTGTCAGCCAACTTGCAAGGAATGCTGGCCTGGTTGGGACACTACGGTCATTTGTCTTATGAGAAGCAACAAGAGTGGTTGCGAGAGTTCGGGAAAATCGAGGTGAGCTTAGGAACTCTAGAATCGACCACGCGGCGGGTGGCATTAGCTGTGACATCACAAGTGAAGGAGTTGAAAGAGTGGGTGAAGACCCAACCTCACGTTCACGCCGACGAGTCCCCGTGGTTGGTCAAGGGAGTTAAAGAATGGATGTGGGTACTCTCGGGAGAAGGATATAGTTTGTTCCATGCTGGAGACACTCGCTCACGAGTTGAACTGGAACACTTACTTGGTCAGAGTTTTGCTGGAGTCCTCATTTCAGACGATTTCAGTGTCTATAACGGCTATCAAGTGACGGCTCAGCAGAAATGTTTAGCCCATCTGCGACGACATTTTAAGCAAGTCACTCGTCTGAAACCGCCTCATCAGCAAGCCTTGGGTCAGGCTTTTCTCGACCTCATTGATGAAGCCTTTGCCCAACACCGCCAGTGGCGCGAAACCCGTGAGGCATCCGCTTATGCTTCTTGGGCTGAGTCTTTCAAAAGGCGAGTAACTGAGGCAATTGAGACCTGGAGTCCAAAAGCCGGTCATGCGGCTGGGCTGTTGTTGAAGTCCTTGAGGAACAAGTCCGATCAATGGTGGTATTTCCTTGACTACCCCCAAGTGCCCCCCGATAACAATCGGGCAGAGCGGTCATTGCGTCTGGCGGTTACTAAGCGGAAAGTAGCCGGTGGGTCTCGTTCCTGGGATGGGTTTATCCGTTCGGCGACATTGCTGAGTGGGATTCAGTCTTGTCGGGCTCAGGGTCGTTCAGCTGTTGAGTTTTTAGGACGATCTCTTTCCTTGGCAGTGCGGGAGCGTTCTCACGAATTGTCTCTGATTCCTGACTTTGAGTAATTGGGATGGCTTTGTCAACCCCTACACCTGAATGCTTACCACAGGATTTTTTCCCGATTCCCGATTCCCGATTCCCGATTCCCGATTCCCGATTCCCGATTCCCGATTCCCTGCTCCCTAAAACCCAGAACTTTGTACCTGACCGAATTTAAAACCGC
>NZ_JAAHHX010000756.1:0-1393 GCF_010672065.1 Moorena sp. SIO4A1 | reverse complement strand
AATCAAGTGCGTTGTCTTTAGTGGAAATGGCAGAATTCTCGCTGGTGGCTGTGAAGACCACACTCTAAGGCTCTGGGATGTTGGCACTGGTGAGTGTCTCAACACTTTGCGTGGACACACCCATCGCTTACGCTCAGTGGCTTTCAGCCCTAATAGTAAACTAATCGCTAGTGGTAGTTATGATAAAACCTGTAAGCTCTGGGATGTTCAGACAGGTGAATGTTTAAAAACTCTCCATGGCCATACTAATGTGGTATGGTCTGTTACTTTCAGTCGAGATGGTTTAATGCTGGCCAGTAGCAGCAACGATGGCACAATTAAGTTTTGGGATATCGAGACGGGTCAATGTATCAAAACCCTGAGAGTGCCTAGACCCTATGAGGGGATGAATATAGCTGGTGTTACTGGTTTAACAAAAGCAACTATGACGTCCCTGAAAGCTTTGGGAGCAGTTGATTAGACTTGTTGCAGAAGTCGGGAGTCGGGAATCGGGAGTCGGGAGTCGGGAGATGTAGAGATGCTCACAGGGGTAGGTTTTTTACTTTGGAGATAGGTAATAGGTAATGGGTAATAGGTAATGGGTAATGGGTAATGGGTGATGGGGAATGGGTAATCGGTAATGGCTAATCGGAACCCACCCGACACCCCGACCAGGAGGGGAAGAGCGGGAGATGGGTCGGTAATCGGTGGAAATTCTTGATGATTTTCCGACATATTTTGAGAAATTTCTACCTCTAGCCAGTACGTACTCGCCCAAATGTAAAAAACCTACCCTTGTGAGATGTAGAGATGTAGGGTCGGCAGTGCATCCGTGAGATTCACTGACTAGCCAGAGCCCATTGATAAGCACTGCCCACCAAAAGTCGGGAACAGATGTAGGGTCGGCAGTGCATCCGTTAGATTCATTTGCTGGCCAGAGCCCATTGGTAAGCACTGCCCACCAGTAGGGAACAGATGTAGGGTGGGCAGATGTAGGGTGGGCAGTGCATCCGTTAAATTGACTGACTAGCCAGAGCATTGGTAAGCACTGCCCACCATAGGATTAATCTCATGTCCGGATAACTTAGAACCGATGTAGGGTCGGCAGTAATAGATGTAGGGTCGGCAGTGCATCCGTTAAATTGACTGACTAGCCAGAGCCCATTGGTAAGCACTGCCCACCAAAAGTCGGGAACAGATGTAGGGTCGGCAGTGCATCCGTTAGATTCACTTACTAGCCAGAGACCATTGCTAAGCACTGCCCACCAGTAGGGAACAGATGTAGGGTCGGCAGTGCATCCGTTAAATTGACTGACTAGCCAGAGCCCATTGGTAAGCACTGCCCACCAGTAGGGAACAGATGTAGGGTGGGCAGATGTAGGGTCGGCAGTGCATCCGTGAGATTCACTTACTG
>NZ_JAAHHX010000755.1:0-1396 GCF_010672065.1 Moorena sp. SIO4A1 | reverse complement strand
ATGGATCTGAGCACTACCAAAATTTCTATTCCTCAACCTCCAACTCCGGAAATCAGGCACAATCACCGGTTGCTAATAGTAAATCTAGACATCAGTTACCAGAAGGATTCAACAGCAAGATTCCTGTGAAGTCAGAAAAGTCTATTTGGACCCTCTTTAAGCGATACCTAACCTTACTAAAAACTCCAGGTAAGCTGATTATTTCGAGAAATAAATCTTCAAAAAATAAATCAAGACCATCCATCAGCAAGAATAAAAATTTCAGTAATAAAAAATTACCATATCTGTCCCAAATTCAGGATAATTTAGGAAAAACTACTCCGAAAAAATCTAAACATCAACCTTTAGTAGTTGTTAATTCAAGTAACAGCAAGCTTAAAGAACCTAAGGGAGAAGAAAATAGTGCGATCGCTAACTCTAGAAACCATAGTGATGTAGAGCCAAATCAAGACTGGATTGACACTAAAGCAACTCCAGAAGGATATGTTAAGCATCCTTTAGAAAGAGTGTTCGAGTGGTTAGACATCACCATGCTTTGGATAGAAGAGCTAGTGGTTAAAATTTGGCGATTGCTGCAACGGTTGTGGCCATTTTGAAGAGAAGGGAATAGGGAATAGGGAATAGGGAATAGGCATGCTAGCAATAGGCATGCTAGCAATAGGCATGCTAGCAATAGGCAATAGGACGGGAGCATGTCTTATTCGCAGCAACATTAGTACTAAAATAACTCATGTACGCTATTCAAACCCTAACCCTAACTGAAAACACTGTAGTTCAAGCGTTCTCACCAAATTGACCGGCTCCCCATGCTCCCCCTATTACCTATTCCCCATTCCCCATTCCCCATTCCCCATTCCCCATTCCCCATTCCCCATTCCCCAGATAAGCGTACAAATGTTCTGCATAAGTGACATGCTCCCCAATAGGACACTCTATTTTAAAATTGTCACATCAACAGCTAACTCAGGCTCAGGGGCTAAGGATCCATCGGGATAGAGAAACAGAATCAATCGCCCTAGTCGAACTGGGCGCTGGCAACTTTTTCCCATCACTGTTTTGATTTGGATAGGCATGACGCCATTAGGGGGATACGCCCACCACTCCCCATTGCGACAAAAGGGATTGCTATAGCCTTGCTCTTCACACCAAGCATGGCAGACCCCACGAATCGCAGCGCCGAGATCGTTATAGTGTGAGATGGTCATATATAAACTTTTAACCTTGTGATTGAGGCCATAACTTAGGTAAAAACATTCCTGTGTTTTCTTTATACATTTTATAGTCAGCGGCAAAACTACTAGCTAACAATTTCGCTTCTTCTTGGCGAGCAACTTGATAGTAGAAAACAAACATTACTACTACTGTGATTAGTAGCCAGAGCTGATTAGTAACAAAA
>NZ_JAAHHX010000754.1:0-1396 GCF_010672065.1 Moorena sp. SIO4A1 | reverse complement strand
TGGGACTTTAGCAAAAATCAAGCCCAAATCAAGCCTAAACTCGCTTTATATCTTAAAAATACGTCCATATTTTCCTGCAGCCAACATACAAAACGGTAAGATATGGCACTCCGAAATGCCTCCAAAGTCTCAGTAAATGTCTTTAAAGGTTTTGTTGCCCATCGCCTTCGCAATCCCCCAGTGAGTTGATGCCAAAGAATAAAAGTATAGGCACACATCACCAATATAAAATGCCTCATTAGACTGCGTTTGTGTCGAACTTGATATTCTTTGAGTCCCAACCAACCCTTAGCTTCTCTATAAAATACTTCCACCCAATTTCTTTGAGAATAAGTCTCGACTACCCATAATGGAGTCACTATATTTGCTTCGACATTAGTCAAAAAATAGTCAATATCTGTGGCTTCACTAAAAGTCGGTTGATTCATGACGATTGCCAGACTTCTTTTTCCACTCAGACGAGAGACTTCCACTTCCATTGTGGCGACCCATAGAGTTTTTGACTTATTGAGATTGAGCTGCAATTCAGTGAAAGCCCCATCTGGTAAGCTTTGGGCTAACTCATCGACACGAACGGTTTCCCCATAATTATCCGAGTTTTCTACGGTCACTTTTCGTTCGCGTAGCGTGCGCCAAAAGCGCATTTTTTGCAATTCCTCCTAAATACTTAAGTTTTCGATTTTCTAGCTCAAACAGAAAAGATGTATTGTTTCCATATCCAGCATCAATGAGGACAATTCCTGGATGATACCCTCGATTTAATGTCCGGTCAATTAAGTTTAAGGCCAGCTCTGGTTTTTTGAGGAATTCCGGGTCTTCTTTTCCTTGAGGCAATGAAAAACCATGTTGATATAACTCAATATCCAATGGCAGACTTTTTCGACCATCATACAGATGGGTTGTTACCAGGACTATCCCATTATCAGTTTTACCAATTTCTCCGATGTATTGCCTTCCCACTCCATGGGTAAAATTCCCGCTCTTTCGGTGTCCACTGTCGTCTACAATCAGTGAGAAGCCACGAGAGATTTTCGTCTGACGACAGCTATTCATCACTTGTAATCGGCGTTCGTTGATGTCAATTTCACGACCGTTTGCCCGAACCGCAAAATGCCGTAAGCTATGGTAAGACACATCTACAGCGTCAGCCGCTAGTTGAGATAGGTTTTTTCTTTCACTTTCTCCCAATAATCCCCCCAGATAGTGTCTAAACTCCTTTCTTTGAGCTTTGGTTTTGAAGATATCATCAAAACGCTGACACCATCTTTCAAAGCAGGGGGGCATTGCTGTGGAAACGGTTTCTTTCATCGGATTGAGTGGAGAAGAATACGAACCTAAAAAGCATACTCTATATAGAGTAGCACGATTTTTGTTTATAATTTGCGCTAAAGTCCCA
>NZ_JAAHHX010000753.1:0-1397 GCF_010672065.1 Moorena sp. SIO4A1 | reverse complement strand
TATATTTTTTTTACTTATCGCGTTTCTAGGACTCATGAGGTACACATTATTTTTCCCCTCTTACCTCTTCCTTTCCCCTCCTGGGAGGGGTTAGGGGTGGGTTACTCTTCCCTGCTCCCTGCTCCCTGCTCCCTAAAAACCAGCAATTATCTCATAAGTCGTATAATTGCTATAATTATAACGAGCTAATAAGCTAATACAGCGTTTTCCATAACTAAGAGGTACACAGGATTTTTTACCTATTGCCTCTTGCCTATTGCCTCTTGCCTATTGCCTATTGCCTCTTGCCTCTTGCCTGCTCCCTACTCCCTGTTCCCTTTGTTATAAAATAAATGCAACTAAAAGACTATTTTGACTTCCTCAGTGTGGACGATATTCGGATAAAAGGCACAAGAATAGGAATAGAAACTATTCTCTATGATTATATCCATCGTGCCCGCACTCCTGAAGAAATTGCCGAAACCTATCCATCCCTAAATCTAGAACAGGTCTACGCTACTATTCTTTATTATCTACACAATAAAGAAATGGTGAGCCAATATGTTGCTGACTGGTTAGAGTGGAGTCACCAGCAACTGAAAGCACAGCAACTTAACCCCTCCACTTCTGCCCTGCGATTGCGGAAGTTGAGAGCAGAACAAAAAGTAATCAAAAAAGCTGATGACTCTCAAATATCTATTGGATGAAAATGTCAATCCTGCTTACAAAATCCAATTGACCCGGAATTCTCCTGATTTGGTGATGTACTACAGTTTTATTTTAGGTTGATTCTCTGTCTTGATACAGCCCATCGCTATTGCCTATTGCCTGTTCCCTGTTCCCTGTTCCCTGTTCCCTAAAAATCCAGAAATTGTGTACCTCATAGCTATGATAATTGCTATATATGAAATCTCAAATACCTGACTTAAAAGAACTTTATGAAACGGAGTACGATCAGTGGTTAACTGAAACAGTTATGCTCCTGAAAACTCGTGAATTAGAAGGGTTAGATTATGAAAACTTAATCGAGGAACTAGAAGCATTGGGACGCAGTGAAAGAAATGCTGTCAAAAGTTTACTGTTGCAGATAATTATTCATCTAATGCTGTACCAATATTGGGAATCCGAGATGGAGCGAAATCGGAATCACTGGGCAGGGGAGATTATTACCTTTCGGGTGCAACTAGAGGATAAACTTACCACTAATCTTCGCAATTACTTAGGGGATGAATTACCCAAAATTTATCAAAATGCTTTATTGATTGTCCAGAATAAAACTCAGCTTACTGCTCTACCTGAACAATGTCCTTATTCGTTTGAGCAGTTACTGGATAAGCATTGGTTTCCTAATTAATAGGGTGCATCTCATATTTGTAAAAAAAAAGGGAATCGGGAATCGGGAATCGGAATCGGGAGTA
>NZ_JAAHHX010000752.1:0-1397 GCF_010672065.1 Moorena sp. SIO4A1 | reverse complement strand
TATCTCCCAAAGCCCGTAGGAATATCCCACGAGCGCCATTGATGTCACGTTCGCGAAGCGTGACCAAAGGTCAATCCATTTGTTGGTTATCGATTTTTGATTTGATAATCTTGCTCCCGCCGATATTGACTAGTTCACCAGTCCAGCTAACAGTCTTGCTAGTATAGGCTTGCGCTTTCATCAACAACTATTTTTCGGTTTTCGGCTGCTTTATGCTTTAAGAACTCTTTAAACCGATAGTGGGCAAAAGAAAGCATATTGCGAACCGTTTTAGATCTAAGTTATCGATTTTGCTTTTTAGACATCTCAGACGTCTCAAAGGTAGGAAGCAGTATTACGTCAAAGTTATCAACTAGGAATCTTGCCGCTTTGTGATGCAGTTCATTTACCAGATTTTGAATTCTAATAATCATCCTCCTGGCGGCTTTTCTCCTTCGACGCTTTTGCTTACCCTTAGCTTTGCTAATTTTTGAAATTAAATTGTCTAAGTGATGACATAATCGTTGGATCCGAGAAAAGTCACCATGGCCAATCTTCCCAATAGAAGTCTCACTGAAAAATGTCAAAAAGCGATGCAGCGCGGTCTTGGGGAGGCAGCGCGGTCTTGGGGGTCCCCCCCATGAGCGACTGCCGTGGTTTCCCCCATGAGCGACTGCATCAAGACAGTTCTAACACCAGGATCTAAGGCAACTACTCTACCTTGGTTTTCGGTTTCTCCTTGAGTTGTCTTATAGGGAACTACTAAATAATAGTCCCCGTTGGTGCTAGTCAATCAACAATCGCAGATGTGATTCGGCGTAGCCGACGCTGCGCGAACGGGAAGTGTTTCAGTAAAGGTTATTTCACTTAATATCGTGTAATAAATTCCTTTAATAGAAACCGCCGACTTTGGAATATAACAAGTTTGTACCCAATTTTTACGAGATCTGAACTTTACCCGATTAATCTGCGCTGTCTTTTTGTATTTTTTCTTGGCCTCCGGAGACGAAACCTGATTGTTAGTGGAGCCTTAATCAATAAGTTTTAACCCTTTTCTGCATAGCCTGCCAACTATAAAGGCTCCACTATCCTTGCGGTAACTTCTGACCCTGACAGCGGTACAAGCATCCTTTATCGCTATAGATTTGATTTGATAAGGCACTGTCTTACACCATTCAGGAAGGTCATTTATAATACCAGTTTTCATGGCTTTCCAATTTGCTTTAACTTCGCCATTTTCGAGTATTTTGACGGTCTTATTGAAAACGTAACGGGATACCCCAAACCAGTGGCGGACAATTGCTCGCTGTTCAGGGTTTAGGAACACTCGAATCTTCTTTGATTTTTTGGCCGTATTTTCTGAGTCCGTGAACCCGGCAAGAGAAGACGTGAATGATGGAGAGAAGATCTGCGGTAAG
>NZ_JAAHHX010000751.1:0-1402 GCF_010672065.1 Moorena sp. SIO4A1 | reverse complement strand
GGTTGATTGGTTTAGCTTTCAGGGTGGATAACAATAGTGAAACGTTTCGTTATTACTGCTTTAGTCTTCGTGATCATGCTGGGAGTAGTAGCTTTCCCTGCGGCTGCTACGGTCAAGCGCTATCAAATTAGTGAATCGCCTAATGTTGATCTGTCTTTAGATGGCCCTGCCTTTGACTTGGGTGGTGGTGGTCCTGATGTGGATGAAGCTATCCAGTGGATGATTAACCAAGTTAGGGATTGCAGCAAATGCGATCGCAAAGTTGATGTAGTAGTAATCCGGTCTTTTGGTGATGATGGCTACAATCAACCGATCTATGACATGAACGGGGTTAATTCAGTAGAAACCCTAGTGCTCGATAGCCATGATGATGCTAATCGACCTGATGTGGTGGCTACGGTAGAAAACGCTGAGGTATTATTCTTTACCGGTGGTGACCAGTGCGACTACGTTGATAATTTCCAGGGCACAGACCTTCATGATGCGATCGCTTATGTGCTTGATAAAGGTGGGGCTATTGGTGGAACCAGTGCTGGTGCCATGATTCAAGGTAGTTTTGTCTATGATGCTTGTCAAGGTTCAATCCGCTCCGATGAAGCCCTCAATGACCCCTATGATCATTACATTAGCTTGACCAATCACCTATTTAAATGGCGAGACCTAGAATCAGTAATTGTCGATACCCACTTTAGCGAACGAGAGCGCATGGGTCGCCTGATGGTATTCATTGCTCGCCAGCTCCAAGATACTGACGCAGAAGAAGTTTTAGGCATCGGAGTAGACGAAGCAACATCAGTAGTTGTAAACTACAACGGTTACGCTGAAGTAATCGGAGAAGGCGCAGCTTATTTTGTCCTAGGTGACCATAGACCAGAAGAATGTGAACCAGGAATTCCCCTAACCTTTTCCAATTACACAATTTGGAAACTATCCGGAGGTGATACCTTTGACCTCAGATATTTACCAACCTCTGGCTACCAAATCGCTAGTGTAGAAGAGGGAAAAATTACTTTTAGGGAGTAGGGAGTAGGGAGTAGGGAGTAGGGAACAGGGAATCGGGAATCGGGAATCGGGAATCGGGAATCGGGAGTAGGGAATCGGGTAAAAATAGATGTTTATAAAACTAATTAATAGTATTATAAATATGGTCTAAACTAATTACTATAAATCCCAAATTTAGTTTTTAACTTAACAAGTTAAAATTTAAAATAGCAATAACAAAATCCCTATCTCCCCATCTCCCCATCTCCCCATCTCCCCATCTCCCCATCTCCACACTTCCCTACCGACTCCCGACTCCCTACTCCCTACTCCCTACTCCCCAGAATGGAAGTACCTAACCCGATTGATAACTCCTATCTCATCCATCGCAAATGGATGAGTGTTGCCATAGAAATTGCCC
>NZ_JAAHHX010000750.1:0-1402 GCF_010672065.1 Moorena sp. SIO4A1 | reverse complement strand
CCTTAGAATAGTGGAGCCTTACTACAAAATTTTTAACCCTTTTACCCATAGCCGACTAACTATAAAGGCTCCACTATTCTTGCGGTAACTTCTAACCATTTTGCCTATTCCCTTCTCGGAGATTACAACTGTCAACCATAAAACGTTGTGAGAATAAAGGAATAAAGTCTCGCATTTTGTTTTCCAGATTGCGGCTTAGCTATCAGACACTTTTTTAGAACTTATTTGCCCTTGTCGCCTCCCCGTTAGCGGCAGTGTGGATAATCTGCTTTACCTCTGATTCCGCCCTGGTGCCAGCTTCACTCTATAGGTTGCCGCCTATTCGGTGTGGCCAAGGTAGGGAGTCACTTATCTCCTCAAGGGGTGGGTTTACACCACCATCCGAAGGATAGTTAGGATTTTTGGGATTATTCCCGCGAATCCCCCTAGTCATACCCTGCCTGTTTCAGGCAGCTCCTACTAGGAACGAGCCGCACATGATTATAGCTTATACTTCTGCAACTATTCAAGGTCATAACATTAAACGTAAAGGAATCCAAAACTATGTGTCTCGTGTAAAAGAATCTGGCCGATTGGAGAGAAGACATAGCAGTTTTTACGTTGGTTTATATGGTCAAACCTGGGTTAACTTCAAAGATGTTTGTCTAGAATTAGTAACCGAATTAATGAGACGTGGGTCCTAATAAGCGATGCAGCGCGGTCTTGGGGGTTTCCCCCATGAGCGACTGCATCAAGACAACGAAAGTATTATCAACGAGGTCTAAGGGCTAGATTACTTATAGAGTCTGCGTTTTAGATTATTTCGTCGCCCCCTCAGCATAGTTTCACAATTGCAACAAAGGATTGATTCTCTTAAGAATAGCTTACTAGATATTTCTTTCGACTCTGAACAAGAAGATATCTAAGTCGGGATATTATTCGCGAGTTTTAATCGCGAATAAGTTTTTGATTTTTTCCAAAATGGGATGCTCCCTTCTCGATACTCATGCTTTTCTTTGGTATTTACTAGGTAATCCCCGTCTAGCGATTAAAGCTAAGAGTATTATTGATACCAAAGCTCACACTACACATTCTAATCAAACTCCCCATCACCCCATCTCCCCATCTCCCCATCTCCCCGACTCCCGATTCCCGATTCCCGACTCCCGATTACCCTTTTTGTTGAGCAACTAACTTAAAAGTTTCAACAATTTCTGTAATGATAGCAATCTGTTTTGGACTTAGACCACTGACATCGATTACTTTATTTTCCATCACAAGTTTACTCGTTCGTTTACGTAATAGTATTTTGATAGCAAAGGGAACAGGGAACAGCGGATCTGGGAACACCTAGGACTTTGTACCTCACCACATTGAAAACCGCTATACTAATATAGTATCAATGTAAATACTAAACTAGTTT
>NZ_JAAHHX010000075.1:0-29636 GCF_010672065.1 Moorena sp. SIO4A1 | reverse complement strand
GTCAAGGAAAAGAAGTAGCAATGATAAGTGAGTTCTTTTGGAATTGGTTGCGCCGTGTACTTGGAGACTTGTTCGCACGGTGCTTTGGGGACGAAGCGGGAGCAATCCCGCTGACTTACCCGATTTAGTGATAAAAAACCTGATCCGATGAAACCTTACTCCTTTACTTCAGCATAGCTGCCTGCCCACCTTCCGGGCGGGGGTTTAGGGGGGATTCCCTCTGCCTTCGATTCGGATCTTAGTATAAGTATTCAGGACATGAGCTTACTAGGATAAACGCTATATGTCCAGTTAATTATAGCATTTTAATTTGAAACTATGATTTATCTAAAAAGCGATACGATGATTTTTTGGTGTTATGAGAAATAGTGGGGTTGATGATATATTTTTTAAGGCTATATAGCAGTTATAAATTGGGTGAGGGACTTTTGTCCTAGGTTAATGGTAGTAGGGAGTAGGTAGTAGGGAGTAAGGAGTAGAGTAGTGGTAAAGATGTAGTGGTTTTGCTACAAAAAAATCCTATCGAAGAAAGCCCATTTCTGACACTAGGCACCCTGACACTAGGCACCCTGACACTAGGTCAGAAACCTAAAACCTCAAGCCTAAAGCCTAAAGCATTCTAGGGGTTTGAAAAATTTTTGTTAACTTTTTAAACCACTAACCGACTCCTGCAATTCCTGAGCTACGGCTACAGTTGAGGTTAAGGAACTTGAAATTTCCCTAGAGGAATCAAAGGTGCGTTCCGAGAATTGAGCCATCTCTTTGATCAACATAGCAACCCTCTGAGTGGTTTCGCTTTGGGAAACACTCCCCTGGGAAATGGCTGCTACTAGCTGCTCGATCTGGCACGAAGCCGACCTCAGCTGTTTCAGATTCTGCTTAGCTTCCTCAACTCGACTTGTCCCCTTCTCCACCACAGCAGTGCTCTGTTCCATTACCTTCACTAATTGAGACGTTTCTAGGTCGATCTCATCTACTATCTTGTGAATTTCCTGGGTAGCTTTGATCAATTGGTTGGTAAGCTGATTTACTTCTTTGGCAATCACGACAAAACCCTGAATCCCATTACCAGACCGCCCAGCCTCAATCTCAGCGTTAATAGCCAAAACATTGGTTTGGACCAAGAGCATGTTGCTCAAGGCAACCACCTTAGCAATCTTCTCGGAAGATTTACCTAGCTGGTTCACTCTTGACGTGGTTTCGCCAATCGTGTCTCGCAATTCCAGGATACTCTCCTGAGTTAGATGAATAGCACTGCTGCTAGCTTCAACAGTGGTTGCAATTCCATCAACCACCCTCGCCGCCTGATCAGCATTCTCAGCCACTGCTTGAATCGAATCGGTGATTTGCTCCACTGAATCCAGGGCGTGATTGGTTTCTGAAGCGTGCTTAAGAGCATCTTCTGCTAGTTGACCGACTACCACCTCGTTGTTTCCCAGTAAGGTATTGACTTCAACCGCTGAGTTGTTGACCTGGGTTACGATAGTTTGCAAATTTTCAATAATGGTGTTAGAATAATCAGCAACTTTACCAATCTCATCCAAAGTCAGGTCAGAGCGCACTGTCAGATCTCCTAGTGCTGCCCCTTGCAAATTTTCAAGCAGTACCAGCAGTTGCTCCTGGAGTGCTTCTTTTTCCTGTCTTTGCTCTTGAGAAATTCTTTCCGTCTTTTCGAGGAGATTAGCCTGCTCTAGAGCAAAGCCCAATTGAATCGCCACTTGAGTGAAAACGTTGATATCCGTTTCCTGCCAAGCTCTTGGCTGTGAACATTGATGGGCAGCCAGAAAGCCAATCAATTTCCCTGCCACGAAAATCGGTGCCACTAAACTTGCCTTAGCTCCAAGCAGTAGAGAAGTTTGGCCAAGCCTCTCTACTTGGGACTTCTGGTAGTGGGTTAACTCACCCTCAAGATTATCAATGGCTAGAACCTGATGTGACTGGTAGTGATCAACATCCTCTAGGGCAAAATCCAACTCTTCCTTCTGTGTTTCTGGGGTAACAGAGCCATCCAGAGTTACTGAAAGGCCAACCATTGAGCCTTTATGATTCTGTTCGAGGAGGTAAATGATTGTGCGATCGCACGAGAGCGCTCTTTTAATTCCCACCACCGTAGCTGCGAAAATCTTTTCCCGTTCTAGGGATTTAAGCATGCTAGCGGTAATCTCATTTAACGTTTGGGAAATGTCCACCGTGGCTTGCTGCTGTTCCAGGAGCAGGGCTTGGGTGAGGGCATCACCAATTTGTCTAGTTAACTGCTGCATTAACTCACGTTCTGACTCCTGCCAAGGGTGGGGTTTTGAGCAATCATTCGCATACAACAAGCCGAAAAGTTCACCCCCAACTATAATTGGGGCAACTAGGCTGGCTACGACACCAAGGCGTTCAAGGAACTGGCCAGGAGCACCAGTTAGAGTAGCTTGTTGAAGGTTCTCGACACTCACAAGCTTCTCCAACTTAAACTGTCTAATTTCCCCGGTCGTGATTGGTTCATAAATAGTTTGCCCTAGGGCTTCAACCATACCAGAATCTACGACCTCCGCTGCAATTATCCCGCTTTTGAAGTCAGGATTAAAGCGATAGATAAACACACGGTCTGTCTTGAGGGCAAGGTGTACCCCATAAACGGAAGTTTGTAGGATATTGTCGAAGTTTAAGGATTGCTGAAGCTGGTTGCTGACTAGCGCTAGTGTCCGCGCCTGTTCAGTTTCTTGTTCTTGCTCCTGTAATCGACCTTTGACCCGTGTCACCAGGTTATTAAAGACTTGAGCCAATAGCTGCGTCTCGGTAGCACCAACAAGCTCCGCCTGAACGTTCAGGTTGCCTGCAATCACCGCCTTAGCAGTATTAGCCAACTGACCCAAGGGTTTTGCTAACTGATCGGATAAAGCTCTCACTACCAAGGTAATAATAATGCCCAGTAGCACGAACACACTAGCAAAGCCTATTGCCGCTTTTCTACCCGCTGCTCTGAGTTCACTAAGTTTGATCGAGACGGCCACAGTCCAATTGCTATCAGGAACTGCAACCAATATATAGTGCCTGCTATTATGATCAAAGGTGGCCAGCTTTAAGTTTGGGAAAAGTTCTGAATTAGCTGACTTTATGGTCAGTCCCTTCTGCTGCACTGTTTGCCCAGTTTTAACAGCTTCGAGCAAAATTTTTAGGTTCTGTACAACTACTTGATCCTTTGCCCCGAGCAGTTTCTGTGGCTGGTCTTTACTCTTCCCTTGGTAGATGGTATCAACAACAGCCACAGTGTCGTCTTCTTTCAGGGCTAGTAGCTGCATAGATTGAGAATCCCCAATTTCCAAATCCTTCAGCAGGTTTTTAAATATGGTGCTGAAAACCGAGGCAGGCAAAACTCCTCTAACAACCCCTAGGAATTCATCAGTTGCTGGGTCTGTGATCGCTTTGCTGAACTCAATCACGAACCGATCGTCAGTGTGATCAAATTTCGTTTTAATCACCTGCTGACTGGGATCATATTTTGCCTCTTGCCACCAGGGTTGATTCCGTTGGACAAATTCAGGAGTAGGACTGTTGTAAGCCACATTAAACCCGTGCTTTTCGGTGAAAGATATCTCGGCAAACTCATACATTTCTGTAGTTTTACGTAAGTAATCATTGAGAGCTTGATTTGGCTGGATTAACCGGGTAGCCGAGAAAGACTCTTCAACCTCGTCGTAGGGTAATTTGGAAAGGTTTTGATCTTGAGAAACTTTGGCTGCAGTGCTAGCCGCCTCAACTACTAGAGGGCTAGCTGCCAAAGTAGCAGGTATTCTTTTTGCTTCCTCCAAAAATATATAGAAAACTCTGCCCGCAACTAGGCTTTCACTCTCTAATAGTTGCTCAGCTTGCTGTTGGGAGCTGCGGGAAATAGCACTGTAGCTGAATAGTCCAGCCAGACCTAGAGGGGTTAAAACCGCTGGGAGAATGGTCTTCAATAATTGAGTGCGCAGATCATTACTTTTCCTTTGTGGTTGGGAATTGTTGGAATCGGTGGGTTGACTTGATTGTTGATGGTAGTGCTGTTGTCGATCTTGGGTTATCCCTTGAGGTATGACTGGTAATTCCCAGGGTAAGTCTTTTGAACAATGCATAGGACTGTGACTATTTTTCCGATCAGGATAACTATAGGGTTTATAAACGAGTTGTGAAAATCCATAAACCAAAAATTCTTGGTATTACAGGAATCTTGGCCGGGTGAGAGTTCACAACCTATTTATAATTTATAGATTGACTACAGTTTTTAATGTAACCATATTTATCTAGGAATTAATCTCAGTCAATTAACTGAATTTTATGCCTTAAGAGTTACGCCAATTTAATTAATATACGCTAGGGATAGTAGTGATATAGTCATATCTAACTCTACAGGTAGAGTTTTTGGGAGTTTTTGTGTATGCTCGCAACTGCTGACAGTAAAAACTAAGGCTGGCTAAGAGATATCTAAAACTTCATCGAAACTTCATCGAAAATTTATCAAAGTATCCATCAATTGAAATAACTCTTGCTAAATAAAAAATAAGATATATTTTAAATTATTTTTATGATTCTTATTATTGAAGAATTTAATCGGTTTTGATGGTTAAAAATCTAGTAAACTCAATAAGTTATCAACAGACAATAATTCATCTGTTGACTGGTGTATCTATTGCTCTTATCCTAGGGCTTACCGCCTGCGAGAAGAAACAGTCTGCAAACCCATCAGTGATACCCGTTGATACTTCCCATCAACAAGTGTCGGACAATACTGTCCGGGTGGGTGTGCTGATCATTGATAGCGTGGATTCTGTCAAACAACGGTATCAGCCACTCCTAAACTACCTCTCTGGGGTGATTAATCGCCCTTTCTCCTTAGTACCTGTTACCCAAGAAAGTCAATTCATTGAAGTAGCCCAAGGTAATTTGCACTTTACCACCAACAATCCTCTGGCAGCTGTGCAAATCCGTCGGCTCTACGATACGGAATTTCTACTTACCCACTCTCGACCTCAGGTGGGTACAAAATTTGGTGGTCTGATCATCGTCAGAAGCGATAGCAATATCTACAAGCTGAAGGATCTGCAGGGTAAGAAGGCAGCCTGCGTGGCTTTTCAAACGGCGGCGGCTGGCTGCACTTTCCAAATCTATCATCTGCTTGAACATGGTATTGACCCGTTCCTGGACTTCAGCAGTTTTGTGGAAAACAAATCACAAGACAAGATCGTGCTTGACGTAGTCAACGGCAAAATTGATGTTGGGTTTATCCGTACAGGTCAATTAGAAAAGATGCTCAACCAAGGCTTGTTGGAAAACCTGGAACAGCTGAGAATCCTAGATTCGGCTAAGGACGAATTCTTCTATACTCATACCACCCAGCTCTATCCCGAGTGGCCAATTGCTGCGGTTAAGGGTACTGACCCGCAATTAGTCGCAGCAGTGACTGAAGCGCTTCTGAATATCCCAGCAAACCATCCAGCCCTCGTAGCTGCTAAGATAGAAAAATTTTTACCGGCAGAGGATTATGGCTCCCTGGATAAGCTGATTGAAACGTTGACGCTAAAAAGTTGGCATGCTAATAGGGATCCGTTTAGGAATTCTGGGAACAGGCAACAGGGAGTAGGGAGTAGGGAGTAGGGAGTAGGGAACAAAAATTCTCACCATTCCTACACGGATTGCTATAGCATTTGTATTTGAGATGTAAACCGAGAAGGTGTTATTTTATTTTACTAAAAAACTCTGGAGCTCTTGCCCCTCTTGCCTTCCCCTCCTGGGAGGGGTTAGGGGTGGGTTCCTCTTGCCTCTTGCCTTTTTCGACAATCTATAACTTTACAACTTGTTTTAAAACTCTATATTATAGCAATCCTAAATCAATTGAGAGAATGTTTGTTCCCTGTTCCCTACTCCCTGCTCCCTGCTCCCTGTTCCGGTGATCCGCTGTTCCCTGTTCCCTTTGCTATAGCAACCCATTCTAGATTGAGTAAAGTACTAAGCCTAAAATTCCAGCAATCGGGATAATTAACAGCACCTTCACGCGGAACCGCCACATGGCAGCTAAAGCTGCGGCAAAGATCACCAGGCTGCCAACATGAAATTCAGCACTCCCAGCTACTACAATAGCAGCGGTAATGATCATGCCAATGACGGCAGGACGAATTCCTTTGAGCGCCGCCTGAATGACTGTAGATTCTTTGATATGTTTCAATAAGTGGGAACAGGTTACCATCAGCAGTCCTGGTGGTAAAAAAATTCCTACTGTTGCTACTATTGCTCCCGAAATCCCTTTCACCACATAACCGATGAAGGCAGCGCTGATCAGAATTGGTCCAGGAGTAATTTGTCCGATTGCGATCGCATTAGCAAATTCTGTCTGAGTCACCCAACCGTAATTATTCACCACCACTTCTTGAATCAGGGGAATGAACACGTAGCCTCCACCAAATAGCATTAGGCTCATGCCGGAAAATGTGACGAATAGTTTCGCGAGGCTGGTTTCCCCCAAAAAGGGTAGGGGAATCAGAGAAAGCAACAGAAAACTCAGGAGGATGAGCAAGGTGACTGACAGCTTCAGCCAGGAAATCCCCTGAATTGACTCCTGAATCGGTTGAGCTTGGGAATTCTCCTGTCCCGACTGCTTAGTGTCACCTAACCAAAGCCATCCTACCAATCCAGAACCCACCACGACTAGTACAGTAATGTAGAATCCTCCTATTACCTTGAGTAGGACTGCCGCTATCAAAGCAATCATTACTTCCCGCCAGCCTTTGATCGCTTTTTTGCTCATGCGCCTGGCGGCACTCAAGATAATCGCCGCCACCGCAGGAATAAATCCCGCAAAGGCTTTTTGAAGTGCTGGAATTTCCCCGACCTGGAGATAAGCAATGGTGAGACCAATTACCAGGATAAAAGAAGGGAGCAACACACCGATAGCACTGACTACAGCTCCATTAGTCCGCCGCAAGCGATAGCCCACATAGGCTACTACATTAGCAGCAACTGGGCCAGGTAAAACAGTGGCTAAGGAAATGCCATCTAGCATATCTTCATGGGTGAGGAGCTTGTGCCGCCGCACCATCCGATTCTCAACTACGGAAATCAGAGCCATGAAACCGCCAAAGGCTGTACTTCCGATCTTGAAAAAGTTCCAGAACAGAAACCAAAGGGATACCGACTCGGGATTTTCCGAGTTTACATGCAGTTTTTTTAACATAGTCAGTTATTTAAGCCACTACGGTCTGGCGTGCTTTAATCTCTTTGAGCAAAGTGGCTTGGCGATCCCGTCGCTTTAAGTCCTCAGGATCCATCTTTTGGCGTACTTCTGCTTTTAACCTTTGGTTAATCGCATTAAATTTAGCGATCGCAGTGCTGCTGAATTTGATTTCTTTACTTTGAAGAATCCCAACCCGTTCGTAACCGAGAGCATCAAGTACATCTCCCGCCACCAATTCAAAAATCAGGATTTCCTCATCCGTAGCTTCCTGGAGAAACTTCTTAGTGTTTTGCTTAATTACAGGTTGGGTTACATTACTCCATAGGGAGCTAGACGTTGCAGTATTCGAGGCTTCCTGGGATTGATGGAAATCCAGCATCTCAGGAGTATACTGCACCCCTAGGAAATTACACAGATCCTGCAGAGTAGTCTCAGGAGAGCTGATTAGGGTTTCATAACTGATACTGAAAAACCTATCGGGACTTAGGCGAGAGCGCATCTGGAGTGCTAAACGCTGGGCTTTTGCCCATTCTTGAGCAATATGGTAGAAGTGCTTTTCTCCAACCACTGCCTTCTTAAAAGAAACCGCCACATCTCGACCATCCCGGTACAAATAGATAAATTTAGCGTTTTCCAAGTAAGCGGTAATCTCTGGCAGGTAGTAAACGTTGGCTAAACTTTTGCAACACCATTGCCGTGCTCCCCAAGTTTGTGCCATAATATCGTAAACAGAGGCAAATATCGCCACCAAAGACCGCTCTCGGCAAAAGGAAATAACTTCCTTTGTATCTAAATGCACACCCTCCCAAGGGACGGGATTGAGTTCCACTAAACGACACACATCATTGACTAAGAGGGTAAAGGTGTCCGTTTGACTCAAATCCCCATAGCTAGGTAGTAATGGCATCATCCGCTGCAATATGTGAGGGGAGTGGGGAGCAGCGAGATCACCGATCTGATTCAACATCAGGCGCAATAAATTAGAGCCTGAGCGTTGGGTGCCGATCATAAAAATAGACATAACTTTGAGCTATCCTCATCACTGAATTCCAATTGCTGACCTTGATCACCGATTAAGTAGAAGCAGCCATCAGAAAACGTTGTGGTTGCAATGCAGCACAATAAAAGTTTGGTCTTCACCAAAGCAACTCTCCCTAGCTGTGAGTGGAGCGGTGTTTAGCTGACTAACCAAGCTCTGTCTAGTGGATAAATGCACAGAAATCACTCTTGACTTACTGCTGCAATAGGGGGTTTGAGTAGCAATGCTACAGAAACTTAAGCCCTTGACTAAAACTGAGGCAGCAATAAATGCTTTAACAACCGATAAGCGCGTTTATATCTTGGTTGTAAACAAAATTCTTGCTGTACAAGGCATGCATGTAAGAGGCAAAAGGCAAGAGGGGAAAGAGATACGGAGTTTTATTGGAGAAGAAAAAAAGACCTCCTATGTTTACATCTGATTTATAAACCCTATAAACCAGATCACACCTTCGTTAACTGATTACCCGATCCGGGATAACAGCCGAAAATTAAGCACTATCACTAAAGTAGATAGGTTAAATGATTGACATTTTAGGCAGTTAAACCAACAATCAAGGGTTTTAGCTATAGGGAACAGCGGATCTGGGAACAGCGGATCTGGGAACAGCGGATCTGGGAACAGAGGGTGACAGACATTTTATATATCTGAGTGCGTAAGTCCTGTGTCATACCAATTCTTAGCGCTCACACCGCTAAACATCAATTTCATCTCCCCATCTCCCGACTCCCGACTCCCGACTCCCGACTCCCGACTCCCGACTCCCGACTCCCGACTTCAAAAAATCTGTATCAATGAAATAAAACTGAAGCCAAACTGAGAAAAAAAAGCAAAACTGAGACAACTGAGACAAAAACTGAGACAACTATTATGCCAACTTATGCTATATAGCGCCTCTCAATAGAATTAATTTCATCGGTTGATGGTTCAACCTGAGATTAGTCTGAGAAAAATCTAAGCTCACCCTGGGCTAAGTATGAAAAAAATTATACAACTAAGCCTAGTTAAAATAACTGAGGTAAAAAACTGAGACAAAAACTGAGACATTAGGCTCTGATCCGAATGCCATTGTAGAAATATAGACACCTTAGCGGCTAGACAAAAGCGCTAATGCCCTGTTGAAAGCTATGGTTTTTGCCTAAGGGTCAATGTTTGCCTGAGGTTAAAAACATTACACTGGTCTATGGCCGGTAGACCAGTGTTTACTTCCAGTCTCAACTTCATTCACCAACTTCATTCACTTGCATTCGGAGGAACTTTGATGTCAAACACTTTTATTCCCACTGGAGAAACTCTAACCGAGCCCGTAGTACTACCTGGAGTAGGGGATTCTTTAACCGTATTCGGTACATTAGATGTTGATGGTAGTGCTGTTGATATCACCGGCACTAATGCCAGCATCTTTAACGCAGAAACAGGGACAATTGATGGTAGCTTCAACGGTGTCAACTTCTTTAATGGTGGTGCTTCTTCTGGCACATTAACCAACCAAGGCTTGATTACCAGTGATAGTCGTCCCGTCAACATCGGTGGTCAGAACATCAGGGTTGATAACTTAGCCCAGATTATCTCTTCTGCAAGTCCTCGGGATGGTGTCGTTTACGCTGACCAGACTGCTACATCCTATGATATTTTCAACGGTCCTGATGCTGTAATTGATGTGGGTGAGGGGAATGATGGAGATGCCATTTCTCTACAACTCGGTGCTAATGTCACAGGTAGTGTGGTTAATCAAGGTACGGTGATCGGACGTGGTGTGCCGGTGGGTAACAACCAAGCTACTGCGATTCGCCTCAGACAGGGTACTGACATCGGAGGAGCGGATGTCTCAGTCTTCAATGGTGATATTGTCAATGAAGGCACCTTGACCTCAGAAACTGACAGTGGTGTCCTGATTGAGTCGGGAGTCGAACTCAACGGTACAATCGTTAACAACGGTACGATTGATGGTGCTTTCAACGGCGTCAGCTTTGGCAATGGCGGTACCTCTTCTGGAGCGCTGCAAAATTTCGGTACTATCACTAGTGCTAGTCGTGCCGTAAATATCGGTGGTCAAGATATTAGCCTTCAAAACTTCGGTGAGATTCTCACCTCTGCCAGTCCCCGGGATGGTGTGGTTTACACTGACCAGAGTGCGCTTTCCTACTCGATTGTCAACGAAAGTAGTGGTCTGATCGATGTGGGTGAAGGCAATGATGGAGATGCCATTTCTCTACAACTCGGTGCTGATGTCACAGGTAGCGTGATTAATCGGGGTACGGTGATCGGACGTGGTGTGCCGGTGGGCAACAACCGAGCTACTGCTGTTCGCCTCAGACAGGGTACTAATACTGACCTCTCAGTCTTCAATGGTGATATTGTCAATGAAGGCACCTTGACCTCAGAAACTGATGCGGCAGTACTGATTGAGGACGGAGTCGAACTCAACGGCGAAATCATTAACAGGGGCACTATCAACGGTGGTGTTGTTGCAGGCAGCCCTCAGGTGGCTATTGATGTTCAGGATGCTGAGGGTGACGTAACTATTGTTAACCAAGGCACTATCAACGGCGATGTTCTACTCAGTGCGGGTGATGATACCTATGATGGTATCGCAGGCACTGTTAATGGTACTGTTTTCGGTAATGAAGGCAATGACACTCTGATTGGTGGTAGCGTTAATGATGTCTTGAACGGAGGGGTTGGCAATGACTTGTTAACTGGCAATTCAGGTGCAGACATCTTCGCCTTCGGCAGTGAAATCTTCCAAGACGGTCTCCAGGATTTTGACCAAATCACTGACTTTCAGGCAGGGGATAGCTTTGATTTCGCTGATGAGTTCTTGGGCAATATTAGTTTCGGTCGCGAAACAGTTAGTGGTCAAGAAGCGGTAGTAGCCATCCTTGGTGGCGAGGATAATCTGACTGTATTCGGCAATCTTGATGCTGCTGAGCAGGCACTTGATGCATTTGTGTAACACAACAGTTTAATCCCAAGACTGTTCCGATTAGTTCTTACATAAAAGGTGTTTACCCAAGACTGTTAGCGATCGCTAGTTAGATTAGCGATCGCATTTTTTATCTAAGCTCAATAGCTTACATAAAAACCATATAGCAGTTTTCAATTGGGTGAGGTATAAATTCCTAGGGAGTAGGGAGTAGGGAGTAGGGAGCAGGGAGCAGGGGGAGCATGTCACCTTTGTAATTAGGTACATGGATCCCCCCTCCTTAAAAAAGGGGGGAATTAGATGAAAAACTCCCTGTGATTAAGAATTCGATTCAATTCAAAAGTCCCCCTTATTAAGGGGGATTTAGGGGGATCTAAACCAGGAATTAACAAAACTGACATGCTCCCGGGAACAGGGAACAGGGAAAAAATCCTGTGTACCTCACCGAATTAAAAAACGCTGTAATATGAGCTCAAAATGATATAAGTCTGAATAAAATCGCAAAACTGATACAAAAACTGAGATAAATAGTCTTGATTACTATGCTATAACCACCCCTAAGCTTGTTGAGTATCTCTATTTATTGGTCAATCTGAAAGTAACTTAAACTTAATCTGAATACAGCCTTAAAATAATCTAATAAAAATCACAAATATCAGCTTAATAAAAACACTTGATTCAAAAACTGATGCAAAAAATGAGACAGTATTCCTGGCTCTGCTCATTACTCTAAAACTAGACAGGTAAAGAGGACAGGGTAATGTGGCAGAAAATCATCGTTTGGCTTATAACTGAAATTATTTTAAACTTGGTAGGAATTGATGACCTAGCGGACTATAGCGAATTCATCTTTGAGAAACAAGTCATTAATTTCAACAGCTCTCAGCTGTCAGCTGTCAGCCGTCAGCTCAATGCTTACGTTTGGGAGAATCATTTCCCCTAGCATCAGGGATGTCGGTAAGTGTGAATATTAAGGAGATAAAGCATCGAGTGATTACTATCTTTACTGGCTTTTTAAATAATAAGTTTGATAGTTTAAAGGGGACTAAATAGAGGTAATTTAGAATTAATAATTTAGAATTAATAATTTAGAATCGGGAATCGGGAATCGGGAATCGGGAATCGGGAATCGGGAATCGGGAATCGGGAATCGGGAATCGGGAATCGGGAACAAGTAATCCAAAATAGGTAATCCAGAACAGGTAATCCAGAACAGTAATAATAGTTGACTGCATCGCTACTCCCTACTCCCTACTCCCTACTCCCTACTCCCTACTCCCTATTCCCTATTCCCTGTTCCCTTTGCTAGATTTTTATGAATTTTCAGTAAAGTTCTTTTAAAGAGTTCTTAAATCATTAAAACTTAACTCATAGTTTATGAAATAATCCGAGAAATCGGGAGCATTTTGATTGATTAACATGAAACCTCGGATTGATCGACTTCTGCAAACAAGTCCCTTTGTTCTCTATTCTCTACTAGCTGCAACTACAGCATTAGGACAAATCACTCCAGATAATACCCTCGGTAAGGGGCTTGCAAATAAATAAGGTACCATTAGATAGGCTCAATCATAACATCCCATTTGGGAAGAGATTCAGACCTTTGCCACTGTTGTTTGTAGGGTTTTAGTTCATCCTCAGGCACCGTAATCTTTTTGGGATAGGTTCCCTCGACCAGATGAACTAAGGGAGGAAATCCATTCCAGGTCATATTGGCAGCCCATTGCAGAGCATCCTCAATGGAGTTGAGCAGGGAGCCATTCCAATAATTTTCCAAGGTTGCCCAACATCGCTCAATTGGATTGTATTTGCTGTGATAGGGGGGATAGTAAATCAAGTGAACCCTTAGACCTGTGGTTTGGACAAACTGAACCATTCGTTTGATAAACTGAGTGCGGTTACTTCGGACAGCAGAGCCACCATCAAGGTCAATGGCTAATGCTTCAATGCCAGGATAGTCCCCCTGATGCTCTTGCCACCAAGCTTCCAAACAATCGACGATAAAATCACTGGTCTCTGCGGACTGACCAAAGTAAATGGACAGTTGGTGCCCTAAAACATCCAAGATGCCAAAGGGCACCAACACAGCCTGCCAGTGGTCATCATGATCATCGGCTTTCAAAGCCTCTAAGGTTCGGGCTTTGCCACCTCTGGAAAGATTACCAATTTTGACCTTGGCTTTGCTGTCAATCGAAATCCGTAGGGTCTTCGGGTCAGCATCTGCTGCCTGATTGGATTGAGCCACATTCTCAAAAATGGCATCGGTTTCCGGTATTTTCTTATAAGGCTTGACTTTCAGTGTTTTTTTAAGCGGTAACCCATGCGATTCAACAGATTTCCAATCGTTTGGCGGGTCGGTAATTCATCCTCAGTATACCCTTTAACTTCTATCAATGCCTCGCGCACGGCCCTGGCACTCACACGGGCATAGTAGAAAGTGGATTGGAATTTCGGGTCGGCTTGGGCATGACCATCCACCAGATCACGGATATCACCTTCCAAATTCGGTAGTCTCTGTTCCGTCTGCTTACGACCTCGGGCCTGGTAGTTATCGACGCAGGTGATGCCAGTGCGACGTTCGTGGAGCCCTGTTTGCACACTTTTACGACTCCACCCTAAATAAGTCTCTACCTTGCGGGCTGAGCCATCAAAGTAGTCAACGGCCACCTTGGCCATGAACCCTCGTTTGATCGGACCTGTGAGTTTTTGGGCGGCATCTTGGATCGTCGCTTTAACGGTTTCATCTAGCATCTTTTATCCTCAGAACAAGTCCTCAATTATGCTCATGTTGGTTCCTTAAATTAACTGGTAGTCTATTTATTTGCAAGTCCCTAAGGTCAGTTCTGTAGTAACACCCAATGTGACTATTAATGGTGCCCTGGCAGATTTGATAGAAGGTGGAGCGATTAGAGACAGTAATCTCTTCCACAGCTTTTCGGATTTCAATGTGGCCGAGTTTGGGCGAGTTTATTTTGCGAATCCAGCAGGAGTTGCCAACATCCTGAGTCGGGTAACTGGAACAAATGTTTCTAATATTTTGGGGACTCTGGGAGTATTGGGAAATGCTAATTTATTTTTGATAAATCCCAATGGTATTGTATTCGGGTCCAATAGCAGACTCGATCTGGGAGGCTCATTTTTTGGGAGTACTGCTGATAGTATATTGTTTGACGATGGCACAGTATTCAGCGCAAAAAATCCCAATGATAAACCGTTATTAACTATTAATATTCCATCTGGGTTGCAATATGGCTCAAATCCCGGAAGTATTACTAATCAGTCTAGTCTGTTTTTGGTACCAAATGGTCAAACCTTAGGGCTGATTGGTGGTGAGGTTACTATTCCTGGTGGTTTGATAGCTGCATTGGATGGACGGATTGAGCTGGGGAGTGTGGGTAATGGTGTGGTGAACTTGACCCCAACCGATACTAGTTTTGTGTTGGATTATTCAGCAGTTCCAGCGTTTCAGGATATTAGTTTGTCTGACGGTGCTTTTGTTATTACCAGTGGCGAAAGTGGTGGCAGTATCCAGGTGCAGGGAGCTAATGTGAGTTTACGCGATCGCTCTTTTGTGTTTGCGAATACTGAAGGGGGTGGCAGTGGCGGTGGGATAGAGGTTCGAGCTTCTCAGTTGAGTCTTGAGGATGGTTCTATTATAGGTGCTAATGTATCCGGCTCAGGACAGGGGGGAGATTTGACAGTGGATGCCACTGAATCTGTGCGAGTGGTTGGTGCGTCTGATGGTACTCGCAGCCTCTTGGGAGCCCTAGTTCTTCCAGGAGCAACAGGAAAAGCGGGAGATGTGAGTATTACCACTGGGCAGTTAATGGTCTCTGATGGAGCACAAGTTTCAGCTAGCACTTTTGGTGAAGGGGACAGCGGAAATTTGACAGTGGATGCGGACTCTACTGTTCAAGTGATTGGTACTTCAGCTAATGGTCAGTTGCCCAGCGGCTTGTTTGCTCTAAGTTCTGGGATAGGAAAAGCGGGAGATGTCAGTATTACCACTGGGGAGTTAATCGTCTCTGATGGAGCATTTGTTTCAGTTAGCACTTTGGGTGAAAGGGACGGCGGAAATTTGACTGTGGATGCCTCTTCTAAGGTTCAAGTGATTGGTACCTCAGCCGATGGTAGGATTCCCAGCGGCTTGTTTGCTCTAACTTCTGGGATAGGAAAAGGGGGAAATGTCAGTATTACCACTGGGGAGTTAATCGTCTCTGATGGAGCAGTTTTTGATGCTAGCACAAGGGGTGAAGGGGACGGCGGAAATTTGACTGTGGATGCCTCTTCCAAGGTTCAAGTGATGGGTACCTCAGCCGATGGTCGGTCTCGCAGCGGCTTGCTTGCTCTAACTTCTGGGATAGGAAAAGGGGGAGATGTCAGTATTACCACTGGGGAGTTAATCGTCTCTGATGGAGCAGTTGTTAATGCTAGCACTATTGGTCAAGGGGACGCCGGAAATGTGACAGTGGATGCCTCTGAATCTTTTCAACTGATTGGTACCTCAGCAGATGGTGGGTTTACCAGCCGCTTGTTTACTCAAACTGAAGGGATAGGAAAAGCAGGAAATGTGAGTATTGCCACTGGGCAGTTAATGGTATCTGATGGAGCAGCGGTTTCAGCTAGTACTTTTGGTGAAGGGGACGGGGGAGATTTGACTGTGAATGCCGACTCTACGGTTCAAGTGATTGGTACCTCAGCCGATGGTCGGATTGGCAGCAGCTTGCGTACTCAAACTCAAGGGACAGGAAATGCGGGAGAGTTAAATATTACCACTGGGCAATTAATTGTATCTGATGGAGCACAAGTTTCAGCTGCCACTGTTGGTGAAGGGGATGGGGGAAATTTGACTGTGGATGCCTCTGAATCTGTTCAACTGATTGGTACCTCAGCCGATGGCAGGATTTCCAGCGGCTTGTTTACTCAAACTGAAGGGATAGGAAATGCGCAAAATTTGAGTATTAACACTGGGCAATTAATTGTATCTGATGGAGCACAAGTTTCAGCTGGCACTTTTGGTGAAGGGAATGGGGGAGATTTGAATGTGAATACTTCCTCTACGGTTCAAGTGATTGGTACCTCAGCTGATGGTCGGCGTCTCAGTCGCTTGTCTACTCAAACTCAAGGGAAAGGAAAAGCGGGAGATCTCAATATTACCACTGGCAAGTTAATTCTCAAAGATGGAGCACAAGTTTCAGCTGCCACTTTTGGTCAAGGGGACGGGGGAAATGTGACTGTCAATGCCTCCTCTAGTGTTCAAATCATTGGTACTAGTACCTCAGCCGATGGTGAGTTTCCCAGCGGCTTGTTTACTCTAACTGAAGGCACAGGAAATGCCGGAGAGTTGTTGAATATTACCACTGACAAGTTAATAATCTCTGATGGAGCAGAAGTTAGTGCTAGAAGTTTTGAACAGAGAACTTCAGCAGGCAAGGTAGAGATTAATGCTAACTCCATCTTCCTTGACAACAAAGGAATCATCACAGCAGAAACAGCAGGACAAGAAGGCAATATTATCCTAGAAGCTGGTGACATCCGACTCCTCAACGAAAGCAAAATTAATACTGACGCCCAGAATACCGATGGGGGCAATATATTTATTGATACTGATACCCTAGTCGGTCTGGGAAATAGCGACATTACCGCCAATGCTGAAGAAGGTCGAGGAGGTCGTGTTGAGATTAATGCCCAAGGCATCTTTGGCTTAGAGTTTCGCGACCGTCTCACTCCAGACAATGACATCACTTCCACCTCCAACCTTGGCTCATCCTTCAACGGTGACGTAATCCTCAACATCTCACAGGTAGACCCCACCTCAGGCTTAACCGAATTGCCAGGAAGCCCTGTAGATGCAGAAGCGATCCTGGCCAATGACCTTTGTGGCTTTGAGAATAATCGGATTGCTGGCGGGAGTTCCTTTTTCATTACCGGAAAAGGGGGTTTACCACCGACTCCAGAAGATCCGGTGATTAATGCCCACAGAACAGTGGGGTGGCGAACTCGTCCTGGCTTAGCCAGCACCAGCAGACAACGATTACAGCAGCAACCTTCAGTAACACAGCCTCAACCTCCCCAAGAAAAAAAAGTGATTATCGAAGCCCAAGGCTGGGTAACAGCAAAGGATGGCACGATTATTCTGACCGCCCATCCGTTTAGGGGTACTCCTGTTGATCAGATATTGCCCAATCTTGATTGCCATTCGGGAGTAGGGAGTAGGGAGTAGGCAGTAGGGAGTAGGTAATCGGGAATCGGTAGAACGGGCAAGATGCCAGTATCCTGCCTTGGGAATCGGTGGAACTGGCATCTTGCCAGTATCCCGCCTTGGGAATCGGTGGAACGGGCATCTTTTGTGGAACGGGCATCTTTTGTGGAACGGGCATCTTTTGTGGAACGGGCATCTTTTGTGGAACGGGCATCTTTTGTGGAACGGGCATCTTTTGTGGAACGGGCATCTTGCCCGTTACAATTATCCGGCAGGCAGGATGCCCACCCCACTGATATTCATCCCTCGATTCAGCAATGCCAAGAAAAGTTGCACCTGGCTGACAATACACGATCAGCCAGAGTTCAATGCAACTATCAACTCACAAAAGATTATAATAACAAAAACTGAGATAAACACTGATCTCTTTTAGATCTAGGTAGTCATGCTTTACTAGCAGATGGGTTGATCGGGTGCTCAGGTGCTCGGAAAAATTTGTATTAAGAGTAATTATGCGGAGATGATATAATTCCAGGTTGGGGGTTGTTTGATATTATGTCCGGATAATTAGTGATAAAAAACCTTCTGGGATTAAACCTTACTCCTTTACTTCAGCATAGCTGCTTTCTGCCTTCGATTCGGCGCAAGCGTGTAAGTATTCAACCGCACATGATATCACTTGCTGCCGACCACAGGTTTAAGAGCGCACAGGGTTCGGGCGCAAGGGAAGCGCCCCTAGAATTGATTGGTTTGACCCTCATGATCAGAAGTGATATAGTTTATTCCACTACTCGAATCAATCCACGGTTCAAACCGTCATAAATCTCTTGGACTAGGGTTTGCTCTTCTAGTGAAAGTGATGCCTTGGCTAGTAAAGCTGACATAAAGAGCTGTTGGTCAATGCGGGTAATTTGGCGCATATGAATAATACGCTTAGCTATGTGCTGCACTGGGAATTTGGGGAAGATCACTTGAGAGGGTTTCATGGGCTCCACATAATCTCTGTAATTTTAACTATCGGCAATTTTGAAGAGATAGTCTGTGAGAGAGAGTCCTAGCTAGTAGTGATTCGAGATCAAAATTTGTGGTGATGGGATAGGGGTTAACCTGTGATCTGAGTTACAACGATGGCAGACTAGTAGCCGATCAGCGTTGACGGTCGTGATATACAGCATGTTGATTCTAGGAGAAGAGAACGATCGGAGATGGGAAGCAGCAGACTAAAAAAGGAATAAATATCACTATAGTCCAATACTTAGATGCCTGGAACTGTCTAAAGGCTAATAATTTCGTATCTGAGAGCTTGATAGTTGTGGTTGGCACTGATGGTTCAAGGGCCAAGGCTGTCATAATTTGTTTACCCAAAACCCGTCCTAATCGTGGTGGTACAGCATTACCGACCTGTCGAAATCCATGCCATTTGGTCTGGTGGAAGCGAAACCAATCTGGAAATGAGTGCAGTCTAGCGGCCTCTCGCACCGAGATGACCCGTGGATAATCAGGATGAATGGGGCGAGGAGAGGTGTAGCGACCGTTTTTATAACCAGTACCTGCTCTTAGGGTATGGCATGGTTGATCCCAGTGTAAGCGTCGTAAGCGACTGGTAGTATCTACCTCGCCCATGGGTGTGTTTCTAAACCGCTCAATAGAGGCTTCCGTGTGCTGGGTTTGCAGGGAACTGGTCAATAGTTGAGGATTCCACTGGCGGGGATAGGCAAAGTTACCAGGATCGGTGATTATATCCCTTAACTTTTCTACATAGGGCATGGCTAAAGCTTGGAGCAGGTCTAGCTGTTCTGGTGTTAGTTCAACACAATCGGTTTTCTGGAGTTCGGGAAAATCATCTAAGTTAGGCAAGTCTGCGATCGCATCCTTAACAGTTACCCATTGGTGAGAGCCTAGTTCTGAGTCAGGATAAGCCACTGGTGTTTCCCCAAGCCTAGAACCCAGTAAAAACAACCGCCGCCGTTTTTGAGGCACGCCAAAATCTGCTGCATTCAAGACCTTGACTGGCTCAGTTATCGTGTATCCAGCTGCTTTAAAGTCACTGATTAGCTGCTCGAACAGGTGTTGGTATTTGTTCTGAGCTAAGCCTGGAACATTCTCCATCACAAAGTAGCGTGGTTGCAGTTCTTTGACCAAACGGCAGAACTCAAACACTAAATTATTGCGTACATCATCTACTTGACGCTTACCGATCAAGGAGAATCCCTGACAAGGGGGTCCACCAATCACTAGATCAATGACTAGATCAATGGTAGAAACCTTCGATGAAACCTCTGTACAGTCTTGATTACAGTCTTGGTTTTGCCCCCTTTCAGTTGCCCACTCCCTCAGGGCTTTCTGAATTTCCTGACCAGACAGGGTAGTAATGTCGGTACATAAAACCTTGGTTTGGGGGGAATTGAAGGCATACACTGCCCCATGAATTGGGTCTTGTTCAACGGCGAGGGCAACATCAAACCCCGCCTGCTCAATCCCTAGGGAGAAACCACCAGCACCAGCAAATAAATCAACGGCTAACGGTCGATGAGGGAAATTGGCCATGCCGTTTATGGTAATCTAATTTTATTGCGCTGCACGCTTCGGAACAGGGAACAGGGAATAGGTAATGAAAAAGCTTGTCACATCGCGCTGCATAGACAATAGGCCAATTAAATGGACACTTGCTTATCTATAATGGTTGATCAGTAAGAAAACACTATTGTCTACCATACCTTAGTTAGTGCTCTTTTTTACGATTCACATTAATGTCGCGACTAGTAATAGCAATCCGTTTAGGAATTGTGATAATTTTGATTCCATATTCCCTACTCCCTAAGGGTGGATCTCAATGGATGCAAAAACACTCATAAAAATAGAATTATAATATCATGTTGTAACAATTACCCTTAATAAAAATCTCCCCATCTCCCCATCTCCCCATCTCCCCATCTCCCCATCTCCCCATCTCCCTACTCCCTACTCCCTACTCCCTACTCCCTACTCCCTTTCCTAAAGTGCTGATGCCAATTTTAAAATCCTCATTTTTCTGGTTTTTCTGCTTTACGGTAATTTTCCTGCTATCCCAAGATTTCTGGTCTTGGCAGCAAGACATTTCCTTCTCCTTGCTCCATCTTCCCCCCTGGGTATTCTATTTTATTGCCTTACAAATTCTCCTCGCGATCGCATTGTTACTATTTGTGCTAAATTTCTGGGAAACTTCGTCTAAGGAAGACCGTTAAGGAGATGACACTAGACTCGATTATTCCCTATGTTGTGCTGGCCGGGTATTTATTAGTAACCCTTGTGGTAGGACTAGTTGGTTATCGCCAACAACAAAACACCCCTGACGATTATTTTTTAGCTGACCGTAACATGGGAGCAATTCTCCTATTTTTCACCCTAATTGCTACCAATTTCAGCGCCTTTGCTTTTCTGGGATTTTCAGGATCAGGGTATCGCATTGGTCTGAGTTATTACGGAATGATGGGGTTTGGAACTGGCTTAATCGCATTAACCTTTTATTTTATCGGTTATCGAGTCTGGCTTTTAGGCAACAAACACGGCTTAATCACCCCTTCTGAATTGATGGAAGCTCGTTTCCGTAGCACAGGTGTATCCCCTGGGATTAGCAATACCCTCAAATTAATTTTTCTGGCGGTTATGGTAATTTTCACCATTCCCTACTTAACCCTACAACCGATTGGAGCTGGCTATATTATTGAAACCTTAACCAATGGACAAATTCCTTATTTTACAGGGGCTACCTTTTTAACAATTGTCATCGTGCTGTATGTGTTCATGGGGGGAATGAGAAGCGTTGCCCTAACCGATGTTATCCAAGGGGTTTTAATGTTTACCTTAATGTTAGCAGCAGTAGCAGCAATTGCTTCTAGTCTGGGAGGGATTGCTGAAGCTAACCGTACTGTCTACACCCTCAAACCTGAATTGTTTTCTCGACAGGGTATAGATAATTTTTTTACACATCGTAAGTGGTTTAGCTTCATGATTCTCTGGATGCTGAGTGTCCCTATGTTTCCCCAGATGTTCATGCGATTTTATACCTCAAAAAATAGCAATTCCCTAAAAGTTTCGGTAGTGATTTATCCCCTAGTAAGCGCTATCATGTTTATTTGTCCGGTACTAATCGGAATGTGGGGACATATTTCCTTTTCTGACCTGACAGGAAAAGCATCTGATCAAGTGTTTCCGATGATGCTAGCAGAACATACACCAATCTGGCTAGCATCTTTAGTGATGGTGGGAGCATTAGCTGCAATGATGTCAACCTTGGACTCCCAGCTTTTGGCTCTCAGTTCCATGCTAACTAGAGATATTTATTTTGCTTATTTCCGTAAAACCGCTTCCCTCAAAGAACAAACCTTTGTTGGTAGACTACTGATTGTTTTATTGGCAATTATTGGTTTAATTATCGCCAAAAATCCCCCAGATACGATTACTGCGATCGCAACCCAAGCCTTTACAGGATTAGCAGTACTGTTTCCGACGGTAATTGCAGTATTGTATAGCAAAACTATTCATCCTCTAACCTGTATTGTATCGATTCTTGTGGGTGAAGCCGCAGTGATTGGCTTTCAGTTGGGGATTATTCCCAAAAGTCTTACCTTCGGTTTTCTGCCAGTTGTCCCTATTGTTGCCCTTTCCGGATTAATTATTATTGTCGGATCAATCAAGCCGATCCGGAGACTGGATTGATATAGCAGTTATCAATGGGGTGAGCTAATTTAGTCCTGGGTTGTAGGGAGTCGGGAGTCGGGAGTCGGGAGTCGGGAGTCGGGAGTCGGGAGTCGGGAAAAAATCCTGTGTACCTCATTACTATGATAAACGTTGTCAGTGGTCAGCTTATTTTCTTCAAAAGCTGTTCGCTTTAGCGTGGCCATAGGCTGTTGGCGTAGCCTGCGCGTAGCGCATAGGCTGATAACTGATAGCTGTTGGCGTAGCCTGCGCGTAGCGCATAGGCTGAAGTCATTGGTCAGTGGTGAGTCTTGAGTACTGAGTCTTCAGTTGGAGAGTTTTGAGTAGACATGCTGGGCAAATTGTATTATAGTGTAATACAATTACATTACTGAGCTAAATTCTAAATTCTAAATCCTAAATTCTACATTCTACATTCTACATTCTTAATTCTACATTCTTAATTCTTAATTCTTAATTCTTAATTCTACATTCTTAATTCTACATTCTGACCAACATCGACTAGCCGGAGGATAATATGTCCAAAAAACTCGACCAAATTATTGTTGTGGATGTTGAAGCCACCTGTTGGCAAGGGAAGCCACCCCCAGGACAAGAAAACGAAATCATTGAAATTGGGATTTGTGTATTGGATGTTGTTTCTGGGAAGCCCCTGGAAAAAGACAGTATTTTGGTAAAACCAGAACGCTCAAGGGTCAGTGAATTTTGTACCAAACTAACTACATTAACCCAGGAGCAAGTTGACCAGGGAATATCGTTTGTTGAAGCGTGTTCAATTCTAAAGGATAAGTATTTATCTGCTCGGCGAGTGTGGGCCAGCTATGGGGATTATGATAGAAATCAATTTCAGAAACAGTGTACATCGCGTTTTTTGAGATATCCCTTCGGTCCCAGACATATCAACATCAAGACGTTGTTTGCTATTAGTTATGCTTTGCCCCATGAAGTTGGTATGGCACAAGCTTTGGATTTACTAAATTTACCGTTGGAAGGTACTCACCACCGGGGAGGAGATGATGCTTGGAATATTGCTTGGATCTTCTCAAGGTTACTTTCGCAATTCAGAACTACACCATGATATTGACTAGACTTGTTCCAGAAGTCGGGAATCGGGAATCGGGAATCGGGAATCGGGAATCGGGAACAGGGAATCGGGAATCGGGAATCGGGAATCGGGAATCGGGAATCGGGAATAATAATTGACGAAAAGCGATGCAGCGCGGTCTTTAATAATGTTTATCACCACTATTATAAAATAATAGCGATTTGCAGATAATTTAATTATGAAAATGAAGTTAAAAAAATAAAATCGACTTATTAATTTGCAATAATAAATAACTTAGTTTGCATACAAACTGCTCTATTCCCTGTTCCCGTCTTGATGCAGTCGCTCATGGGGGAAACCCCCAAGACCGCGCTGCATCCCTGTTCCCTGTTCCCTATTCCCTGTTCCCTGTTCCCTAAAAAAACCTAAATATGTACTTAAAAAATAGCAAACTACTATATCAATATGAATCCGTCTCGGTTAGTCAAAATTAGTAAATATTTGAGTAAGCATCTTCGGCACCAGCCTCAGAGAATTGGAATCACACTCGCTCCTGGTGGCTGGGTTGGTGTTGAGGAACTACTGGCAGCTTGTAAAAAGCATTCCTTTCGGATCAGCCGTGCTGATTTAGATCAAGTAGTTGCCAAAAATGACAAGAAGCGCTTTTCCTTCGACTCCACAGGTACCCGAATTCGTGCCAATCAAGGTCATACGGTCAAAGTCGATTTACAACTAGAAGTTGTGGTTCCACCAGATGTGCTGTATCACGGCACAGGTCACCGGGCAGTTGAGTCAATTCTCCGGCAAGGTTTGTGTAAAATGTCGCGACATCATGTTCATCTATCGACAGATATGGCAACTGCCAGAAAAGTGGGAGCAAGACATGGTCGCCCTGTGGTTTTTGCCATTGATGCCGCAGCTATGCACAACGCCGGTCACAGCTTTTATTGTTCCGATAATGGCATTTGGTTAGTGGATTGGGTATCACCAGAATATTTAAAGTTCACATTTCAGTCTACATGTAATCGAAAAGGTGAGAAAAAGCATAAAAGCTGTAGATAATCAACACGATAGCCATTACCTGAACCATAGGGGAATTAGAGGAAGGCATGGTTGTACCCCTGACCCACATGGATACGGCTGCTCCCATAGCAAAGCTAGAACTGAGTACCAGATAGGGCCAGTCATCGGTATAATATCCCCAGGTGGCTAGTAATGCCATTGCCAATGAGGTCATCATTAATTCAACGAACTCTGGTGGATTGTACTGGGTTGAAAGCACTAATGTTCGCCACCAAAACTGCCAAAGTCTCATAAATTAAAGTAGCTAGTTAATGCTCTAGGCTAGCGTTGACTGAAGACTCTGATATTCTAATATAGTTATGCTTATAGTTATGCTCCTGTAAATAGCTTAGAGCTTCCTCGGTTTTAACTTGAGGAAATTTGAGGTAGAAGCGGCTGACACTTAGAAAGGGTTCCGGTGTTTGTAAGATAACCATGCGATCGCACCATTGTGATAACCAGGGTATTAATCCTCCTGGTGCCACTGGTGTGCAAATCCAAACCTGTGCTGGATTGTGGGCTTTTACTGCTGCGCTTGCTGCTGCTATGGTCATTCCAGTAGCAATGCCATCATCAACCAGCAACGCTAGGGCACCAGTAGGATTGGTTTTCGGACAACCCGGTTGCAGTTGAGCTAGCTGAGCTTGGGCTTTTTCTTGAGCTTGAGCTAATACTATTTCCTGCCATTGAGCATTTTTGTTTCGCCATCGCCTTTGCCCAGACCAAAGTACAACTCCCGAGGAAGTCACCGCACCGATTGCTAATTCTGGGTTGCGAGCCGTGGTAATTTTTTTTGCCACTACAATATCTAGTGGACAATCCAGTGCCCGAGCTACTGGTGCTGCTACTGGGATACCCCCCCGAGGTAGTGCATATACAATAGGCGTTGCATCAATACCTGTAGCGTGCAGCCTGCTCACCAAGGGGATAAGTGCTTGAGCGAGCTGCTCACCGGCATCAGCGCGATCGCTAAACAGCGGGGCAGTGTGCATGGCTTCCTCCGGTATGAAGTTGCCTGATATATATTATAATTACGGATTTTTGTCAAGATTACTGTATCAAAAGAAAGATTGTAATAATTACTTGCTCACAATCTCCTCAATCTACTATTAGTAGTAAGGTGCCTTATGCCTGCAAAAATTTCTGTGAGCCCTCATGTCCAACGGAGAACAACTTAGTCTTTTTGACGAGTCAGAGTTAACCCCATCACAGCCGAACAATGTCCAAAGGGAGCTAATCCCCACTGATGCCAAAATCCCTATTCCTCCTGGCACTTACGACACCATGGAATCCTTGACAGAACACTGTCAATCTTGCCAACGCTGCGAATTAGGAGCTACCCGCACTCAGGCTGTTATTGGACGTGGCAACCCTAAGGCCCTAATTATGATTATTGGAGAAGGACCGGGTAAACAAGAAGATGAGACTGGTAAGCCCTTTGTAGGCAGAGCAGGGAAACTGTTGGAGAAAATTTTGGCATCTGTGAACATCGATAGTGAACAAGATGTCTATATTTGTAATATGGTGAAGTGCCGACCTCCTGGTAACCGCACCCCTACTCCTGATGAAATTGAAGCGTGCAAACCTTACTTGTTGGAACAAATTCGCCTAGTAGACCCCCAAATTATTCTGTTCACTGGTGCCACAGCGGTAAAAGGCTTAACTGGTAACAAGAAGGGGATTACTAAGATTCGGGGTACCTGGATGGAATGGGAAGGGCATAAGTGGTGTATGCCAATTCTCCATCCTGCTTACCTACTGCGGAATCCCAAACGAGATCAAGGTAGTCCAAAGTGGCTGATGTGGCAAGATATCCAGAAAGTGCGTGCTAAGTTAGATGAGATTCGCTGATTCCATAGATATTAGGGAGTAGGGAGTAGGGAACAGGGAATAGGGAACAGGGAATAGGGAACAGGGAGTAGAGATTAGTTAAGTTTTAAGTGTTAATTGTTAATTGTTAATTGACAACTTTAAATGGTCAATTAACAATTTTCATTCCAATTTTAAATTGACGAACAACCAAGAATGATACAGCGTTTTTCATAGCTATCAGGTACACAGGAGTTTTTCCATCTTACCTCTTACCTACTCCCTACTCCCTACTCCCTACTCCCTAAAAGCCAAGAATTTGTACCTCACCCAATTGAAAACTGCTGTAAAAATGATTATTGATGAAACTTGGTACCAACGACCGCCTGGAGTTTCTGAGGCTACCTCTGCTGGTGGTATTGTTGCCCGCCGTTGGGAGCAGCAGATATACATTGCTCTAGTTCAAGAAGGCAATAGACTTGAATACGTCTTACCCAAAGGTCATGTAGAACCAGGAGAAAGCATTTTAGAGGCGGCAGAGCGAGAAATTGCGGAAGAAGCGGGCTTAAATGACCTGAAATTTATTGCTGAACTGGGAGTTAAGGAACGATTAGACTTTGCCAAACAGTGTTGGAAAAAGACTTACTATTTTCTGTTCATTACTGACCAAATTGAGGGGACTCCTACTGATCCAAATCTCAGTTACCAGCTGGGGTGGTTTCCAATAGATGAATTACCAACATTATTCTGGCCAGAACAACAAGAACTCATTAAAACCAATAGTAAGCTGATCCAAAATTCTGTAAGCATATGCGCTACGCGCAGGCTACGCCAACAGCCGTGAGCTAAAAGCTCACGCGTGCGCGTTCAGCTGTCAGCCTTCAGCGTCCCATAACTCAAGATTAAACGAATGCTTACCTCTTTTATTGAAAAACACCGATTGCGCTACGGGCACGCTTGGCCTGTAACCACGCTGCGCCAACGCGAACAGTAGCGTCGTGGCACAGGCTTCGACGCATCGGACCTAACCCATAAGCTGATAACTGATACGCGACACGCTGATACGCGACACGCTGATAGCTTACCCGTTAACTAAAACGCACAACACTGTGGCTAAATCACACCACAAGCCGCTCGAGCACCACCCCCTCCCAAGGGTTTGGGAGTGTCTGAATAATTGTCACCTTGGGCGTGAATGATCAGAGAGTGACCCTTAAGGTCAGCAACCTTTAACCGTGGGGCTACGACTGGAGTGTTAGCAACACCCTGTTGATTAACCACTAGCCTTGGCAAATCACCTAAATGACCATTACCGAATGGTCCTTCATGTTTGCCGGTATTTTCTGGATCATAATGACCACCAGCAGCTAAGCCTGGAACTACTTTACCTTCCTTCTCGGCTGGACCACAGTTGGGGTTTGTATGGAGATGGAAGCCATGTTCTCCAGGAGTTAATCCAGACAGATTCGAGGTTAGCTGCAGACCCTTCTCGGTTTGGGTTGCTTTGACAATGCCAATCTCTTTACCAATGCCTTTGGTATCAGTCAAATGCATGCTCACCGTTAGTGGTGTTGACGCGGATTGATTGGAACAAGCCGAGATTAGAAATATTGCGATCGCAGCTAATAGGCTGATAATTTTCATACTCAACTACACCCCACTTACAGATAGGTCTCCAAGGATCTGAGATCCTTTCGGATTGCCGTTTCCCTATTCCCTACCGTAGCTGATTTCTGAGGATTTTTCAGCTTGAGCTGAGTTTTCCATGCTTCTATCTCAATCTGGCACCCATTCATCTTACCCCTAGCTGGAGTGGGCTTTTAGCGCTATTTTTGTAAAAGCACAACACTTGGCTAGTGTTGAGGGGATCCCGATACAGACACTCAACCCGATTAAAATTATGTTTCTGGGCAAGGGATTGCAGGGTGGTTTGGGTTTCGGGAAAATCACTAGACAATATATGACCCTCGACCATGGAAACTTCTTCGGGAGTCAGTTGAGCCCAGTCTTGGTAAACACCCTCTAGGTAACGTCTTAGATAGGCGTTTCGGGTTTCTCCATCTGTGGAAACTATATCGATCAGAATAAAAACACCATCAGCTTTTAGCAGATGACTCAGCTTAGCCATAATACCATCTTTTTGCTCAAAACTGAGGTGATGGAACGCAAAAGAACTTAGAATCCCGTCGAACCTATCCTGCTGCTTTTGTCCCAACTCAGAAACTACTTCAAAGAAGTCGCCCTGGATCAATGTCTGTTCGCAGGGGATAGAATTCATGTTATCACAAGCAATCTCTAGTGCTGGCTCAGAGAGGTCAATACCTTTGTAGGAAGCAATAGTGGTATTGGCTAAAGCCTGGGCGGTGAAGCTAGCATCACCGCAGCCGAGGTCAAGCATGGAGAAGGGCGTTGGAAAGTAGCTGACTATAAATGCGTGTAAGATGCCGTAAATTTCACGGTGTTTCATGTAATTGTTAGTCAGTATTTTTTAATAGAGTTGCCACTGACTCTCAAATATATTAGGTGACTGATATGTTTTCAGAAAACACCTTTTTTGTACTTTGGAAAAACCACTTATAGTTTAGCTAATCTATTAAGAAACACATGGTTAAATCCAAACCCCAGCCAGGATTTGATATTTTGTAAGCATTCAGCAATCAGCTAATACGCTACGCGCACGCTACTTGAGGTGCTATCAGCTATTAGCTAATGCGCTTTTAGCTCACGGCTGACCGCTGACGGCTGACCGCTGACGGCTAAATACTTACCTAAGTATTAATCATTATCCAGGTTGGATAGTTGAGTTTTCACATGAGCCAGATAGCTAGAATCATTGATGGTTTCTGGGGATAATCTTCCTCTTGCAATAGCACTTGCTACTAGGTCTTTGGCGGTAATTCTCTTGGTTTTTACAGCGCTGATGAAACCAGCATTACTGGGAATACCTTGGTCAGCAAAGTAGCCTTGATAAGCCAGATAGACCAGGTTAAACGGTTGAACTTCGACAATATTGTTACGGCTGGTGGTATAATTTGCAGCGATTTCTGATGCTAAGACGGGAGTGGTAGCGGTAGCAATCAACAAAGTGCCTAAACTGCCAAGTACGAGACGTTTCATCTTTGTTTCTCCTAAGATTGATTAGCTTAATTGGTGAACTGCTTTTCTTTAATTACTAGAATGCAGGTCTTAACTGAGGAGGAAGTGACCGTTAACTGAGAATTTGATAAGGTCTTGCTAAGGAAACTGAATTAACCCTGGTTGACTGACAAAACTAATCAACCACGTACTGGTACGAAAGTATTTTGAATTCCAGTCGATACCGTCGTTTATCATGTTGTTTTCGTGAGGCCATCACCGGGTCAGGATCATGATTACTCAGGTGCGACCCGTGGCGAATTTAATTCTTAATGGGGAAAGCGCACCTATGTGAAACGAACCCGACGAATCAGTCTCCAGCCATTTTCGCTCGGAGGCTTTGACATCATGTTTATCACTACCCTCGCCTTGACCTACTGGTTTGCCGTAATATCATGTCAGGATAAGGGCGACCGATGAAAGACGCTCAAGGAAGTGGAGATTCCGAAATCTCCCAATGTAGCTAGGGTTCAAGCTACGTCCCCACCCGAAGGAGCACTTCGAGATGGATATGGCGGTTTCGACTAC
>NZ_JAAHHX010000749.1:0-1407 GCF_010672065.1 Moorena sp. SIO4A1 | reverse complement strand
TGGGAGATTATCGTGGTGCAATTTCTTTATGGAAAGAAGCGTTAAAGGTATATGAACAAAGTAATGAAGCGGCAACTATTGCAATTGTTAATGAAAATTTAGCAAGAGCCTATCAGCAGTTGGGGGATACTCAGGAAGCACTTGGCTATTGGGAGAAGGTAATTTCTTACTATCAGACTATTGGCAATTTACAGAAAGTAGGACAAGTGCTTACGGAACAAGGGCAAGCCTATAGTAATCTAGGACAACCAGGGAAAGCAATTGCGCTGTTATGCGGTGCTAATTACGACAAATCCCAAGGAAAGCTAGAGTGTTTGCCAGGAAGTGCATTACAAATTGCTCGTGAGCAACAAGATAAACTGGGGGAAGTGGCAGCATTAGGAAGTTTAGGTGAAGCTTATCGTCTCCGGGGTGATTACAACGAAGCAATCGACTATTTAGAAAGTGCCTTAGAAGAGGCAAAAATTTATAATAATCCAGCCTATATTGTTTTGGTATTAAATAGTTTAGGTAACACTCATGCAAGTCGTGCCCAACTTTGGAATTTACGTGCCAAATCTGCTGCAAAACGTGGTATTCCTAAAGGCAAGGAATTTCAAACTAATGCCAGGGAAGATTATCAGAAGGCTTTGAGCTATTTTCAATCGAGTTTTAAACAATCTCAAGAACAAGATTATAAATCGGCTCAAATGCGAAGTCTACTGAATTTAATTCAGCTTTATGAACGCACTCAAGACTTAAATTTAGTTGATTCAGCAACGATTAATGTAGATATTCAACAAGCTTTAGAATTACTCGCTCATTTACCAGATTCTGTTACGAAGGTATATGCAGCTATAGATTTAGCTAATGTACCTGATGGTGATAGTAATATTACTTCGCCCTTAACCCAGTGTTCAGTCAAGGGAAAATTAGCAGATGCACAAGCAACAACAATACTAAATCAGGCTATCGAAATTGCCCAAAGATTGCAAGCAACACGTGCTGAATCTTATGCGTTAGGTGCCCTAGGTCATTTTTATGAATGTCGTCAAGCCTATAAAAAAGCTTGGACATTAACTCAGAAAGCACTGTTATTAGCTGACCAAAATTTGCAAGCTAAAGATAGCCTTTATTTATGGGAATGGCAAGCAGGTAGGATATTACAAAAGCAGAACAAAGAGGCACAGGCGATTCCTTTCTATCAACGTGCCTATAATACCCTAGATAAAATTCGCAGTGATATTTTAATTGCAGAACGGGATTTACAATTTGACTTCCGGGATGTAATTGAGCCTGTTTATCGTCAGTTAGCCCAGTTCCGAATTGAGTTAGCTTCTCTGGATGAATAAAATCGGAATAAAGAATTAAATTTGGCCTTAGAAACGGTTAATTCTTTAAAGCTAGCAGAGCTACAAAATTATTTTG
>NZ_JAAHHX010000748.1:0-1407 GCF_010672065.1 Moorena sp. SIO4A1 | reverse complement strand
TAGTCGGTGGGTAAGCATATGCGCTACGCGCAGGGTGCATCTCACTTTTGCAATTAGGTAAAAATTCGGGCAAAAATTCCCACACTTCCCACACTTCCAACTGAGTGCATGGGATGTTTTGTAAGACTCAAATTGAGAATTGTCCGTTGAGGTAAGCGCACCGATGCTTGAGTACTTGAGGGACGTTGCTTTCGTCCCACTGAGCCCCTGAGATTTTGATGCGCCGACCAACCTGCTAAACCCGTCGATTCGTTCGCGTAGCGGCTCCAAAGGAGCATCGATCCTGACCCTATGGAAATGCCTTCGGCTTGGGTTTTAGCCGTAGTTAACAATACGGTGGCGATGCTACTTGATGCAGTCGCTCATGGGGTAAACCCCCAAGACCGCGCTGCATCGCTTGTTGAGGTAGATAATAAAGTTCTTGACAGGTTCATGTTGCCAATCAAGGAAGCTGTTCAATCGCGCCATCGACATCCCCAAACCACAAACAAGTTTCAACTGCATCTAGCCGCTGCTGCGGGTCCACCTACCTTGCCCAGATTCTCGATTAAGTGATACCAGTCTAGAATTTCACATCGTTGTGAGGTAGTTCCAATCTCTGCAAAGATATTCCAGATGCCGTCATGACCATCACCCAAGCAGATCAGTGGTGTGGCGCTTAGGCTGTTGGTTGACCCAACTGACCAAATTTACGTTCTCGCAGAAGAATGCACCATTCCTGTGCTCATGCAAATTCACTGCTTTGTAATCACGCCACTGGCTTCGCTCACCAATAGCCGTGCGTAACCGAACTTTGCCGCCATCTACGCTCATTTCTTCAACAGTCTGTTCGAGTTCGGGCAACTCAAAGTCTTGCCGATGTACCAGGCGTTGCTGAGTGCTATGGGAAACCGACATTCGAGTCAACACCTTGATATCTGAGCGCGCTATTGTTGTAGGAGGCGTTGGCACTCAGCAGAAGACAGCACTTCTCCAAATACGGACTCCACCTTGTGTAGGGCTTGACCATTAGCACATGAGCTTGTTTCTCGCTCAAACTCAATTTCCCAAGGATGCTGTTGAGGGTACGTTTTCGTCCGGCACGGGTGCCGCTGCTGGTTTGGATAAAAAATTTCCGATCTCTGGACTGACATGCTCGAGAATATGACCACGAACTACTTCTTCTATCCAGGACTTGGTTTGAACCTGCTCAGGGTCGGTTTCTACGCACACGTAAAGCAGCAATTGCTCGGGCGTGGGCTTTGATTTGGGCATGTTTGTCAGCATCCAGCACGCAGCACTCATTTGATCATAGGTCAACCAATTAAAGCTTACCTCAGATTGGTCAACACCCAACTTAAGTATTTATGCTTAATGCAAAATCGGGATGCACTCGGTGCAAGCATCCTTAATCGCTATAGTTTATAA
>NZ_JAAHHX010000747.1:0-1409 GCF_010672065.1 Moorena sp. SIO4A1 | reverse complement strand
TGACAATATTTCCTCTGAGTCTCCTCTGTTTCTGCGATTTGTACCATTTACTCTGAAAGGAATTTTTTAATAGGGCTTTGCCCAGCAGCGCCTGCTTAGTCTTGTAACCAACTTTTTGAAAGGTTTTAACGTGGTATTGTTCTTGGTTGGTTTCGGTTTCCAATTCCCGGCATAGGGTTTCGTAACCGCCAACTGCGACAAAAACGCCCCTTGTGACTTGGTTGTAAAGGATAGTTGCTGCTTCGCTAGCGGCTGTTCCATTGTACATGGCAACCCAGAACAGATGATTGAGCGCAATTTTTTGCGAAGGTGAGGCAGCTTGGTAAATGGGTGTACCGTAGAGCACCGAAAGTTCTGGGTCACTCCAATAAAAATCGCGATTAACCTGATAGTTAAAGTTTTTACCTAGCTCCTCTATTTTCTCGGTATAGTCAGACTTAACATTATTATTAAAGGTTCTTTCAATCAATGTCAAATGCTTCTGATTATTTTTGTCCTCCAGGTTTGAAGCTTGACTATTTCTGGTTTGATTTGATACAGTTTTTATCACTTTTTTTTCCCGGTGAGTGCAATTAACAACTTTGATGATGTTTATAGTGAAACTGAATCAATGGGAAGATTTAATCCCATTTAAGCCTCTCCTTTGAGTTCATTGGCTAAATGCTGCGCCAGAGATTCAACACTTGGGTAATCGTAAAGAAGGGTAGGAGCGAGTTCCTGCTTTAACCATTCCTCTAAGTCCCCCGTGATTCCAACAGCTGCACTTGAATCCAAACCATAGTCATTAAAGTCTAAGGTAATATCCACCTCATCGGGTTCGATTTCTAACATTTCAGCCAGATAGGATACTAACCAAGCTTGAATTGTTGCTGCAGTTATAGGTTCTTGAGGAGGAGCTATGTGACCATTGTCAGTGCTACTTACTGAAGTATTACTTACTGAATCTATTATTGGCATCTCGGCAACTTCTAGATTTTGAGTTTCCATTGTTTAAAAATCCTCGATAATTATTGCTACAATTTACATCAAATGTTCAATTTTGGGAGATAGCCTTAGCTTCTATCATTCCTGTTGTTGGAACTTTAACCTCCCAGACCAAGTCAGCCAATTCACTAGTGCGGATTTAACAGTAAGCTAAGTTAATACTGAGAAGCAATAACAATTGCCAACCCCAATCCCATCACTCTTAATCGTTATTTTTGGCTTCGGTTTCTGCGTGGAATCCGCCATCGATTCTACTGGTGTTGTGGGATCTAAATGCATCGACATAGGTCTTTCTCAGATTCTGCTGAATTTAATACATCCAAAGTTCCATCTGAGATGCGGCAAGGGGACTCCCGTTATACCCGGCACGGGTTAGCGGGAGGGGAATTGCCGCGCTTCTAGTAAACTACCCTATCGGGTAGTTT
>NZ_JAAHHX010000746.1:0-1410 GCF_010672065.1 Moorena sp. SIO4A1 | reverse complement strand
TATGAGCATCTGGAGTGCGACCCTCCTTTTTTGAAACCCCCTGCCTATGGGGCATCGAAGGCAGCACTGGTGAATTTAACCCGGTACTTTGCTACCCACTGGGGACCCTTTGGTGTCCGGGTTAATACCCTTTCTCCGGGAGGAGTCTTGGGGGGACAGGATGAGGAATTCAAAGGTCAATTTTGCGATCGCGTTCCTCTAGGACGGATGGCAGAGTTTGATGATTTACTTGGCCCATTGGTGTTTCTAGCATCCGATGCCTCTGCCTATGTCACAGGTATCGAACTCCGAGTCGATGGCGGTTTTACCGTTTGGTAGACTAAACTGGTGCATCTGACTGTCTTAATGCAGTCCCTGAGGGAAGAAACCTGCTCAGGTCGGCGCTGCATCGCTGAGTTATAGAGTTACAACGTTTAGATGCACCCTTTGATCACTAAACTGTTTATTGAAAACCAGAAGCACTTTAACTATCCCTACGGCAAGCGAAAGATTTACGAAAGGATTAGTAAATTTTTAAGCTTTCCTACTTATAGTATTCGCAAAGATTTAGGAATTAGCGTTATTAATTGTCAAGGTAAATTACCTAGTATCTCTAAAAAAGATGGATTTTTAGTGTGGTTTCCCAAAACTTTTGATCCAGTTAGCGAAGTGATTGGAGAATGTCGGGACTATATCGCTACTGTTGATCAATCTATTTTTACCAAACAAGGTGAAGGAAAAGAAGAATACCTCAGAGGTATCCATCCAGATAAGTCTAAACTTACGGAGTCTTTAGTAAAACTAGCTTGTGATCGAACCTTAGTAAGTATAGTAACAAAATACATTGGCATTTTACCAATTATCAATGGTGTGAAGTTACTCTACTCGCCCAATAAAAAACTCTATGAAGGAGGAGCTCAATTTTTTCATTTAGACCCGGAAGGCGTTAGGCAAATCAAGCTATATATTCATGTAGAGGATGTGACAGAAGAGTCTGGTCCTCTGACCCTAATCCCAGCACAAGAATCCCAGAAAATCTACCGATCCTATCAAGGGGGAAGACTAACGGATGAGTGGATCAGTCGCTTGATTGATCCGCAACATTTCTATTCGATAACTGGTGCGTCGGGGACAATGATATTTGCGGATACATCCCGATGTTTCCATTTCGGTAGCCGACCAGGAAAAAAACCCAGATTTGTAATTATACTACAATATATATCCCCCTTTGCCATCAATTTTCCCTGGTTCGGGTGGGTTAGAAAACCACTCCATGCTCACTTGGTTAATCACAATACTTCAATGATAGACCAATATCTTTTAGGAGTTAAATAGATGGAATAGGGAATAGGGAATAGGGAGTAGGGAGTAGGGAGTAGGGAATCGGGAGTAGGGAGTAGGGAGTAGGGAGTAGGGAGTAGTTGCGTAGGG
>NZ_JAAHHX010000745.1:0-1411 GCF_010672065.1 Moorena sp. SIO4A1 | reverse complement strand
TTCTCAGTGAGGATGGTAGTCTAAACATTTCTCAAATAAACTCCTGTAAAGATAGCGTAACGATTCCATTAGATAGAGAGATTGATATTGTCCGTTTTGTGGACACGGAAACAGTGATTTTAGGAAGTAAATCCGGAATCATAGAACTCTGGTATTGGCCAAATAAAAAACTAAAAACTTTCAGTAAAGCTCACGATAAAAGTATTTATGATATCAAGGTCAATCCAGTTAATAAAAAAATATTCGCATCGGCTAGCCAAGATGGAACAGTAAAACTTTGGCAGCTTGATGATAAAGAAGTGAAAAACATAACAACTATCCAAGGTCATAAGGGGGATGTTTCAACAATTAGTTTCAGTAAAAGCGGCAAGTTAATTGCCTCGGGAGGTAAAGATGGAACGATTAGAATTTGGGAAATAAATCCGGTGATTTCTCCGATCATGCTCCAGGGAAGGGAAGTCAGTTTCAGTCCGGATGGTAAAATCTTGGCTTCAGGAGGTAAATATGGAAATTTATACCTCTGGCAAAGAAAGGGAATGACGTATATACCCTATAAAAAAATTCCAGCTCATGGGGATAAAGTTATGGCATTAAGCTTCAGAGGGGACGGTAAAATGATTGCCTCAGCTAGTAAAGACACTACAATAAAACTCTGGGAGCCACATGGGAAAAAAATTGATACACTCAACCATCATAAAAATCTGGTTTCAGATGTCAGCTTTAGCCCCAAAGGTGACGTGATAGCCTCAGCTAGTGCTGATCACACAGTAAAACTTTGGAATTTAAATAAAAGAAATAAGCCACCCTTAACTTTTAAAAAACATCGTGCTAGAGTAAATAGTGTAAGTTTTAGTCCTGATGGTAATATCATTGCCTCGGCAGATACTGCTGGAAAAGTGATACTATGGAATAGTGATGGTAAAGTAATATGCGAAAAAAATCACCATAGTAGTTCAGTGACAAATGTCAGTTTTAGTCCTAAAGGCAAGCTAATTGCCTTAGCTAATTCTCGCTTAAATACTGGCGGAGAGCTCATAATTGGGCTTTGGGGATCAAATGGTAAATGTAAATTATTCGAACGATATATTAAAGCTGGTAAAAAGGGACTCCATGCAGTAAAATTTAGCTCTGATGGTAAAACCTTAGCTTCAGGAGGGGCGGATGGGAAAGTGAAACTATGGAGTTTAAATGGTGAAATGTTGCACGTATTTAACCCCTTTCAAGGAGAATCAAGGTCTAGACCTATATCTGATGTCAGTTTTAGTCCTAGAAATAAAATGATTGCTGCGGCTGATTCTGACAATAACGTCATGGTCTGGACTATAGATTAATAACACTAGCTAAACGTTAGTTGTAATTGGCTATAGGACTACCTTGAAATTGAAAATGAGGGTAATGCTAAGAGCAATAA
>NZ_JAAHHX010000744.1:0-1412 GCF_010672065.1 Moorena sp. SIO4A1 | reverse complement strand
CCAGTGCCACCAGGTCAGGGAGTGATCCGATGAAGACATCAAGGGGTTAGTAAATGGGGAGTATTCTGCTACTGTCCCACTGTCCAACCTTTCCTCTATTTCTGTTATTTTTGTCCGCCTTAAACTTTCTGTTTTTTGGTATATTCAATTTCATCAACAAAAAACCCAAATGGGTTCTTGATGCTGACATTGCCAAATGCTTCGACAAAATAAACCATGATGCACTTCTAACAAAATTGAATACCTATCCATCCATGAGACGTTTAATTAAGTCCTGGCTAAAAGCCGGTGTGATGGATAAGGGAATATTCTCACACACAAACGAGGGCACCCCTCAAGGTGGGGTGATATCCCCACAAAAGCGCGAACATAGCCCTCCACGGAATGGAACAAGAGGTATGGAACTATGCCAACTCTATCAAGGGGAAAAAAACATATTACAAAAAAGGATTAGCCCTAATTAGATACGCAGATGATTTCGTCATCCTTCACCCAGACCAAAAAGTGGTAGAAGAATATCAAGAAGTAATCAACACATGGCTACAGGACATGGGGTTGGAACTAAAACCAAGTAAAACCCAAATTACCCACACTTTTGACGGATTTGATTTTATTGGATTCAACATCCGTCAATATAAAACAGGTAAAAACCATTCAAAACGAGGTTTTAAAACCATCATCAAACCATCCAAAGAAAAAGTTCTAGAACATTACGGGCAGCTTTCCCAAGTCATCAATAGACATAAAGCTGCCCCACAGAAGGCGTTAATAAGCCAACTTAAACCTATTATAAGAGGATGGTGTAACTACTACAGCTCTGTTTGTAGCAAAGAAACCTTCTCAAAATTAGGGAATCTACTCTGGAACAAACTTCGAAGATGGGGATATAGGAGACACCCCAACAAATCAAGAACCTGGGTAACCAAGAAATATTGGGGAACCATCGGAGAAGATAACTGGGTATTCATGACCAACGGGAATAACTACCTCCCAAAACATGCCAAAACTGAAATAGTCAGGCACATAAAAGTTCAAGAAACCAGGAGTCCCTACGATGGAGACCTAATTTATTGGAGCACCAGAATGAGAAAGCATCCTGAGATGACCACTCAGAAGGGAAGGCTTTTAGAACGGCAAGAAGGGAAATGCGCCCATTGTGGTCTTACCTTCAGGGATGGAGATTTGTTGGAAAAACACCATATTATACCACGCGCTCTAGGAGGTAACGACCTAGACAAAAATCTAGAGTTACTTCACCTCCATTGTCACGACGTCAAACACGGGACCAAAGTCAACTCTTCAAAGTTAGATGAGAATCCGTTCTAGAGGTACCAATGTCAATGGTTCCTATGATGAGGAGCCGGATGATGCGAAAGTGTCATGTCCGGTTCTGAAGACGAGTCGGTGGGGCA
>NZ_JAAHHX010000743.1:0-1412 GCF_010672065.1 Moorena sp. SIO4A1 | reverse complement strand
TCAAATGGCAGTACTAATTCTTAAACGAGCAATAAAAAAAGCTGAGCAGGCAGGAGACATACCACCCAAGGACTAATGAGAGAAGGGGTAACAGTGTGGGGTGTAGGGTGTGGGGTGTAGGGTGTAGGGTGTAGGGTGTAGGGTGTAGGGTGTAGGAAAAACTTTTTTTTGGAACTAAGGCAATCATTGTCTTAATGCACTTGCTCATGGGGATTTCCCCCTGTTCCCTTGCTGCATCGCTTCTGGATTTATGTGTACAGCTACCCCACACCCCACACCCCACACCCCACACCCCACACCCCACACTTTCACCCCCTCAGTTCCTATCCTATATCCTTGAGACTACTAAACTTCGTAATCCACTGCGATGACGTCTCCTTGGATAGGTTTGATATAGTTCTGGACTACTTCCTGGTGGGCTGGGTGATCAGTATAGGTACTCAGAGCGTCGCGATTGACCAGTTGCACTCTCAAAGCATGCTGAAATCCCTGAGACCTCTGCGAAAAGTTCTCTCCACAGGACAGTTCTAGAATCTCAGGAATTTGGTCTTTCAGAGCCAGGAGTCCATTGATAGCCAATGCGATCGCATCCGGTGAAGCGTCTTCTTTCCACTTGAACAAAACAATATGCTCGATCATCTTTACTTAAAAGTTCCTAAATTACCATTACCACAGGCCAGGTGGTAAACACAAAAACAATTACTGTACTCAGAGCCAGCAAGCCTTCAATTAAATTGCCAATTAGCGACCCTACTATAATACCCACACTTGCTTTTAAAGCTAGGTTGGTTCGTGACGCTAAAGTCCACTCACTCCGATAGAGAAACTCCCAAGACTCCCACAAGCATTAACCCAATTAGCACCCAGTAGAGAATTACAAGATTCATCACATTAGTAAATGTTCAGATTAAACACCGATTTCAGAACCTAATCATTCCACAATTAGGTCACATTCTCAATATCAATGGTTTTCTGATCTGCCTCAATCAGTACCTGCTGCATAATCGGTGAAAGGTTTTCATTGAGCCGTCCAGAACGAATAAATTCGGCGTAGGTATCAGCTTCAATATCTAACATGGTTTCTTGAAGTTGCTCAAGCTCAACAGTTTCGAGTTCAGGGTGGTTACTCCGTAACTCCTTAATTTCATCGTTAATCGTTGTCAGTTGGGTATCGATAAGTTTGGTTTGATAGCGCCACAGGTCTGAATCTATTTCTGTGGTCTTTAAGCCCTCCTCAAGATAATTTCTGACCCGATTCAGGGCGATGCGACGGGCAAGAACTTCAGAATATTGCTGACGTAGGGGTTGGTCACCAATTAAATTTAACTTTTCGAGAAACCATCGGGTGGTTAACCCCTGGACTAGCAGGGTAAACAGTACCACGCCAAACACAGTTTCGATAATATCTTGCC
>NZ_JAAHHX010000742.1:0-1413 GCF_010672065.1 Moorena sp. SIO4A1 | reverse complement strand
GGAGTTGTGATCATCTACAGCATTCCTGTTTTGAGACAAATGCCAATCCTGGGTGCAGAAACCTTAGCTGCTGTTGCTACTGAGCGGAAGTATTTAGCCTTTGTCTATATTGGAAGCGTTTTCTTCGTTATTCCTGTACTACTTCTGAGTCTATCCACCTTGCTGTGACAGCTTACCACCTGAGCACCTCATTCCCGTCTTCGTGTATTGCTTCAAGAATACTCACTATAGCAATTATCAAATTAATGAGGTACAAATTTATGGGTTTTAGGGAACAGGGAGCAGGGACTTCGGAGCAGGGAACAGGGACTTCGGAGCAGGGACTTCGGAGCAGGGAGCAGGTAATAATGAAAAAACTATTTGTAGCTCATAGCTATGATAAACTCTATATATCCTTGTTAGGGAAGATGCGCGGCTGAGGCCTTTGGCCATTAGCTTCCGCGCTTATGCGATCGCATCGTAAGCATATGCGCGTAGCGCACGCTGCGCGAACAGCACTCAGCTGTCAGCCCTCAGCCATTAGCTTAGCTTGGCCATTTCCTTAGCGCATTATCTTAATACTTAAATCGCATCTTACCTACAACCAATAACATCCTGCCATGTTTGGAAGCCCCGTCTAGGCAAGAGCAGAGTGCTTACTATATGTAGTCAGCTTAAATATATAGTTGATTAATAATATTTATTGCTAAGCTAACCAGAGCAAGCCTTACTATAGCAAGGTTTATCTTCTTTAAGCCTAACTCTTAGCTTAAAGGTAAAGGAAAGCTTGAGCAAACTTTATCGAAATTTATTATCAATTATTGAATTTGGGCTTGCTTTTGAGTTAAAGTCTATAGAACAGACCCAATCACTGAGCTTTTCGAGCAATAGCCGAAAGGTTAAGCAGCAAAAGGGTGAATCTACACTAGATGGAGACAAATTATGTTAGAGCAAATACAAGGATTGACTGCTGAAAAGCGTGCTGTTAGCAAAATTCAAGTCGAAATCAAGGAAATCGTTCCTAATAATCCTCGTAAGACTAATGAATCTTGCCTAAATACTGACGCTGACGGTGGTGATCTCAGAAGCGAAGAATCCTGAGACGGTCTGGCCTTCTCAGGTAGCTATTGCTTCTGAGCCCAGAATTGCTAGCAATAATTAGTTGCTAATAATTTTGGAGTAATCCGAGCTTGTATCAGAAATTAGATAAATTTCTAAATTATCTTTCTGGTACAAGCTAGTTTTCTAGTATAATTTTTTTGTTAATAAATATTGTCAAATAGTCATGTCAGTGCTCGCAAAAATCCTCAAGCCTTATAGTGAGCAGAAATTCCTGGAATACCATTGGACGAGTAAAGCAGTATTTATCCCAAGTGAGGACGAAAGGAAGTTTGCTGATCTATTTTCTTGGCAAAAACTCACCCATCTGCTGAA
>NZ_JAAHHX010000741.1:0-1416 GCF_010672065.1 Moorena sp. SIO4A1 | reverse complement strand
TGGCTATCAATTTCATTGAGGGCTGTTTCAATGGGCTTGTGGATGGTTTTATACCCCCTTTTTGCCGCATAATCGAGCATCTTACTTGAAATATCAATCCCTGTATAGTCAAACTCTCCTTGCAACAATTCACTTAGGATACCTGTCCCACAAGCAATATCTAAAACACTGCCTTGATGGTGATTATGTCGATTGAAGATTTTAGCAGCCTCATATACATGCTGTGCATTACAACTGGGATCTTTTAAGACGTCGTCATAGGTAGGAGCAAATTTATCATAAAATTCTTCAGCAGCAATTTTTGTTGACATAGTTCCTATTTCCAAATGTATCTAGAGTATACATCTTAATTATCTTAGAGCAAATCAGGGTAGTGGTAAAGATGTAGTGATTTGCCTATGGTAAGCGTCAAGGTAACGGTAACTAAAATCACTCTTGTGTACTACTACCAAAGTCCTTAGCCTTCAAAACTTCAGGTTTAGGGTAAGTCTACCCATCTAAGCATTTTGTCCTTAGTTACGTAAAGCGCTCGATTGATCAGGTCATTTCCTTGCTCAATTTCTTGTTGCAACACCGGGATAACTACCTCTTCCATCACCTGTTCCTGCTCCCGGCGGGTCATTTCTCCATCTTCTATAAAGACGATTTTGTCATGGTTTAGGCTTTATATTCCATCAAAACTAAACGAATGATTACCTCTTGTCTTGATGCAGCGCGGTCTTGGGGGTTTCCCCCATGACCGCGCTGCATCGCTTAGTCAAAAGCTGTTCGCGCAGCGTGCGCGTAGCACATTAGCTGAGAGCTGATAGCTGATAGCTGATAGCTTACTTGAGTCTCCTCTAAGACTTAGCCGTCACAGCAGCAATACGCTTCAAAATACCCAAAACATCATATAAATAATTGCCAGGATTCCAGATATCAAAGGCTTTTGATAAAGCATAGCGTAGGGTTTCGCCTTTAACTAACTTGATAAAGATAAAGCTAGCACCATTAGTAACAAGACCAAATGTTGGTTGCTCTGTTTGGGGACTCTTCAGCATGTAAACTAGTGCTTGAGGAATTGCTGGTTGTAATGAAACAGCAGAACGTTTGGACTCAATAACGGCTATCCAAATTGGTTTGCTAGTCACCAAAATATCAATACGTCCTTTGACAATTGTGTCCTCATCTTTATCTTCAATGGGTAAAGACACTTCATACTCTGCTTTAACTTTAAAAGGCGGTTGGTAAAATCCTGCCAAATCCAATAAAGGAGAAACAACAACCATTTTAACTAGGTCTTCTAGTACCAAATCTTTAGACAAGTACTTGTAATTAGCTTTTGCTCTATCGAGCATTTGCCTTTCTATTTCAATTAGTTGGGGTAGGTTTTCCACGCACTCTGGGAAAAACTCTGGCTCCATTACTTCTTGGAGC
>NZ_JAAHHX010000740.1:0-1416 GCF_010672065.1 Moorena sp. SIO4A1 | reverse complement strand
AGCTGCTACCCAATCGGTATGGTTTGCCTTAGGCTTAGCCACAACCTTAGCTGCATTAGGAATTATCGCAGCATCTATCGGGCGAGTCTATGGTCAAATCGGTGTTGGCTTACCGATTATTGTCAGCCTAATCGCCATTATTATGGGGTTGAATTTACTAGAAGCACTACCGCTACAGTTTCCAACTTGGGGTGGTATGGATTGGATTTCCCAGGAATGGCCGAAAGGGTTACGCTCTTATCTGATTGGTTTGACCTTCGGTTTAGTCGCTTCTCCTTGCAGTACACCCGTATTAGCAACGTTACTGGCTTGGGTTGTCTCAACTAAAGATTTAGTCTTAGGTGGTGCCTTGCTGTTGTCTTATACAGCTGGTTATGTGGCACCCTTGATCTTGGCAGGTACGTTTACTGCTTCAATTAAACGATTATTAGAATTGCGACAGTGGTCGAGTTGGATTACACCAGTAAGTGGTGCGCTATTGGTGGCATTTGGTGTGTTTTCTTTGTTGTCTCGGATTCCTGTGGGAATTTTTTGAGTGAGTACTTAGTGCTGAGTGCGTCGTAAGCTATCAGCTATCAGCTATCAGCTATCAGCTATCAGCTATCAGCTATCAGCTATCAGCTATCAGCTATCAGCTATCAGCTATCAGTTATCAGCTATCAGCTATCAGCTATCAGCTATCAGCTATCAGCTATCAGCTATCAGCTTTGGGCCTGTGGCCACGCTACACCGAACAGTTTATGCCCATAGCCCACGCTACACCGAACAGCTTTTGAATAAAATAAGCTGACGGCACCTCAAGTAGCGTGAGCTAAAAGCTGACGGCTGACGGCTGACGGCTGACGGCTGACGGCTGACGGCTGACTGTGAAAGAATACCGAATCATCCAAATCAACCGCTACTAGTAGTAGTAAGTTTCATGAACAACCAATTTCAAGCTCTATCCACCCCAAAAGATTTACCTCTCCTGCGACATTTTCTGCTGGATTTGTTTTGTAAACTGGCTTACCAAGAGGGTGATTTTGTGCTTTCGTCGGGGCAGCGTAGCTCTTATTACATCAATGGTAAACAGGTCACCCTTCATCCTCAAGGAGCATTAGCCATAGGACGTTTGCTATTCTCAATGCTACCTGCTGATACTCAAGCTGTTGCTGGCTTAACTCTAGGGGCAGATCCGATCGTGAGTGCGGTTAGCATTGTTTCTGCCTTAGAAAACCGACCTATCCCTGGTCTAATTATCCGCAAACAGCCAAAAGGTCATGGAACCAGGGCATACATTGAAGGTCCTACTTTGCCCACAGGAGCCAAAGTAGTGGTATTAGAAGACGTGGTGACTACTGGGCAATCAGCCATGAAAGCCGTGGACCGCCTTAAGGAAGCTGGTTACCAGGTAGAGCTGGTAATAGCCCTGGTTGA
>NZ_JAAHHX010000074.1:0-29697 GCF_010672065.1 Moorena sp. SIO4A1 | reverse complement strand
AATTAGTTTGCGATCGCAAAACCACTCACGACTATCAATTAATGATTCGCAAACTCGCCAAATTTGGTCAGGGATAGAATTTATCTGTGACCTACCTTGAGTGATTTGAGAACACATTCGACGTCCACACTCATTGGCATGAAACCAATCTTGGTTAATAGTTAGAATCAGCACCCCATCCACAAACCCCTCAAGGATTGCTTGGATCAGTAATGGGGGTTCTGATCTTGTTTGTGCCATGACTAGCATTACCTGAATTACACATTATCCAGAATTCCGAATTTGCCCAGCCTTTGCTAGACACAGTTTTGGATCAGCTTTGGCTCAGCTGGTGATCACAACAGATGAGCCAAAATTGGCACTTGACAATTGGTATAATAAAGTATAATAATTTTGATTTCTCAGCTGGCTCTAGTTTGGATTATTAACACATCAAGTAGCAAAGAATTGTGAACAGGATTGTGAAGAGGTTTCCTGAGGTGCGACCTGTGTGGAATTTAATTCTTAATGGGGAAAGCGAACCTAAGTGTTGGTGGGATCTTGTCACTTACTTTAGGAGTATGTCTACTGACAGAGGCTCCGATCGCTCTTAGCGGAAGCAAAGCTTCATCGCGTAGCGTGGGCGTAGCCCATTAAGATTCTCTGGGTCGCGAGGATGTTTGAGAAGTAACACATGTTTGGCATCAGCGATCATTATCGGAAATCTGAGGGACTTGGAGCCACTTACCCCCTTGCTTTGGCGGGTTAGGGGGGTATGTACGAGTAGGCTCCAACACCTTTAAAATAGCCTCTTAGACCTGGAATATGCCTAAGGGCGTTTACCAGAGTTTAGCTGCGATTTCCTTGAGCTTAGCTATTGGTTTGATTCTAATATAGTATGCATTTTTATTTGAAATGTAAACAGCGGACCCGTCGAAACAGGGAACTTCGGATCAGGGAACAGGGAATAGTAGGAAAGAGCTCCAAAGAGTTTTTGATGTTATGAGACATCAGCAAGATTGTTCATGACCTATTTGTAAATCCTATAGCTGAGGTGAGATTTTGCCATCTTTACAAGCATCTCGACAGGGAAGACTAACAATTAAACAGTATCGAAACCGAAAGGGATGGACGATAGAGGATCACAGATGGCTGGTCGAGGCGAGTAAGATCTTAAATCCAGATATCGACTGGGCATCCTCGGAGTATGGGTTGCAAGAAATCTATGCTCCTGGTGTCTCCCTAGCTACTTGGAAACGCTTCTTGCAAGGAAAACCGATTAATGCCCAAGTTTTCCAGGTATTTTGCCAAGTTTTAGGACTTAACTGGGAATATGTAATTGAGAACAGCCTCCCTAAGTCCTCAATCCAGAAGACAACCGCTAAAATCCCCCCAAATCGAGTAGATTGGTCAGCAGCGCCGGATGTGCCAGTTTTTTTTGGACGTACCGAAGAATTAGCTACCTTAGTGGAATGGATTCTCAATGATCGTTGCCGAGTTGTGGCAATTCTAGGAATGGGTGGAATTGGTAAAACTGGACTCTCCCTGAAGCTAGGTAAGGGGGGAATTGGCAAAACTGATCAGTCCCTCAAGCTAGCCCATGGCATTCAGGATGACTTTGAGTACGTAATTTGGCGTACGCTACTGAATGCTCCTCCCATTATCAAAATTCTTGAAGAGCTGATCAAATTTCTCTCCAACCAGGTAGAAACAGATTTACCAGACACCCTAGATGCTCAACTATCACTACTACTTCACTATTTGCGTGAGCATCGCTGTTTGCTAATCCTGGATAATGTGGAGTCAATTCTACAAGGTGGTGAGAAGCCTGGGCAATATCGAGAGGGATATGAGCAGTATGAGCAACTGTTCCGACAAATTGGAGAAGTCTCCCATCAAAGCTGCTTGTTGATCACCAGCCGAGAGAAGCCCCACGCCATTGCCAGACTTGAAGGCAAAACACGACCGGTTCGTTGCCTGGAATTAAGCGGTTTTGATGTTGTAAATGGCAAGAAAATATTTAATTCCATTGCCTCCTTCTCTGGTTCAGATCAGCAATGGCAAAAACTGATTCAATTTTACAACGGTAATCCTTTATCTCTAGAAATTGTTGCCAAGCATATTGATGAAGTTTTTTTGGGTAATATTGGCGACTTTTTAGCAGAAGGTAAACTAGTCTTCGATGACTTTCGTGAAGTGTTAACCTGGCACTTTGAGCACTTGTCAGACCAAGAACAGGAAATTCTGTACTGGTTGGCAATTAATCGGGAAGCAGTTTCCCTTGCCCAACTCCGAGAGGATATCCTCTCACCAGTCGCTAAACAACAGTTACCAGTAACACTGCAATCCCTGCAAAGACGTTTACCTTTGGAAAAAAGTTCAGCAGGCTTTACCCTGCAACCTGTCCTGATCGAGTACATGACTGAAAAAGTCATTGAGCAGGTTAGTCAGGAAATACTCACAGATAAAATAGCTCTGTTTAATTCTCATTGTTTGCTGAAGGCTTTGGCAAAACAGTACCTTCGGGAAGCTCAATCCCTTCTGCTCCTCAAACCAGTAATCGATCGGCTAATCGCTAGTTTGACTAGTCAAGGTCGTCTGGAAGAAACCCTAAATTGTAGTCTTTCAAAGATAAGAGAAGACTTGGTGCCAAAGGTAGGCTATGTAGCCGGTAATATCCTTAATCTGCTCTGCCAACTTAAAACTGATTTAAGGGGTTATGATTTTTCTAATCTCACTATTTTGCAAGCTTACCTTCAGGGGGTAGAGTTGCTAGATGTAAACTTCGCTAATGCTACCATCGCTAAATCAGTTTTTACTCAACCCTTTGGTAGTATTTTGTCAGTAGCATTTAGCCCCGATGGCCAGCTTTTGGCTGCAGGTGATAGCATGGGCAAGATTCATCTGTGGCAAATTGCCGATAGTCAATACCGTTTAACCTTAAAGGGACACACCAGTTGGGTATGGTCATTGGCCTTTACTAGGCTAGATGATGGTAACAGTGAAGATACTCAGATTTTGGCTAGTAGCTCTGAAGATCAAACCGTCAGGCTCTGGGATATTGCTACCAGTCAATGCCTCCACACCTTGCGAGGACATAGGAGTAGAATATGGTCAGTTGCTTTCAGTGGAGATGGCACAATTGTTGCTACTGGCAGTGGCGATAAAACCGTTAGAATCTGGGATGTTAGTACCGGTGAATGCTTGAACATCTTGTCAGAGCACTCCCAGACCGTAAGAGCCGTAGCTTGTAGTCCCGATGGTGCCATTCTCGCTAGTGGCAGTGAAGATAAAACTATCAAACTCTGGGACTCTGATATAGGTGAATGCCTCAGCACCTTAGAAGGACACTCTCAGCAGGTCAGGTCACTGGCTTTCAGCCCCGATGGAACTACTCTCGCCAGTAGTAGTGATGACAAAACCGTAAGGCTATGGAATCTTAGTACCGGTGAATGCGTTAAGATTCTGCGGGGACATACAAAAAGCATATGGTCAATCGGGTTTAGTAGAGATGGAACCACTCTCGCCAGTAGTAGTGATGACAAAACCGTAAGGCTATGGAATCTTAGCACCGGTGAATGTGTTAATAAGTTGTACGGACATACCAATGGCGTATGGTCTATTGCTTTCAGTCCAGATGGCGTAACCTTAGCAAGTGGTTGTGATGACCAAACTGTAAGGCTATGGAATATTAACACTGGTCAATGCCTCAACACGTTTCGAGGATATACCAATGGCGTATGGTCTATTGCTTTCAGTCCAGATGGCACAACCCTCGCCAGTGGCAGTGAAGACCAAACCGTCAGACTTTGGGATGTTGGTACCGGTGAATGCCTCGATACCTTACGAGGACATACCAATTTGATATTTTCTGTTGCCTTTAGTCGAGATGGTACAATCTTAGTTAGTGGCTCTAAAGACCAAACCCTCAGACTCTGGGATATTAGCACTGGTGAATGCCTCAACACCTTCCACGGACCCAAGTGGGTACTTTCAGTCGCCTTTAGTCCCAATGGAGAAATCTTAGCCAGTGGTCATAATGACGATAAAGTAAGACTCTGGGATATTAGCACCGGTGAGTGTTTCCAGACCTTATTAGGACACAGGAGTTTGGTCTGGTCAGTAGCTTTCAGTCCAGATGGCACAATTGTTGCTAGTGGCTGTGAAGACCAAACCGTTAAACTCTGGGATGTTGGCACCGGTGACTGTTTGAGTACTTTGCAGGGACACCGGAATATCATCAAGTCCGTTGTCTTTAGTGGAGATGGCAGAATTCTCGCTAGTGGCTGTGAAGACCACACGGTCAGGCTCTGGGATGTTGGCACTGGTGAGTGTCTCAACACTTTGCGTGGACACACCCATCGCTTACGCTCAGTGGCGTTCAACCCTAATGGTAAACTGATCGTCAGTGGTAGTTATGATAAAACCTGTAAGCTCTGGGATGTTCAGACAGGTGAATGTTTAAAAACTCTCCATGGACATACTAATTTGGTATGGTCTGTTGCTTTCAGTCGAGATGGTTTAATGCTGGCCAGTAGCAGCAACGATGGCACAATTAAGTTTTGGGATATTGAGACGGGTCAATGTATCAAAACCCTGAGAGTGCCTAGACCCTATGAGGGGATGAATATAGCTGGTGTTACTGGTTTAACAAAAGCAACTATTACGTCCCTGAAAGCGTTGGGAGCAGTTGATTAGACTTCGTGGCAGTTGTCGGGAGTCGGGAATCGGGAGTCGGGAGTCGGGAGTCGGGAGTCGGGGGCGTTGCTTAATAATGGAATGATTTTAAGAGTTTTTAGGTGCGCTTTCCGCATCTAATTATTAAATTCGCCACGGGTCGCACCTGTGGAATGGGCATCTTGGTGGAACGGGCATCTGGCCGTGGAATGGGCATCTTGCCCGTTCCTTAGATTTGGGCATCTGGCCGTGGAATGGGCATCTTGCCCGTTCCTTAGATTTGGGCATCTGGCCGTGGAATGGGCATCTTGCCGTGGAATGGGCATCTTGCGTGGAACTGGCATCTTGCCAGTTTCAATATATTTTCGGGCGGGCAGGATGCCCACTCTACGGATCTGGGAACGGTAAGCACTGCCCACCATAGGATTAATTTCAATCGTGCAACAGCTCAGTTCACCCCTACCTACTAGCAGATAAGATTTTTTTGAGACACAAAGCAATTACTCCAAAGATCAGGATGAGCCCAACAGGTACTATCACACTATTGATTAAAGGGTTTTTACAACTGTTCTCCAAGGGTTTTATAATCTTGGATACAGCCTTACACTGCTTCGCTTCAAAATCCACTAAAGCTGTAACCGCTGTGCCCGCACCAACTACCGTTACTATATTTTGAAAAGTGCGATCGCGTTCTGCTTTTTCCAGCTCAATTTGACTACGGATGGCATTTATCCTGGTTTCTAGTAGCCGTAAGCCTAGCGCCATAGTATCATAGTCTTTAGTAACCTGCAATAGGTAATTTTGCTTTACTTCTTTACTAAACGTTTCTAAAAACTTCAGATTATTATCGGCCCCTAATTCTTGGCATTTTTGGTTGATGATTTCTAAACGGGTTTGATAATTGAATAAATTAATCTCGATAATTTGGTTTTGAAAATTTAGTTTAGGCAAATCTAGGGTATAATTATCCAAAGACTTTTGAATATCATCCAGTTTTGCGGCTATGGTTTGCTCCCTAAAGCCAGAAGCGTTTTGGTCATTGATAAGTCTCTGATTTTCTTCAGCCTGCTTATAAAAATTGACCAATGAATTTTTGATTAAGCGACTTTGGCTGTAAGCCCATAAAATTTTGTTTCTATAACTAAACAGACCCATCCAATCAGTATACAACTCCGCTGCCTTTTCCATACTTGCTTGGTCAGGAAAGATCATAATGATTACATGGCAGTTGGCCTGATTCAGGGGTTGATATCGCCACAGCTCAAAAACTTCACCACCAAATAACCTGCCTTTTCCATGTAAATCTTGTGACCAATTCGCCCCTTTATCGAAAACCTTATCACCAGATTTTGCAATGTCTTTTTCCTGTTTTGTCGAACTTTCGGGTGTTGATACTCCATGTAAATCTTGTGACCAATTCGCCGCTGTCTGGAAAACCTGATAACAGGATTTAGCAATGTATTCATAGCTTTTGCTCGATGTTTTCGCTAACCATCCAGAAAGCATCCAGGTTTGTCCTAGGGTTGCCCTTTCACCTTGTAATCTCCATTCAATTTCGGCTCGGAGTCTGGCAAAACAGTCAGGGGTTTGGGGGTCAGTTTGATTGTTAATGGAACAATCAATTTGCAAACCATAGGTATCATTTAAGCGGACAGGGTAGTAGTACCCTTCTAGGGTATTGTTTGCTGTGGTAAAATCATAGTACTTTTGCCTAGGGAGTAGTTCTAAATATTTGGTTTCTAGATCAGGATCGGAAAATTTACTATCGGCTGGGAGTTTAGCTCGGAACTTAGCTTGCTTTTCTTGCTTCTCAGCTTCAGTGAGGTTGAGAGCATCTCGTAAATCATATAAAAATAAATCCAGAGTTGGAAAGATTAGATCGCTCACTATAGCACTCTTTTCAATTGGGTGAGGTACAAATTATTATTTTAGGAAGCAGGGAGTAGGGAGTAGGGAGTAGGGAGCAGGGAACAGGTAACAGGGAACAGGCTAAAAATCCTGTGGAATGGGCATCAGGCGTGGAACTGGCATCTTGCCAGTTAATGCATCAGGCGTGGAACTGGCATCTTGCCAGTTTCATGGTTATTTTCGGGCGGGCAGGATGCCCACTCTACTCTGTATTCATTCGAAGACTGACCCAACGCCAATTTCTGAGTATAGCGTTGATCCTACTTACGAGCTACATTCAATTTTATTCCCCCATCTCCCCATCTCCCCATCTCCCCATCTCCCCATCTCCCCATCTCCCCATCTCCCCATCTCCCCATCTCCCCATCTCCCCATTTCCCCATCTCCCCATCTTCCAAATTGGGTACTTTACTTTTTAGAAGTCCCTAAAAACTGTTTCAGTTTTTCCAAGGGTAATTGTTTCACAGCTGCTTCTGGCTGTTCTGTACGACTGACGACAATCACAATATTATTAATGTGTTGGTCATAGCCTGTAGGTGATGACTTAGGTTTATATCCTTTGATGACCCAGACACTACTAGTGGTATCGAATTGCTGGATTTCCGCTTCTGTTGGTAGATACTCTAGGGGAATATCGACCCTAGTGTTAATAAGTTGGGTAGAGTAAATTTGGTAACGTTGATTTAACTCAGGATTAGCTGCAATCATCTCTAGTAACTTGGGTTTGGTATACCTCTCCCAGGCCAGAGGTTGGGCATCGAGTTGATCGCCAATTTCTTTGATGCTCTTAGTCTCAGCTTGACTCAAGGGTGTGTCTAAATCAGTCAGAGCAAGTAAAAAAGCTAATAGGGTTTTGTTAGTATTCATCAGCCACTGCCACTACTTCAATCACTATCTTTATACACGAAGGATCAGCCGAGTGCTCGAAATTGCGATAGTATGTTAACCTAATAAAAATTCAGAACCTCGCTCCAATGACACCGGAATGGGAAGCCCTAATCGTTGGGATTAACCGTTATCCAGAATACACCAACTTTAACGACCTGACCGTTGCGGCATTAGATGGGGAAAATGTCGCTCAACAATTAGATCACTATGGCTATGAACCGTTTCGGATTCAGGACTTACCCCTTGGATTGACTCAAAAAGAACCAGAGGAACTATCGAGCAGAGGCATAGTAAAATTAGAGGAATTAAGGTCAGCAGTCGCTAATCTGTTTAATCCTCCCGCTCCCAACCAAGCCCCAGAAACCGCCTTATTTTTCTTTTCAGGCCATGGCTGTAGACAAGAGGTGGATGGTATTGAGGAAGTTTTCTTAGTCACTAGTGATGCCTTCCCTGATGTTGGAATTTATGGCTATTCTCTACGGGAGTTGGGTGAGCAAATCGCAACTAGCTCAGTCAAACAGGTAGTGATTTGGTTAGATTGTTGCTACAGTGGCGAGTTACTAAACTTTATCCCAACCGATAAAGCTTACTGCTTAATTACTGCTACTCGTTCCTTTGAACCGGGAGTAGAGATAAGCCATGAACAAGGAGTATTTACCAAGGCGTTACTGGCAGGGTTGAATCCGGAAAATCACCCGGATGGTATTGTAAATAGTCATAATTTGGCAGAGTTTATTGAGAAGCGGATGTCAATGACTTCTCAACGTCCTTTAATCGCTAACTCAAACCAAGCTATTCTACTCACTACCAAGTTTACGAAATCCAGCTTTCAGGATAAGTGCCCCTATCGGTCTCTGTCTTATTTTACGGCGAAAGTAGAGGATGCTCTGGTGTTTCACGGTCGCTCTAAGTTGACCCAGCAGTTAATTGAACGAGTTAAAACAAAAGACCGTCTGCTGTTAGTTTTAGGGGCTTCCGGTAGTGGCAAGTCTTCCTTAGTTAGGGCTGGATTATTGTATCAACTGAAGTTAGGGCAGGTAATTGTTGGAAGCGATCGCTGGTATTATCTGGAACCTTTTACTCCTGGTGAAGCACCAAAGCAAAGGTTACAGGAGGTGCTGGAAAAGGGGGAGGGCGAGCAGAAGCAGTCAGAGAATTCTAGTGTTACTCCGGTGGTCATGATTATTGACCAGTTTGAAGAGTGCTTCACCATGAGTCAACCTGACCAACGCCAGGAATTCTTTAACAGTTTGATTGAATTAATCGAGAATACCAACAATCTAATTGTTTTAATTGCTATGCGCTCTGACTTTCGGGGGCGGTTGCGAGAGTATGCTCAATTTGTTGAAAAGATTAATAAACCTTACATCAATGTAGACCACTTGAACCGTGAGGAAATTGAAGAAGCGATCGCTAAACCGGCGGAATTAGTAGGATTGGGAATTGAGGGCAGATTAAAACAGCAACTGATTAACGATGTCGAAGATTATCCAGGCAGCCTGCCCCTGCTCCAATATACTCTGACGGAATTATGGAAACAGTCAAGACATCAGCAGGAAACGTTTTTACGCTTAAAGACTTATCAACAGTTAGGGGGAATTGAGGGAACTCTCGAAAAGAGAGCCAATCAGGTATTTGATAGTCTATCACCGGAAGAACAAAATGTGGCTAGGCGTTTGTTGTTGGAATTAACTCAAGTGGGAGATACTCTCGATACCCGTAGACGAATACGCCTGGGGGAGTTAGTCAATTCTCACCACAGTTTAGAACTGCTCGATGCTGTTAGCCAGAAGTTAGCCAGTTCAGACAACCGCTTGATTACTAGAAGCCATGAGGAAAATTCCCAGGATGTGGTTTTGGATGTGGTTCATGAAGCCTTGATTGGCCACTGGGGAAAGTTGGTGGAGTGGAAGCAGACTTATACAGAGACAATGGTGATCGAACGCAAGCTGGAAGCGGCAGCCCTTGAATGGCAGCAGAAGGGAAAGAAGCGTGATGATGTTGGTTTACTGTTGCTTGGGGGGAGGTTAGTAGAAGCCCAAGAGTATTTAAACGAGTATGGTAAGTTGGGCATGTTGAATGGGCTGGCTGAGGAGTATATTCAGGTAAGCGGTCAGAAACACAAGCAAATCACCCGTAACCGCCGGTTAGTGGCGGGAGCGTTTATTGGTGTGTTGGTATTGGGGACAGTTGTTTCGACAGCTTTTGGGTTACAGTCTAGTAAACAGGCGAGAGAGGCAAGACGAGGTGAAATCGAACTCCTGAGTCAATCTTCAGAACTCTTGTTTACCTTAGAGCAACCCTTTGATGCTCTAAAAGAGAGTTTAAGGGCAGTAAGAAAACTCAACAAGGCGTATTGGGTAAAAGGTGATACTAGAGTTAGAGTGATCGCTAGTTTACGGCAATCTCTCTATGGAGTGAAAGAATTTAATAGCCTAGACGAACATAGCGAACTTGTATGGAGCGTGGCCTTTAGCCGAGACGGCCAGACTATCGCTACTGCTAGTGCAGACAACACCGTGAAACTGTGGAATCTCCAAGGCCAACCCCTGCACACCCTCAAAGGCCATAGCGCATCTGTCTATAGCGTTACCTTTAGCCCAGATGGCCAGACTATCGCTACTGGTAGTGATGACAAGACAGTGAAACTGTGGAATCTCCAAGGCAAAGAACTGCACACCCTCAAAGGCCATAGCAAACGTGTCACTAGCGTGGCCTTTAGCGATGATGGCCAAACTATCGCTTCTGGTAGTAGAGACAACACGGTAAAACTGTGGAATCTAGAGGGCCAGGAACTGCACACCCTCAAAGGCCATAGCAACTTTGTCACTAGTGTGGCCTTTAGCCCAGATGGCCAGACTATCGCTTCTGGTAGTAGGGACAACAGGGTGAAACTGTGGAATCACCAAGGCAAAAAACTGCACACCCTCAATGAACATAGTAAATATGTCTATAGCGTAGCCTTTAGCCCAGATGGCCAGACTATCGCTTCTGGTAGTAGGGACAAGACGGTGAAACTGTGGAATCTAGAAAGCAAACTACTCCAAATCCTCACTGGACATAGCGCATCTGTCCATAGCGTGGCCTTTAGCCGAGACGGCCAGACTATCGCTTCTGGTAGTTTCGACAAGACGGTGAAACTGTGGAATCTCCAAGGCAAAGAACTGCACACCCTCACCGGACATAGGGCACTTGTCTATAGCGTGGCCTTTAGCCGAGATGGCCAGACTATCGCTTCTGCTAGTGATGACAACACTGTGAAACTGTGGAATCTAGAAAGCAAACCACTCCACACCCTCACTGGCCATAGCGCATCTGTCTATAGCGTTACCTTTAGCCGAGACGGCCAGACTATCGCTACTGCTAGTGATGACAACACCGTGAAACTGTGGAATCTCCAAGGCAAAGAACTGCACACCCTCAAAGGCCATAGCAAACGTGTCACTAGCGTGGCCTTTAGCGATGATGGCCAGACTATCGCTTCTGGTAGTAGCGACAACACCGTGAAACTTTGGAATCATCAAGGCAAAGAACTGCACACCCTCAAAGGGCATAGCAAGCCTGTCATTAGCGTGGCCTTTAGCGATGATGGCCAGACTATCGCTTCTGCTAGTGGGGACAAGACAGTGAAACTGTGGAATCTCCAAGGCAAAGAACTGCACACCCTCAAAGGCCATAAAGAATCTGTCATTAGCGTAGCCTTTAGCGATGATGGCCAGACTATCGCTTCTGCTAGTTTGGACAAAACCGTCAAACTCTGGAATCGAGAAGGCAAACTCCTGCACACCCTCAAAGGGCATAGCAAGCCTGTCATTAGCGTGGCCTTTAGCGATGATGGCCAGACTATCGCTTCTGGTAGTTGGGACAAGACGGTGAAACTGTGGAATCACCAAGGCCAACCCCTGCACACCCTCAAAGGCCATAGCGCATCTGTCTATAGCGTGGCCTTTAGCCCAGATGGCCAGACTATCGCTTCTGGTAGTCATGACAGGACTGTGAAACTGTGGAATCTGGAAGGAAAACTACTGCACACCCTCACTGGACATAGCGCACCTGTCAATAGCGTGGCCTTTAGCCCAGATGGCAAGACTATTGCTTCTGCTAGTGGTGACAAAACGGTAATTTTATGGAATTTCGATTTAGATGATTTAGTGACACAGAGTTGTAACTGGCTCCATGATTACCTTGTCACTCATGAAGATGAAACAGAATTATGGGAAATTTGTCGTATTAAAGGGAGCAGGGAGCAGGGAAGAAAATAGGGAGCAGGGAGTAGGGAGCAGGGGTAGGTTTTACCCACACTCCACTTTAGTCCTGATTCAACACTTCCGGTAATTTCCAAGAGCGCCCTTGACAGTAAACATAACCATTATTAGTATAAATCCCAGAAAGTGCCCTAGCTAATATCAAGAATTCCTGCTGTTCTTCCGCAGTCATATAATTTTCATTGTGTAGACTCCCTGAGGCTCGGTTTGGATCTCCTCCGGAGTCCAGATATCGCTGACGAGCCAGAGTGGAGAGTTCTACCATTCGTTGATATTGCTGTTGTTGTAATTCACTTAAGGGCTTCATAATTCGGCTACAGGTGTAATCGGGGTAATTTCACCATTTGGTAAAAGCATAGCAAAGGGCAGAAGAAGGCTAGCAGTGCTGATGTACCAAATGCCATTGTCTTGGTCATAAACAGTATTTTCTAGTAATCCTAAGGTATCCAAAGCATTGAGAATTAGATATTGTGCTTCTGTTGGTTCCATCACACCCGACCGAAGTAATAGAGATGTTGGTGATTTTACTGCCAAATCTTGATTATTCGTCCGGTTGAATACCCATAATAAACCTGTGGGAAGTGTGGGGAGATGGGGAGATGGGGAGATGGGGAGATGGGGAGATGGGGAGATGGGGAGATGGGGAGATGGGGAGATGGGGAGATGGGGCAGGGGCGCGGGAAGTGTGGGAAGTGTGGGAAGTGTGGGAAGTGTGGGAAGTGTGGGCAGATTTCACAAGGGTAGGTTTTTTACAAAGGGGCGAGTAGGTACTTTGATTACGTAGAAATTCCTCAAAATTCGTATCAAAATACACAATAATTTCCGGGATAATTCTCCCCATTTCCTGCTTTTCCCGACTCCCGACTCCCGACTCCCGACTCCCGACTCCCGACCTAAATGTAAACAACCTACCCCTGTGAGGATGGGGAGATCGGGAGATTTTTATTAGAGTAATTATACAGACATCCTAGAATCCCTGCTTAGTAAGCCAGAGAAAAGTAGTTTTCCATGCTTAATAGTATGTTTAACTACATTTTTGCTCATTTTAATCCTATGTCCTGATCTGTTGACAATAACCATAGCTGGTAAAATTTTATGGCTGGATTAAACACATTTTTGTAAAATAGTCAACAGTTAAAATTCTGACTTGGAATTTTATGTTAATAAACATAAACTGGAGTTACCACAGAGGTAAATTGGGGCTACTATAGTAACTTAAGTAATCATATAAACATAATCCCGGAAGGTAAAATATGATACAAGCTGCTGTCAAAATGCTAATTCCTTTCGAATCTCTTGTCGAAGCAATTACTACTCTGGAAATAGAAGACAAAATTAAGCTCAATCAAATCCTCGAAGAAGATATTGCTGAAGTCCAACCGCAAATTGCATTAGAAAAATTGTTACAGCAACCAGTGTCCGAAATGCAGTTTGAGCAATTTGAGCAACCTTTCCAAGCACCCGAGCCTGCCAAGACTGAAACCTCAAAGGTGTCTCTGATTCCCCTGTCTCCCCTGCTGCCTCTAATTCCCTTACGTACCTCAGGGGATAACGTTGCTTGAAGAAATGCGATCGCGGTCTTGTAATAGATCTTGTGGGTGCGTTAAGGCCAAGCCTAACGCACCCTACTCGCTACTGCATCAAGAGGAATTGCTAAAACTTATATAAAAAGTTTTTTCATAACTTTTTCCCGATTCCCGATTCCCGATTCCCGATTCCCGATTCCCTGCCCCCAGCGCTACAATTTACCGACAGATACTCCGTAACTTAACGAGGAATAATTACTATAGAGCTATCGCGGTCATCATCTTCAAAAATTGCCCCTAACCGCATCAAAACCCGTCTCATCTGATTAGAAATACCTCTATTTTTAGCGAACCTAGCCCCTTTAACTTTTGCCCCCCTAATGTCAGCATCACTAAAATCAGCCCCCCTGAGATTGGCACCATGTAACTCGGTAAGATTCATCTTCGCACTTCTGAGATTAGCACTCCTAAGGTCAGCATTTTCAAAGATAGCCAAACTCAAGTCAGCTCCCTGAAGATCAACTCCCCTGAGATCACTGTGACTTAAGTCAGTACGAATCAGCTCAGCTTTGCGTAGCTTGGCACGAATCAGATGGACATAACTCAAATTAGCACGAATCAGGCAGACTTGGGTCATATCTGCTAAACTTAAATCAGCACCTTTGAGATTAGTTCCCCTCAGTTTCGCACCTTTGAGATTAGCTTCACTAAGCTCAGCACGGCTCAAGTTAGCATAAGATAAATCAACACACCTCAAATCAGCCCCCCCCAGGTGGGCACGGATGAAGTTAGTGCCCTGAAGGTTAGCTCTGCTCAAAATCGCACTACCCAGATTAGCCCCCCTGAGTTTAGCCCCCTGGAGGTAAGCACCTCCCAATTTAGCCTCGCTAAGATTGACACCAGTCAGGTCAGTTTTCCTGACGTCAGCTCCCCTCAAGTCAGCACCACTGAGATCACCATCCCTGACATTAGCCCCATCTAATCGTATCCCCCTCAGGTCAGCACCACCAAGGCTTACCCCCTGGAGATTAGCACTCCTGAAGTGGCTCATGCTTAGATTCGCACGACTGAAATCAGCCCCCCTCAAGTCAGCATTACATAAGTTGGCACCTTGGAGGTTAGCCCCCCGGAAATCCGTTCCTCTGAAATCCGCTGCCATCAACCTAGCTTGGCTGAGGTCAGTGTAACTTAAGTCAGCTGCAGTGAAGTCATCAGCCAGATTCAGCCCAACCATTGCGGTCAACTGCTCAAGATTGTCTGTTTCTGCCACTAAAACCCGCTTGATCAGGCTTAGCAGAATCGGTTGAGATTTTTCCTCACCCATATTGCAATTCCACTCGAGACAGATAGGGCTTAAGTCTAGTTACCAACAAATGTTCCACAATCAGTCTGTTTAGCACAACGGTTTTATTGCGGGTAAGGTTTGAGGACCACAACCCCTCAACTTCAGTTACACAAATATCCCGCTGGGATACTTCAAAGATTGCTTGGATACAACAGGGTAAAGCAGTGACATTGACAGTTGCTAGCTTTACCCGATTCAGGGAACCAAATAAAACACCATTCCCCTTCTCTTCTTCAAAAATCCAGGCAGGATTTTCTGCCGAAACTTGATTGGTAATGTGGCACCAGGAAACTTGGTCAGTCTCGTGGGATGTCTCGTAGGATTGCAGTTGGGATGTCTCGTAGAATTCTGGTTGATATTCTAGTTGGGATGTCTCGTGGGATTGCGATTGGGTAGCTTCTGGAGTAACAACACCTCCCCCTTTTTCCCTGTTGCCATTAGGATCTGTTGGACGCTGGTTGATATCACAACTAGGCCATGATGACTGTTGATTACCTACTGTTACCAGTTGAAGATAACCACCAAGGTCACGGAATTCATAGGGGATATTACCATTTTGGAGATGAAGACGCAGTACTCCACCTTTGAGTCCAAATTTAACACGACCTTCGAGCAACTGTTCCCACTGTTGCTTAAATTGGATGGTTAGGTATAAATGAATCTGCGGGATTTTAGAGGGTTTTTGCCAAAACTTACGTTTTTGTTTATTTGGCGGAATCAGCGTTCCTTCCAATTTCATCCCTAAGCAATCTAGGCATTTATTCTTAGGCTCAGGTGGAGGCATGTAATAGCAAAGGGAACAGGGAATAGGGAATAGGGAATAGGGAGTAGGGAGTAGGGAGTAGGGAGTAGGGAGTAGCGATGCAGCGCGGTCTTGGGGAGCCAGTGCCTTCATGCGGGGGTTCCCCCCATGAGCAACTGGCGTGGTTTCCCCCACTCGCGCTTTGCATCAAGACGGGAGTAGGGAATTTACGATCCAAAACTCCCACAATTCCTACACGGATTGCTAAAGTAAATGCTATGTTAATAACCTAAGGTTAAGGCACCAGGTCGGCGAGGATCAGATGCACCTTCAAATGAATTGTTAATGTACATAATACTCTGGGTACTCCCCATAGCATTAGCCACCGAAATCTTATATCCTTTATACTTCAATAACTGGATTGTATCACCATTCAAACCCTGTTCTATAAAAAGTTGATCCGGTAACCATTGATGATGTACCCGAATGGCATTAGTAGCTGTAGCAATATTGAGCTGGTGATCAATTACATTCATAATCAATTGCAAAACGGTGGTAATAATCCTACTCCCCCCGGGACTGCCAGTGACTAGATAAGGGTTACCATCTTTGAGCACAATTGTTGGGGTCATAGAACTCAGCATTCTTTTTTCCGGTGCTATAGCATTGAATTCTGCTCCAGTTAACCCAAAAGCATTAGGGACTCCTGGCTTAGCTGAAAAATCATCCATTTCATTGTTGAGGAGAATACCCGTTCCCGGTACTGTAATTTTACTGCCATAGCTGAAGTTTAAAGTATAGGTATTAGCAACAGCATTGCCATACTTATCCATCACTGAATAATGGGTGGTATCATTGCTTTCTACCCGTTGAGTAGGATTACCAGGGGCAATTTCTGAACTGGGAGTTGCTTGATAGGGATTAATCCGTTGACGGATGCTTTCACCATAGGTTTTAGAGGTTAATTCAGCAATCGGAACGGGCACAAAGTCAGGATCTCCTAAAAACTTAGAACGGTCAGCATAAGCTAACTTCATACTTTCCGTCATTAAATGAATGGTTTGGGCAGTATTATGTCCCAGTTTCCGAATCGGAAATGCTTCTAAGGTATTCAACATCTGCACCAGATGGATACCCCCAGAGCTTGGAGGTGGCATAGAATAAATCTCATAGCCCCGATAAGTGCCCCGAATCGGCTCTCGAATCACGGGTTTATAGGTCGCTAAATCCTCTTTGGTAATCAGACCACCATTGGCTTCCATGTCTGCTACGATAGCCGATGCGATCGCACCATCATAAAAAGCTTTAGCCCCATATTTAGCAATCAGCTTTAAACTACGGGCTAAATCCTTTTGTATCAAGATTTCCCCTACCTGATAAGGCACGCCCCCTGGCTTATAAAAAATAGCCATACTCGCCTCAGAAGCCTGCATTCGCTGCTGAGAGTATCTCAGAGAGCGGAACAAATCTTCAGAAACTGGGAACCCTTTTTCTGCTAATTTAATAGCTGGTTGTAATGCCCGTTCTAAGGAAATAGTGCCGTATTTTTCCAGTGCCATGGTTAACCCAGCTACGGTACCAGGAACACCTACAGATAAATAACTGTATCGAGACTTTTCTGGGTCAACCTCACCATTATTATCCAGGAACATATCACGAGTAGCAGCGATTGGTGCTTTCTCCCGATAATCAATAGCAATGGTTTGGTTATCCTTGGCCAGATGTAAGAGCATAAAGCCACCGCCACCGAGATTCCCAGCTCGCGGTAAGGTTACCGCTAGGGTAAACCCAATGGTTACCGCAGCATCAACAGCATTGCCACCTTCTTTTAAAACGGCTAAACCAGCTTCTGAGGCATAGCGTTCTTGAGAGGAAACCATACCGTTGTTAGCGATAACGGGATGAAAGATATCTTTTCTGCTAAAGATAACTGTGTCTTGAGCAGAGGCGCTGCCAGCACTAATGAAAATTAGAGTAGTCAGACAAGTGATGATGAATTTATATTTTCTAGCTATCTTGCCCATGGGATAGTTGAGGGACTATTTAGGGATTGGAAATGATTTTCGGCTTTCGGAAAGATACTATAACGGTTTCCACCAGCGCTACTAGGGAGTCGGGAGTCGGGAATCGGGAATCGGGAATCGGGAGTCGGGAGTCGGGGGGATTACTTTTGTCTGTTGCCTCTTGCCTCTTGCCTATTCCCTGTTCCCTGTTCCCTACACACAGCCATATATCACTAATCGCACCAAAAGTTTGTACTTAACTTGACAGTAATTTTGACTGCTTAATGATGAGTCTTTAAGGGGTGCAATTAATCCCGACTAAAAAAGTCGGGTATGGTTGACGGACATTTTGAGGTATGTTACTTTTAATCAAGTCTTGACGGAACGTAATTAGAGAGCGTAATTAGAGATATACCCATGAGCCAAGCCACAATTACTCCCAAAACCCAGGCATCTACCGCATTTACCAAATTGAAGTGTAAAGAGTGTGGTGCGGAGTATGAGCCCAAGGCAATGCACGTTTGTGAGGAATGCTTTGGTCCGTTGGAAGTAAAATATGACTACGGTACCCTCAGAAGCCATGTAACCCGGCAGAGCATTGAGGCAGGTCCGAAATCGATCTGGCGCTATCGTTCTTTCTTACCCCTTGCCACTGATAACTATATTGATGTTGGTACGGGAATGACTCCCTTAGTGAAATCGACTCGCTTGGCTAGACGCTTAGGGTTAAAAAATCTCTACATTAAAAATGATGCCGTCAACATGCCCACCCTGAGCTTCAAAGACCGGGTGGTATCAGTAGCTCTAAGTAGAGCACGGGAGTTAGGCTTCTCAACGGTATCCTGTGCTAGTACTGGAAACTTAGCGAATTCTACTGCTGCGATCGCAGCTCATGCTGGACTCGACTGCTGCGTGTTTATCCCTGCTGACCTGGAAGCGGGTAAAGTGATGGGCACTCTGATTTACAACCCCACATTAATGGCAGTCAAAGGCAACTACGACCAAGTCAACCGCCTCTGTTGTGAAGTAGCCAACACCCACGGTTGGGGATTTGTGAACATTAACCTACGTCCCTACTACTCAGAAGGCTCTAAAACTCTGGGCTTTGAAGTCGCTGAACAACTAGGTTGGCAACTACCGGATCATATTGTTGCTCCCTTGGCATCAGGTTCCCTATACACCAAAATCTACAAAGGCTTCCAAGAATTCATCAAAGTCGGTCTAGTAGAAGATAAATCAGTGCGCTTCAGTGGTGCTCAAGCAGAAGGTTGCTCCCCGATCGCTCAAGCTTTCAAAGAAGGACGGGACTTTATTACTCCAGTCAAGCCGAACACTATTGCTAAATCTATTGCGATTGGAAACCCAGCCGACGGCATCTACGCTTTAGAAATAGCTAAGAAAACTAACGGAAACATTGAATCCGTGACTGATGCAGAAGTTATCGAAGGGATGAAGTTGCTAGCAGAAACCGAAGGAATCTTCACAGAAACTGCAGGAGGTACTACAATTGCTGTACTCAAGAAGTTGGTAGAAGCTGGTAAAATTGACCCCGATGAAACTACAGTAGCCTACATCACTGGTAATGGCTTGAAGACCCAAGAAGCAGTTCAAGGTTATGTGGGTGAACCTTTGGTAATTGAACCAAAACTAGACAATTTCGAGCAAGCATTAGAGCGGGCTAACACCCTAGACCGTCTGGAATGGCAGCAAGTTTTAGTTTAAGCAGTCAGCAGTCAGCAATCAGCAGTCAGCAGTCAGCAGTCAGCAATCAGCAGTCAGCTATCATCTGATTTTATTCAAAAGCATCGATCTAGTAGCGTGGCACAGGCTTCTAGCCTGTGATAACCCATAAGCTGATAACTGATAGCTGATAACTGATAGCTGATAGCTGATTGCTGATAGCTGATGGCTTACCATTCAACCTTCAAAATTGAGAATTCAAAGCAAGATATTGATTATGGCTGTAAAAGTTTTAATTCCTACTCCTTTACAAAAATATACCCAAGAGCAAGCAACAGTAGAATGCGAGGGAACGAATGTTTCTGAACTGATCGAATCCCTGGAAAGTAATTGTCCTGGCATTAAACAACGACTGTGCGATGAGCAGGGTAAACCCCGTCGATTTTTGAATCTCTACGTGAACGGGGAAGATATCCGCTTGTTGGACAATACAGAAACAAAACTCAACAATGGGGATGAAGTGAGTATTGTCACAGCTGTTGCTGGTGGTTAGACAGATACTCAGCACTCAGCACTCAGCACTCAGCAGTTGGCCATTCGCCTTGGTCTTTTGGCCACGCTACGGGAATGGCTTATAGCTTACTGCTTAAAAGATAGAGTAATTTTCAGTAACCTTTGAGCAATATTGCTTATCCTTTCAAGACAATAGGCATGCTAGCAATAGGCAATAGTGATGCAGCCGCTAATGGGATTAACCCCCTTAGGTCTGCGCTGCATCCCGACTCGCGACTCCCTCGGTGCGCTTGACTCCTGATCGGGGAACCTGAGCTGGGCTCTAAATCAGTGAATATTTTGCTGCCGCGATGGCAGTCTGTGTCCCCACAGCAGTTCAGTTCTGTAACTGGCACAACGGCAGTCTGCTATAGTTGCTGGATTTCAGTATATTAAAATTATATTATTAAATCGTATATTAAAAACTATAGCCTCTAGAGTAACTTAGTGACTAAAACTTGGTGAGTGAAACTTGGTGAGTGAAACTTAGTGAGTGAAACTTAGTGAGTGAAACTTGGTGAGTGAAACTTGGTGAGTAAAACTTGGTGAGTAAGTTCGCGGTATTAGCCGACAGACGAATATTCCTTTAGTATATCAGATCAGAAACTAAAACTATAAAATAATTTTTTTTCGTTATTATCATCAGTAGGATTAGTAGTAATAGCTAGGTAGTCTCAGTAGCTCATAGCCATGGGCAATCCTAGAGCTGGTTAACAAAAACCTCAATAATGGTTGAATTTATAAAACACTAAATAGATTAAGTAATTAAGTAGTTTGCCGCCTTATATCCATGAGACAATCCCTGAAAAACTTCCCCCGACTCAAACGTGTTCTTTTCACTGGAGCGATCGCAACCACAGCAGTTTGGTCTTGGGCAACACCGATTAATGGTAGCTCTGTGGTTGTAGCATTTCAGGATAGCCCCAAAACAATTGTTGATGAAGTTTGGCAAACTGTAAATCGGGAATATGTCGATAACACCTTTAACCAAGTTGACTGGCAAGCGACTAGGCACGAACTCCTCAGCAGAAGCTACGCTTCAAAGGAAGAAGCCTATAAAGCGATTCGGAAAGCCCTAAAAACCTTAGAAGACCCCTACACCCGCTTTTTAGAGCCAGAAAAGTTCCAAGCCTTGACAAACCAAACCGTTGGTGAACTGTCTGGTGTAGGTATTCGCATGGAAATAGAAAAGCAGACCGAGACCCCGTTGATCATTGAACCGATTGAAAATTCCCCAGCGTTTAAGGCAGGTATTAAAGCTGGGGATAGGATTTTAGCTGTAGATAGCAAATCTACGAAAGGGTTAAGTCTCGAAGATGCGTCGGGACTAATCCGGGGTAAAGTGGGAACATCAGTGACTTTGCGGATTGCTCGACCAGGACAGGGAATCTTTGAGATACAACTAACCCGAGCTCAGATAGAAATCCCCTCTGTTCGTTACAGCGTCAAGCAAGAAGGGAATCTGCGAGTGGGTTATATTAGCTTAAATGAATTTAGTTCCCATGCAGCTGAACAAATGCAACGGGCAATTAGGAACCTAAATCAGCAGAAGGTGAATGCTTATGTCCTAGATCTGCGGGGAAATCCAGGCGGATTGCTTTTTTCGAGTATTGAAATTGCCCGGATGTGGATGCAAGAGGGAGAAATTGTTAGCACTATAGACCGGATCGGTGGTAAACAGGCATACACCGCTAATCGAACGGCCTTGACCAATCTGCCCTTAGCGATTCTAGTGGATGGTAACTCGGCTAGTGCTAGTGAGATTCTAACTGGTGCTCTCAAAGATAACAAACGCGCTACTGTTATCGGTTCTCGGACCTTTGGTAAAGCCGCTGTCCAGTCTGTCCATGCCTTATCCGATGGTTCAGGTTTAACGGTGACTGTCTCTCGTTACTACCTACCCAGTGGTGAAGATATTAGTTTAAAAGGAATTGTGCCCGATATTCGCCAAGAGTTGACCCTTGAGCAACGGCAACAGCTATCTCGTCAACCGGGATGGCGTGGCACTAGCAAGGATCCTCAATACGGAAAAGCGATCGCAGTTTTAAAATCAACTACTCCCTCTCAGGCTGAAACCCTAAGTCAACCCATAAACTCAGGTAGGGTCTGGTAGAATTAAGAATTAAGAATTGAGAATGAAGAATTAAGAATTAAGAATTGAGAATTGAGAATTGAGAATTGAGAATTAAGAATTGAGAATTGAGAATTGAGAATTGAGAATTGAGAATTGAGAATTGAGAATTGAGTTCCTTCTACATTCTACATTCTACATTCTACATTCTACATTCTACATTCTACATTCTACATTCTTCATTCTTTAGATGATATCAGTGACTCGATCAAGACAGTTGTTTATCAACTAGTACTTATTTCGTACGTATTCAATACTCTCACTAATCCCACCAGAGAAAGGCAAACAGAGGGAAGTGTGGGAAAATCGGGAAATGGAAAAATGGAGAAATACCAGATATTGTTATTAACGCTAATTTCGATATCATAACCTTTAACCTTAAACCTTCTAACCTTCAACCTTTAATAACCTTAAACCTTCTAACCTTAAACCTTCTAACCTTCAACCTTTAATAACCTTAAACCTTCTAACCTTCAACCTTCTAACCTTCAACCTTCTAACCTTCTAACCTTAAACAAAAAAAAATAGCCGCAGAAAACCTTCCACGGCTAGGATTTTTTAGTTATGCCTCAACTTTCTAAACCAATCCAGAAATGATCCCATAGGATTGACCAAAGGTCACGCTACGTGAACAAAACTGATACTTTGGCCAGGGGGGTTACCCCCCCTATAATTTAATAGTTTAACCTAAATTTAAATACTTGGTCATCATGGTGATGAATTCGCCAGGAATTCCAGTCGGCTGAAGGGGGCTCCACTCGGAGATTTCGGCGTAACCCCGTGCATAAAGGGTATGCATGGTGTTGTTTATTGCCCGGCGAGACCCCTTCAAAATGTGCTTAATGGGGTATTTTTTTTGGGAAGGTTCCTGAGGAGTATTACTAGGATTGATATCCTCAGGATTGTTTTGTGGATCTGGGCGAAAGTTGTCAGGCATAATTCAAAATTGCTCTTGAAGCTTACAAATATAATCATAACTATTATGAATTTAATTGTCAAGGGTTTGTAGGATTTTTTTTTGAGGAGTAATTCGAAGAAAATGTAGAATTAAGAATGTAGAATTAAGAATTTAGTGCGTAGGGTGCGTTAGGGGCTGGCTCGCCTTTTAACTTTGTAGCTACTATTGGGATAGCCCGCCCCGTAACGCACCATCAAGTATAAGTTATAATCGCAAACGGGATACATAGTAAAAATGTTAGCGTTCCTTTTTTTTGTGGATTTAATTTACTGATAGCCTTGGAAACAGGAAATAAAAAAATCAACTATATCCGATAAGTTGTTTTAGGTATATAAAATGAATTATGATATTTTTTTACCCGACTCCCTGTATTTTTTTTGTTAGACTAAATCAAGATTGAATTTTATGGACATAAAAATAATACAATATAGTTAACTATATTTTTTAACTGATTCAACAAGTTTGGAAAAAACCTGAGATCACAGCCAGGTAATGATTAGTTGCTTACATCTGACTGACGTTAACTAGCAAAGATTTATGAACCGGGCAGTTATATTAACCGCTATTCCTGTTGAATACATTGCTGTTAAGGCTCATTTGAGCAATCTTCAAGAGGAAGAACATGAACAAGGGACAGTTTATGAACTAGGACAGTTTTCAGATAATGGTAAGTCCTGGGAAGTAGGAATTGTTGAGATTGGTCCAGGAAATACCAGAGCAGCAATGGAAACAGAAAGAGCGATCGCTTACTTCGATCCTGATGTTGTTCTGTTTGTAGGAGTAGCTGGAGGCATTAAAGATGTCAAACTCGGTGATGTGGTAGCTGCTACCAAAGTATATGGTTATGAATCTGGCAAAATCACACTAGAATTTGAACCTAGACCAGATGTAGGAGAAGCATCCTATAAGCTGATTCAACGAGCGAGAGCAGAAGCCAAAAAATCAGATTGGTTAGAAAGACTAACATCTGTTGACTCTACGGTTGACTCCCCTAGGGTTTTAGTCGCACCGATCGCCGCTGGGGAAAAAGTAGTTGCTTCAAAGAACTCCAGTACTTTTAAGTTATTGCAGAAGAACTATGGTGATGCAGTAGCAGTGGAAATGGAAGGAAGTGGTTTGCTTCAAGCTGCTCATGCTAATCACCAGGTATCGGCACTGATTATTCGTGGTATTTCTGATTTAATCGATAGCAAGAGTGAAGCCGATGCTGCTGGTTGGCAAGAAATAGCTGCACAGAATGCCAGTGCCTTTGCGTTTGAAATTCTGGCAAAGTTAACTATACCGATTGCACCGGGAAGAAAAAAAAAATTAAATTCTCCCACTAACATTGCTAATCGTGGCACTCCCTACTTTGTGGGTAGAGACGATCAACTTGAGCAGCTCCATCAGGAACTTCAACAGACCGATCGATTAGCAATTTGTGCCATTGCCGGAATGGGCGGTGTGGGCAAAACCGAATTAGCTCTACAATATGCTCTAAGTTATCAGGATAACTACCCTGGTGGTAGGTGCTGGTTTCCAGTGCGCGGGCTAGATCTGGGGAATCAAATTGTTAGTTTTGGGCGTACGGAATTAGGATTAACTATTCCAGATGAACTAGAGTTCAACGAGCAGGTAAGATACTGCTGGAGACATTGGCCAGAAGGAACAGTATTGATCGTGCTGGATGATGTCGCTTCTTTCAGCAATGACTACCAACAAACAATTAAACCCTATTTACCTCCAGCTGAATCCCGGTTCAAAGTACTGGTCACCAGTCGTCAGCGTCCAGGGGCTTCTTACCGACGAATTGACTTGGATGTACTATCCCCAGAGGCAGCATTAGAATTATTACGTAAGCTTGTTGGAAAAGAGCGCATTGAGAAAGAACTAACCGAAGCAGAAGCGTTATGTAAATGGTTGGGGTATTTGCCTTTGGGTTTGGAGTTAGTCGGACGATATTTAGATCTACATCCGACCTTAACCATTGCTAAAGTTCAGAAACGTTTAGAGAAAAAGAAATTAGCAGCTAAGGCATTACTTGATCCCACAGAAGAAGGGGAAATGACAGCCCAGTTGGGAGTAGCAGCAGCCTTTGAGTTATCTTGGGAAGATTTGAAAGATTGTCCAGAAGCCCAGCAGTTGGGATGTCGTCTGAGTCTGTTTGCTCAAGCTCCTTTTGAGTGGTCACTGGTAGAGAAGTGTGTTATCGAAACTGAAGATGAGGATGACTGGGAAGAAGCACAAGAAGACTTGGAAGAATTACGCGATCGCGTAGCGTGGCCTACGGCCAATCGCTCTTTGATCAATCGTAATCTGTTGCAACTGACTGAACAGCAAACCTATCAACTCCATCCACTAATTCGAGAATTTTTCCTGACCAAGCTGGCTCAATTACCAGAGGCCGACTCCTATAAGGAAAGCTTTTGTCAAACAATTGTGGCTGTGGCAAAAGAAATTTCTTATACACCAACTCGCGATCAGATTTCAGCAGTTAGCCCGGCCATCCCTCATTTAGCAGAAGTTGCCACAGTCTTAACTGACTGGCTCAGGGATGAAGATTTAATAGAGCCCTTTACTGGCTTAGGAAGATTCTCTGAGGGTCAAGGTACCTATGATCAGGCTGAACCCTGGTATGAGAAATGTTTAGAGATAACCAGAAGCCGCCTGGGAGAAGAACATCGCGATGTAGCCACTAGTCTAACCTACCTGGCAAATCTCTACCAAGCTCAGGGGCGTTACCATGAAGCCGAACCCCTCTTTGTCCAGGCTTTGGACATGTATAAGCAGCTGCTGGGTGAAGACCATTATGATGTAGCCAGTAGTCTCAACAACCTGGCAAATCTCTACAAAGCTCAGGGGCGTTACCATGAAGCGGAACCCCTCTTTTTCCAGGCTTTGGAGATTGCAGAACAGAAGTTAGGGTCAAATAATCCTAATACTATAAACTGTCGTAATAATCTAGAAAGTTTGCGCTATAACTTGTCACAGTAATCAGTATATAGAATGTAGAATTAAGAATTAAGAATTAAGAATTAAGAATTAAGAATTAAGAATTGAGAATTGACAATAACAAGGTACAATGCAAAATTTCTAAGATAGAAGGTAGAAGATCTAAGATAGAAGGTATAGCAGTCGTAGTAAAGCTTAACACATAATATTTCTGCTCCCTTTCAAACAAAATACTTTGTCCTAAACTATAATTCGGTTGCTATAAATTATTCATTCTAAGAGGATATCTGAAAAGTTTTTTGATACTGAATTTTGCCCCCCTAGCCCCCCAATTCTGGGGGGAACAAGAATCAATTTGCGGCTAAAAGTCCCCCAAAATTGGGGGATTTAGGGGGCTTTGATGTAGCAAATGATACTTCTCAGACAACCTCTAAATTCTCCATTCTAAATTCTAAATTCTAAATTCTAAATTCTAAATTTCCAACTAATTCCAATAACGCCAGTAAGGACGACCTTTCCAAAAGACCCCTAGGATTACTCCAATCACAGCATTCATGGAAAACCCAACTAACCCAAAAGGGATGGGAAGTTGGGACTTGAGCAATAAACCGACGATAAGGCACAACACTAAAGCCCAGAGACTAGAGGTCTTCAGGAATACCTGGGACTGCCAACGTTCACAAATATAAACTCCTAACACCCCAACTCCTATAGCCGCAGCCATAAACCAGATGATTGCTAGGGGTCTAGAAAATAGTAGCAGACGGAAAGTTTCTGATTGAGTCAAGACCCATATCAATAAGTTCTCTAGAGCAACTACCAGCACAGTGGTCAAAGCAGCTACTTTCGACAGAGGTAGCCAAGGCTGTTGCTTAAAAGTATTCCAAGGGTCATTCATGCTATGCTTCCTTTGACTTGGTTGATGATTATAAAAAAAAGTGTAGCGAGCTGGAAAACCCTGTCTGATCATGAACTTGCCAATCGTCTATCACCAGGACTATGTCGCACCTCTGCCAGACGGGCATCGCTTTCCCATGCCTAAATTTGGGAAACTCTACCAACTACTGCTACAAGAAGGCATTGCCACTCCTCAACAATTCCACACTCCAGACCTTCCCCCACTCGATTGGCTCCACCTGGTTCACACCCCCGCCTATGTTCAAGCTTACTGTCAAGGTACCCTTGACCCGAAAGCTGTGCGACGCATTGGCTTACCTTGGAGTCCAGCGTTAGTAAAGCGAACTTGTACTGCCGTAGGTGGCACGATTCTCACCGCTAAACTCGCCCTGAGTCAAGGGTTAGCCTTCAATACTGCTGGTGGTACCCATCATGCTTTTCCCAATTATGGCTCAGGGTTTTGTATCTTTAATGATTTAGCGATCGCATCCCGTGTCCTCCAACAACTGGGACTAGTTCAGAAAATTTTAATTGTTGACCTAGATGTCCACCAAGGAGACGGTACCGCCTTTATCTTCCAAAACGACCACAGTGTCTTCACCTTTTCCATGCACTGTGAAGTCAATTTCCCTAGCAAGAAACAAAAAAGTGACTTAGACGTTCCCCTACCAGAGGGAATAGATGATGATGCCTATCTACAAACTCTAGCCAAGTATCTTCCGGACTTACTCTCAGGATTCAAACCCAATTTAGTCCTCTACGATGCTGGAGTTGACCCCCATGTAGAAGACCACTTGGGCAAATTAGCCTTGACCGACACAGGAATCTACCGTCGGGATATCCAAGTGTTGAGTACCTGTGTAGCAGCGGGCATCCCAGTCGCTAGTGTTATTGGTGGTGGCTACGGAAATGATTTCGATGCCCTGATCTATCGCCACTCTTTACTTTACCGTGCTGCTCTCAAGGTCTATCGCCAGTTTAAGCTTTAATGGCAAACTAAAGACAGAGGAATTCTTTGGTCGTTATTGATAGGATTGATAGCTAGATAAGGTAGATAAACTCCCTAGAGCTACGGCCAACGCTACACCCGATTCCCAATTTACCATTCCCCATTAGAAAAAACTGTGCTGCTATCCAAAGGCTTTGAAGTAGAAATGTATACCGGCACTCCCGAAGGGGATATTGTCGGTTTTTCCGATCAGATTGTTGCATCCCTCGACGGATTTGTCCGAGAGCCAGATCAGCGCAATGTAGAATACACCACTGCTCCTTTATGTTGCTATGACCGTCTCTTATGTGCCTTAGTGCGTCCTCGACAGCAGCTGCGACAGTATTTAAAAAGCTTGGGTAACTATACTGTGATTCCCGGCAGTACCCTGTCCTTAGGTGGAAGCGATCGCTTTTACCGCTCTGACCCCAATAATCCTTACCATTCCTACATTGAGACCACCTACGGCACTAAAGTTGTCACTGCCAGCATCCATATCAATGTGGGCATCTCTGACCCAGAAATCCTGATGAGAGCTTGTCGTCTAGTGCGAATGGAAGCTCCACTGTATCTAGCCCTGAGTGCATCTTCCCCCTTTCTGGACGGTAAAACCACTGGCTATCACTCCACCCGCTGGGGAATGTTTCCCAAAACTCCCTCTGATGTTCCTTTATTTGAAAGCCATCGTCACTTTATCCAGTGGACTGAACAGCAACTCGCTGCTGGTACCATGTTTAATGTCCGTCATCTGTGGACCTCTGTGCGCCCCAATGGCAACCGACGCCCCTATGATCTCAACCGCCTAGAGCTGAGAATCTGTGATTTAATGGTCGATCCCATTGCCCTGTTATCGGTTATGGCACTATTGGAAGCACGCCTGATCCAACTGATTGATGATCCCAGCCTTGACCCCCTGGAGATAAGTACAATACCTGCCAACAACCGTTCCGCTGACTTGATTGCCCTCACAGATGCCAATGAAGTGGCTGCGGCTAAATCCAGTTTGGATGCCCAACTGAGGCATTGGCAGGATGGCAGACTAATTCTGGCAAGAGATTGGATTGAGGAACTTTATCAAGAGGTTTGGCCGGTAGCCAAAAAACAGGGTTTTAGTTGCTTCCTCTCACCGGTTCAGAAAATTCTACGGGAAGGAAACACCGCTTCGCAATGGTTACAACTTCATGGAGTGGGTTTTAATCCTCGCCAAGTGATGATTCAAGCCATTCAATCCATGGCTGAGCAAGAATCGCTACTAGAAGATCAATTGTGCCAGTCCCTGATAGCCTAACTTCCTGGCGTTGCGTCAGTCTTCGAATGAATAGGAGTAGAGTGGGCATCCTGCCCGCACCTAAAAACTCTTAAAATCATTCCATTATTAAGCAACGCCTTTGTTATTAAATTCAACTTAAACAATTAAACTTGTAACTACGAGGGTAGGGCAAATCCTCATTCGCCCTACCCTCTGATTACGAGGCCATTTTTTATGAATTTTTATAAAGTTTTTATAGTTTTTGTAAAGAAAACCGCCTTAATTGAATAATTTTTTTGCCAGGTGAAATGGTTTGAAATATAAGAATATTTAATATATGGTTCAACAAAAACTAATATAAGAAAAACATATGTGATCTATATCACTAGGTAGAGGTAATCTGAAATACATACAAAACTAGAGACCTTAGCTATGCCTATAGTACTATGACCTAAGATCTATATCGAATGCTCCTCGAACCTCAATCCCTTGAACTCATTCAAATAAATCTTTCCTGACACCCCTTCGCCCACACCCCACACCCCACACCCCACACTCAGTCAAGCGTTCAAGCTACTTGTGACCACTTAAAAAACCAATAGGCGATCGCCTATTGGTTTTTTAATCAGGGGTTTTAGACCCAGATTTGGTATGAATATAGATCACGGTCAAACGTGTTAAGGGTTTCTTGACACTGATACTTTTAACCCGGACAAATCGTGACATCCTGGACGTTTATTACGTCTGCGGAGTCAGATAAGCTGAGTACTACATCCCCGACACTGTCAAGGAAGGTGGTAATTACGGTCGATGCCTGGTATTATCCAGGGCACCTCCGCTCCAGAACCGTGCGTGAAGTCGGGTAAGGTTTGTAGATTACTCTACTCCCCTCCCCTAAGAACCGGACTTGACAGTTACCCATCATCCGGCTCAAGCCTTACTTCAAGCCTTCTGCTTGGTTTTCTTTTTGCCATGAAG
>NZ_JAAHHX010000739.1:0-1417 GCF_010672065.1 Moorena sp. SIO4A1 | reverse complement strand
TCTGTCTGCTCCCAGTATCTGGTTTTTTGGTTTTAGAAGCCCAAACCCCATGATGCGGATCAAGAAGGGTTTTCCTCTTAGTAAATGCCAGTCACCTGCATTGGCGGATGCGCTAGGGTGCATCTCAGTTTTGCAAAAATACCAAAATCATGATATCATGATATTATTAATGATAAATAGTTTCTAATAATTACTAAAACTCATGAACTTGAGTCCGGAAGAAAAGCAAGAGCTAAAAGAACATTTAAAAGCTGTAGCTCAACTTTTATATCGTCAGACCCCCCCAGAAAATAAGCAAAGATTTGAGGATATAGAAACGACTTTAAGAGACTATATTCAGGAAGAAGTTTCTCCAGAGATAGCAAAATTTTTTTTTCAGAAGTCAGTCAAGTAAAAATTGGCAGACCTCGCCGAATAAAAACCATAGTAGGAGAAGTAGAAATCACTGATAAACAGGCGGATTATTTTGAGCTAAAACCTCATAGTCAATTAAGTCCAAAGCTGGAAAAAAATGCTCTGCTTATTTGTGCCAATGAATCTTATAAGAGAGCAGAGGAAGATTTATGGGCAATGACGGGAATCAAAATTTCACATAGTACATTACATAGATTAGTTAAAAAGCAAGATGTAGACTTACCAGAATCTAGATTAGGAATACAAGAAGTAAGCTTAGATGCAGGAAAAATCCGGTTACGTACAGAGGAAAATGGTGAAGCCTGTGAATGGAAAGATTATAAAGCTGTGTGTTTGAATGGAACATATATAGGAGCTTTCTTTCAAGAAAACCAAGTTTTAATAGATTGGGTAAATAGTCAAAAACTTCTCAACCCGTTCTTTTGTACAGGTGATGGTCATCAAGGAATTTGGAATATATTTGAAGAACTGGGAGAACCGGCTCAAAGAAGAGAAATATTGGATTGGTATCATCTAAAGGAAAATCTTTATAAAGTGGGAGGTTCCTTGAAACGTTTACAGAAGGCAGAAAAGCTTCTCTGGTCAGGAAAAGTGGCAGAGACTTTAGATTTATTTAGGGGATTAAAAAAGAAAGTAGCACAAAATTTTTGTAACTATATAGAAACTCATAAAAAGCGAATAATCAACTATGAATACTATCAGAAAGAAAGAATAAGTTCCCTAGGTTCAGGAGCAATTGAATCAGGAATTAAGCAAATAGGAATGCGAGTTAAAATATCAGGCTCACAATGGAATATTGAAAATGTTCCTAAAATTCTTTCTTTACGCTGTGCTTACCTAAATGGGATGCTTTATTAATGATGTTTTTACAAAAATGAGATGCACCCGTGGCGACAGCAGCGCAATGATTTACAAGACCAATATTTACCTATCGGTTCTAGCTTTAACTTTGATCAATTTCATAATAAAAATATAGATGACCACACTGCTATTGTAGAGTTTT
>NZ_JAAHHX010000738.1:0-1418 GCF_010672065.1 Moorena sp. SIO4A1 | reverse complement strand
AGGTTTACCTGATATCTTGGAGCATTGTTAGTAGCCGTAGTCTAGAAAAAAAATTTAGTCCACTTCGGTAGAATTAGTTCCTTTAGCCCAAAGCTTTAGCCTGAGAGCATAGATTCCGGACTTGACGAATTGTGTATATATCGATTGCCAATAATTAGCCTAAAATAAACTGGATTTGTTAGCTAGATTAAGGGGATATCATAGTCTGTTATTCTTTCCTGTTCTGTAGCTTATCTCCCTATCTCCCCATGACCTGATCTGATCACCAAAAATTTTGGGTCTGTTCGCGTAGCGTCGGCTTTGCCGAAGCCCCATCCTTCTAGGACGGTATCTGCTGATTATTAATATATTCTTTGAGGACTTCTATTGAAGCTCCCCCAACAGAAGCGGCAAAGTAGCTAGGACTCCACAGTGCAGCTTTGCCATTGGGTTTAGGATATCCTTTTTGTCCGTACCTACGACTGGATAAACCTTTTAGGCTGTTAACTATTTGAGAAATTGAAATCTTAGGAGGGTATTCGTTCGCGTAGCGTGAGCTTTGCTCAATCAACACGTGTACATGATCAGATTCTCCGTTAAATTCCCTAACTTCAAAATTCATTTTTTTTGCTACTTCTTTGAATGATTTTTCAATAGCCTCAATGCTTGCCGATGTCAGTATTTTTTTGCGGTATTTAATTACGCATATTAAGTGCATCTGCTTGCTTTGTAATACTGTGCCAATATTCCGAAACCCCATTGTCAAATCTTGTAGACTACACTATAATCATAGTACAGACCAATACAGGAGAGGCAAGTGAAAGCCAGGTACCAGTATTGTTTTTATCCAACCAACCAACAGAAGAGCAACCTCGCTAGGTTGTTCGGATGTGTTCGTATTGTGTGGAACGATGCTCTGGCTATTTGTAAACAGTCCGAGAAAACTCCTAAATCAGGGGAGTTGCAGAAGTTGGTGATTACTCAGGCAAAGAAAACCGAAGAAAGAAAATGGTTGTCTGAGGTTTCTGTTGTACCCTTGCAGCAGTCCGTTGCTGACCTGGGAACTGCTTATAAAAACTTTTTTGATTCTTGTAAGGGGAAGCGAAAAGGTCGTAAAGTTAGACCTCCAAGGTTTAAAAAAAGAACGAATAAACAATCAGCTAGATTAACTCGCAGAGGTTTTTCTATCCAGGGTGACGGTGTGTACTTGGCGAAGATTGGAATAGTTAAGCCTATATGGTCTAGAGCGTTGCCATCAGATCCAAGTTCGGTCACCATTATCAAGGATTGTGCGAATAATTATTTTTTGAGTTTTGTTGTGGATATTGAGCCTGTTCAGGTTGAAGCCAAGAATCCCAGTATTGGAATCGATCTAGGTATCAAGACATTTGCTGTAATGAGCGACGGGAGAGAAGTCCATAGCCCTGACTACTCAAAGC
>NZ_JAAHHX010000737.1:0-1419 GCF_010672065.1 Moorena sp. SIO4A1 | reverse complement strand
CCCAAAACCAAAAAGAAGGTCACGATTTAGGAGCTTCAAATATGCTCCTGGTCAGGTAAAGCTTAATGGAAACAAGATATACCTCCCAGGAATTGGATGGATGGGTTTTTACAACTCCCGCCCTATACCTGAGGGTTTTATTCTGAAATCCGTCACTGTTCGCAGAAAAGCTCGTGGGTGGTTTGCAAGTCTTCAAATCGAAGATAAATCGGTTCCACCTACTCCAGTAAAAGATAATACCGAAATTAATCCTCTGAAAGTCAAGGGCTGCGATCTAGGCATTAATAAGTTAGTAAGCCTTTCTAATGGAAAGACAATAGCTAATCCGGCTAAACAAAAATCTTTTAGACGTAAAGAAAGACGTTTGAACTTGAGACAGAAAGCTGCTAGTCGGAAGAAAAAAGAATCCAAAAATAGAGGAAAGTCTTACGAAGCGGTTGCTTCGCTTCATGAGCGAATAACAAATAGCCGCAGTGCCTACCATTGGGATGTTGCCAATCAATTAGTTGAAGAAACAGATGCTTTAGTCTTTGAAGACCTCAATATTAAAGCAATGAAATCTCGGTGCAAACCTAGACCAAACGAAAATGGTGGCTATGTCCGCAATGGACAGTCGGCAAAAAGAGGTTTAAACAGATCAATATCTAATGCAGCTTGGGGAGAACTGGTCAAAAAGATAGAGGTCGTGGCTGCGAAGTCAGGCATACCAGTAGTCAAAATAAATCCCAAGCACACGTCTCAAAAATGCCCAAAATGCCATCACGTCAGTAAAAGTAACAGAAAGAAAGAAAAGTTTGTCTGTACCAACTGTGGCCACTATGACGATGCTGATATCAATGGGGCAATAAACATAAAACTAAGGGGTCTCAAAAAACTGGGTATTGACCCCATCCAGCTACCTCCGGTGCGGGGGAAAGTCACGCCCACGGAGATAACAGCAACATAGTTGTTGTGCCTGGGAATCCCCACCCTCTTTCAGGGTAGGGAGGTTCAAGAAAAGTTAGGTTTTGAAGTAATGGGAGATTCCTTTGAGGAGGCTGGTATTGTTCATGTGAAGATGATAAAGATGTTAAGAGGATTGAGCTAAAAAGGTAAAAAGAAATAGGTAATAATGATGCATCCCTACTCCCTACTCCCTAAAACCCTAGACTAAATGACTTCATCCAATTGAAAACTGCTATATTTGTAAATAGTCTATTGAATCAGATTTGCGGTAGGGATAAACGCGATCGCTACCCGCTGATTGAGAGCGCGAGCGATTTTTTGCAACATAGAAAGGGAGTGTCCCTCATAATCAGCATCTTCCAGTCGTGCAATCACAGGCTGCTTTGTACCTACAAGTTCTGCAAGCTGTTTCTGGGTTAACCCCGCTTTTGTTCTGGCTTCATAAATTAACTGTGCCACCTCTGCATTTATAGA
>NZ_JAAHHX010000736.1:0-1425 GCF_010672065.1 Moorena sp. SIO4A1 | reverse complement strand
GCTCCGGTTCCCCCCTTATTAAGGGGGGTTAGGGGGGATCTAACACTCCCTGGTTGGTGGGCAGTGCCAACTCAAGTCTATGGCAAGGAAATGAATTGGTCTGATGCACTGCCCACCCTACATCTAGATCTGGCTCCGGTTCCCCCCTTGTTAAGGGGGGTTAGGGGGGATCTGACACTCGCAATTAACCCAGCAGTGCTACTCTCTGGTTGGTGGGCAGTGCCAACCCAAGTCTATGGCAAGGTAATGAATTGTTCTGATCCACTGCCCACCCTACATCTGGTTCTACTCCCTGGTTGGTGGGCAGTGCCAACCCAAGTCTATGGCAAGGTAATGAATTGCTCTGATGCACTGCCTACTCTAAATCTTGCTCCGGTTCCCCCCTTAATAAGGGGGGTTAGGGGGGATCTGTCACTCCCTGGTTGGTGGGCAGTGCCAACCCAAGCCGATGGCAAGGAAATCAATCTAACTCAAGCACTGCCCACCCTACATCTTATTCCTACTCTTGCCTCTTGCCTCTTGCCTCTTGCCTTTCTGCTTAGGGTGGTGGGCAGTGCCAACCCAAGCCTACGGCAAGCTAATCAATCTAACTCCAGCACTGCCCACCCTACATCTTGCTCCAGTTCCCCCCTTGTTAAGGGGGGTTAGGGGGGATCTGACAGGGTGCATCTCCTAAAAGCTGTTTAACCAAGTGGTGCGTTACGGGGCGGACGATACCAAGACTGGCTACGGGGCAAAAAATAACGGTAAGTCCGCCCCTAACACACCCTACGCAACTTAATAATTAATAGTTAAACCATGATCAATCCCCAGAAGCAACAACCCCTTTCTCAATCATCAGATGCCGGTTTCACAATTATGGAATCCTTGATGGCAATGCTGATTATTACAATTCTGATGCTTGGCATATCACCGATGATTGTCTTAGGAGTGGCCAATCGAGTCCAGTCGCGACGAGTGGAAATAGGAGTGCAAGCCGCTAGAGCCTACATCGATGGTGTGCGGAGTGGAGCGATTGATCCTCCCGCAAAGACGGAAAAGATGGAAGCAGCAAGTATCTTAACAGAAAGAAATAAATTGGCTGAGATTGGGGCTCCACCATCAAACTTCGATTGTAAAAAAAATAATGATGACTCCTATTGCAAGAATGACAAGAGTCTCTACTGCGTAGACCTTGATGAAGATGATGGCTGTAGCAAAAACAGTTCCAGAGACTTAATCATCCAGGCATTTCGGAGTATCCCGGCAGACCCAAATGCCAGAAATCCTGAAAAAACCTACTTTCTAGGGGTGCGGGTTTACCGAGCGGATGCCTTTGAAGGTACAGAGAACTTAAAAATTAGTCAGGAGGGTGCGAAGGCGAAATCTAGGGGACCTGGATTCAGCGATCGCAAAGCCCCCCTATTTGAAACGACTACAGAAATT
>NZ_JAAHHX010000735.1:0-1427 GCF_010672065.1 Moorena sp. SIO4A1 | reverse complement strand
TCCTAAAGCGGCCACAATTTCCGTGGCACTGGGGAGCAGAGTAACAATTTTCAGGTTTTGTGAAAGCATAGTTTAGATGTTGATAAGTTAAGGAGATAAATAGTCAATAATAGGGAAAAGGGAACAGGGAACAGGGAACAGGGATTAGGGAGTTTGGAGCGATCGCATCTCTTGTAGGGTGCGAAGCATGAAATGTAACGCACCATCTATAGCATAAAATGTAACCCACCATCTATAGCATGAAATATAACACATCATCTATTTACATTACTCAAAATCAACGAGTTAATAGTACAAGGAATGGCCGAAAAAAACAAGTGCTTACGCCGATATTGTAGATTCGGTTGAGGGAACAAAACCCAACAAATCAGTTGATTATTATGTTATATTGAATTATAGCGTTTCTAGGACTCATGAGGTACAGTCTTCTTTGAAGTTGATTCCCTGTTTTAATGCAGCGTATCGCTATTCCCTCTTATCTCTTCCCTGTTCCCTGTTCCCTGTTCCCTAAAATCTAGAAATTGTGTACCTCACAAGTCGTATAATTGCTATATAACAACGTCAATTGATTTACTGATTAACGAAAAACTCAAATGACAATCAACACTTCCCTAGAGGAAAGGCTAACAGCCATAGAGGCTGCGAACGCGCAGTTACAGAAGCAAGTTTCGACCCCCCAGCCGATGAATTGGCTACAACAAATTACAGGCTCTTTTAAAGATGAACCGGCATTTGAGGAGGTGCTGGCTTATGGACGAGCCATACGCCAAGGCGATGAATCTATCCTCGAAGCGCAAGACGAACCATGAAATATTTGTTGGATACAGATCATCTAAGCATTCTTCAGCGACAAACAGGAAAGGATTACGATAACCTTTTGAGACGTATGAATCGCTATCCACTGTCGGATTTTGCAGTATCAACAGTAACATTTCATGAGCAGATGCTAGGCTGTCACGCTTATATTAATCGGGCTCGTAACACCAATGATGTAGTAAAAGGTTATGAAATGATGGTACGACTCGTCAGCGATTTCAAGGTATTACCCCTCGTCTCGTTTGATGCCGGTGCAGCTTTGAGATTTAATCAATTACAATCCCAACGAATTCAACTGGCAAAGATGGATGCGCGAATTGCTGCCATTGCACTATGCACGTGAATTGGTTTTGTTAACTCGTAATCATCAAGATTTTGATAAGGTACCAGGATTATTGCACGAAGATTGGACTGTTGAAAATTCGACATAAAATGCGTACGCTTTTGTAGGGTGGGCAAATAGACATGATTCCTAATTAAATTGCCAAACTTTCAATATTTGCCCACCCTACCATGCTGACCGCTGAATGCTTACAAATTAACCAACACCATAGTCCGTATATTGCCGAAATTCTGGTGCTTGAAACCCCAGCACAATATCTTCCTTTGCC
>NZ_JAAHHX010000734.1:0-1427 GCF_010672065.1 Moorena sp. SIO4A1 | reverse complement strand
AAAAACAGTTTGGTTTTGGGTGAGTATTCTAGATCATAGAAATTTGCCCACCCTACTCCCTGTTCCGGTGATCCGCTGTTCCCTTTCCTAAAGCTTGTAGGGTGGGCAAAAACCGTTTGGTTATGGGTGAGTATTCTCGATCATAGAAATTTGCCCACCCTACTCCCTGTTCCGGTGATCCGCTATTGGATTTCGATGACTTAGGCATTCGTCTGGACAATAGTGAAGCGATCGCATTTGGTCCAACCTTACTGGATGGCAGACAATCCCTAATTGTTGCTAGCGATAACAATTTCAATGACAGCCAGATTACCCAATTCCTAGCATTTGGGTTAGACCTCGATACTATTCAATCCCCGACAGCAATAGTAGAAACCACTTCCGAGATTAACGGTACTCAAGGGGATGACCAGTTGATTGGAACTATTGACGCTGATCTGATCAATGGCTTTGATGGAAATGATACCATTGCTGGGGGATTAGGCAATGATATTCTATTTGGTGGCAATGGTGATGATCTCCTACGGGGAGATAGCAATAGCAAGTCCGTAGGTGGTAACGCTGGTGGTGATGATATTATCTACGGTGGTTCAGGAAGCGATCGCATTGGCGGTAAATTTGCTAATAGACCTCTTGCAAAAGTAGTTTTCTGATAGTGTTCTTGATGCAGCGCGGTCTTGGGGGTTTCCCCCAAGACCGCGCTGCATCGCTTTGCGTCAATTCTTATCCACTGTTCCCTGTTCCCTGTTCCCTGTTCCCGACAACTGCCGCGAAGTCTAATGACTCCCTTTATGGTGGCTTCGGGGATGATCAACTCTGGGGTGATGCTGGGGATGACCTATTAACTGGTGGTCTGGGTAATGATACTCTGACTGGAGATAACTTCTCTAATGGTAGTGGCAGTGATACCTTTGTCCTAGAGATTGGGGAAGGTACTGACACGATTACAGACTTCGAGCTGGGCACTGACTTCATTGGTTTAGGCAATGGTTTGGGCTTTGGTGAAGTGTCTATCACCTCCGATAGTAATAATTCTCTAATCAATGTTGGAGATGAAACCCTAGCAGTAGTGTTAGGAATAACAACCCTTGCTGAAAGCGATTTCGTTATCTTATAGCAATTCTCAAATTAGGGAGTAGGGAGTAGGGAGTAGGGAGTAGGGGAGATTTGTATTAAGGGTAATTATCGAGACATTATAATAATTACCTCTCCTGACTTCCCATATCCGCTGTTCCCAGATCTGCTGTTTCCTGATCAAAGTACTTAATAATAGGTAACCTGGAATAGGTAAATTGGGATCATAACTAATGAGTTTTAGTTAGTTTTTAGCTAATTTTGCTTATAGCGGTTCTCATAGTAATGAGGTACACATAATTGTTTACCTGTTCCCTGAGCCGAAGTTCCCTGTTCCCGATTCCCGATTCCCG
>NZ_JAAHHX010000733.1:0-1427 GCF_010672065.1 Moorena sp. SIO4A1 | reverse complement strand
AGATTCCGAATGAACATAAAAAAGAACTGCGCTCTCAGGGAGGTCAACAACTCGCTCTAAGGCTCTATGATGTTACTGCAATCAAACTGGATGATCAAAGTCCCCATAGTATCCAAGAATATCCCTGTGATGAGCTAGCGCGAGAATGGTATCTACCCATGCCAGTTAGCGATCGCGACTATGTAGTTGAGATTGGTTATCGCTGTGAAGATGGTCAATGGCTAGTTCTGGCTCGTTCAGCACCTATCCATGCCCCCCCAGCCTATCCCTCTAAATGGATGGAAGACCAATTCATCACGGTCAACTGGAATGATAATTTACAGGGTAAGACTGTCCTAAAACTTCTGCCACCTAGCCAAACAGCTAATGGGAGTAGCTCGGAAATGCCTAATCCCCCTATCTATGGCGAAATCTTTGGCATAACTCAATCTGGGGAATCTCAGGCAGTAGCTGGTTCTGTTTATAGTTCTATGCAGCAAGTTCCAAGGTCAGCAATAACTTCCAATGCTTTCCCTTCGGGTATTGGTAAGTGGGTTTCTCCAAACATGTCGGGAGCTGGTTTGAGGGATTATGCTCCCCCTGCTCCTTCTCCGGAATTGTTGTTACTGGCAGATGCGGAGCTAATTATCCATGGTACCACTGATCCTGATGCTTCCGTTACTATTGATGGACTTCCGGTCAAGATTAACCCAGACGGTACCTTCCGCTTCCAGATGTCTTTGCAGGATGCTCTGATTGACTACCCAATCATGGCAGTGTCAGCGGATGGCAAGCAAACTCGCTCAATTAATATGAAGTTCATCCGCGAGACGCCATCATGTCATACTGATATGGTGTTCAATTGAACACAATGATTGAGTGCAGTCCCCACCCATAATTTTCAATGATATTTTATAAGTTGGGTGGGGTAAGTCAAATCAGCTTTTGCATCGCGAAGCGTCAGCTTCTATGGTAGGATCCCATTGGTATGGCAAAGACTATTGGGCTGTCGTTGCACTACCAAGTCCTGCCATCATCCAAGTCCTGCCATGTTTGTGATGTTCATTGCTTGTTTCTGAGCGGCTTTTCGAGGGCAAAAATTAGGCGCTCAAGCAATTCCCAATAAGGCGATCAGGATGATTGAACTGCTTTGTTACCATAACAAGTGCGGAAGAGCAGTAAATTAAGGCAGACGATTATTATAAATAAATATGCTATAACTATTGGATTTTATAGTCGTCAAGATAAATTGTAGCTTTTGATACAATTTATCTAATAGTTTGTATAGGTATATACTAACTATTGCTATATAGTTCAAGAACTAGCATTTGCCTATAATTGCCTATAATAAGGTGAGAATTCACACTTCATACTTCTAAGGAGTTCCCCCGACACTAGCCAAGGGATTTTTTTGCCAAGAGTTAATAGGTGTGCTTGACCCATTAAGA
>NZ_JAAHHX010000732.1:0-1428 GCF_010672065.1 Moorena sp. SIO4A1 | reverse complement strand
CCCTGACTAACGCCATCCCGAAAAAATTGATCTATAATTTTATTGTTTTTATTCATAACTAAATTCTATATCATTGATCAGGATGGCGGATGTAAACTTTATTAACAAGCCAATCTCCAAAAAAGTAATAAATATTCATATAAGGAACGAAAATTAAATTTGGTGTAAGCATTCAGCTATAAGCCGTCAGCTATCAGCTATCAGCTATCAGCCTTGGCCTTGGCCAAGGGCTTTTCCCCAGACTTTCAATTTTATTTGAAGCTCACGGCTGACCGCTGACCGCTGAATGCTTACAATTTGGTTAAGTTCCTCGCCATTTTGTATTCGTTGTAATGAAAGTCCCCGTTCCTGAATATTGAGGTGTAGCGTCAGGGATAGGAGGGTTCGGACCAGTAGGGGGCTTTTTGGCTGGATTTTGGACTTCAAACTTAGCCGTAAATGTGCTTCCTTTTAGTAACACTGGTTTTCCCGCACTGTTGGTTTTCTGGGCTTTTTGATCTGCCCCTAAATCCGCTATTTTCAATGTACCCGTTCCCGGAATGGAGTACACAGGAGTAGTATACATACAGGAGGGGACAGATCCCTTTTTTTTATCCCCATCAATACCTGACGGGGGGACATAGGGATTCTAGCCCTTATGTAGCAAGGGATACGGCATAACAATAAAAAAAAAGATAGGTCAAATATAGTAACCCTGACCTATCTACCAAAAATGATAGCGAAACTATACCAAAAAATCCTACAAAATCAGCTGCATCACAAGAGGTATTTGTTAGTGACCTTAGTCGTTGCCAGCCTACAACTACTCCGACAGGTCAAACTAGAAGTGTTAGCTCAAGCGCTGCCGTTACCTATTTTGTTTGAGAGTCGTCGAAAAAAATTACGTCGGTTTTTGCGGCTCAAACAGTTTAATATAGTTTCCATCTGGTTTCCCTGTGTAAGTGCTCTCCTAGAAGAGATGTTTAAGCCGAATGATAAAATCTATTTGGCGATAGACCGCACCAGCTGGGGTGTGATTAATATCTTGATGGTTAGCGTGATCTATGATCATCGCTCCTGGCCGATTTACTGGGAATTATTGGATAAAAAAGGCAGCAGTAATTTTGATGAGCAAACAGCTGTTTTGAGGAAAAGTTTTGGCTTACTATCCAACTATAGAGTGGTGGTGTTAGGGGATTGACCTTTGGTCACGCTTCGCGAACGGGAGTTTTGTTCACCCAAACTGGGCAACTGGCTGAGATTAGAGGGTGCATACTTCTGTTTGAGACAGAAATCTAACACGCTTGTTTGTCACGATACTGAGATGGAACAAAAGTTGAAAGACTATGGGCTTAAGCCAGGAGTAAAGCTGTTTATTAAGGACTGTCAGGTGACCAAAAAAAAAGGATTTGGGACATTTAATATAGCCGGGAAGTGGAAGGGAAAGTA
>NZ_JAAHHX010000731.1:0-1428 GCF_010672065.1 Moorena sp. SIO4A1 | reverse complement strand
GCACGGGAAGGTTTTCTGCATCAAATCCTCCCAATTTACCTAATAAAAACCAGGAATTGAACAATTCTTCTACGTATTCCTTTTCCCGATAGGAGGGAACAGTGCTAAATTCTATCCAAATCCACAAATCAAATGGGTTAAACTCACGAAATATAATTTGCATATCGTTAGGGAACAGGGAATCGGGAATCGGGAATCGGGAATCGGGAATCGGGAATCGGGAATCGGGAATCGGGAATCGGTTTCAAGCAATTATGTTAACAAAAACTAAGTTTTACTTATCACCATCAATCCCGACTATCCGATAGTAAACTTTTGATTAATCCTGATTTTTTTCATAACTATATTATCACAATTTTAAACTAGTTGTGAAAAATATAGTTATGAAAAATCACCAATAGTGAGAGAGGGAGCAGCTGGTTGACTGACAAAAGTTCACATAGCGCGATCGGTGCAGGAATCGGTGTAGCAGCGCGCTACCCAACGGAAGACTCATTCTTTCCCAGTGATGGAAGGTGTTACCTTCTCAAATTGGCTACAAATGCCATATTCTGACTGGGTGACTAAACTCAGACAGGATGACAAGCGAAAACACCTCCCGTCTCTATAATGCCCTTGTTACGTTATTGGGTCAATCCAAACAATGGGCTGATATCAGACATCTACATACAAAGCGTCTGGATGGTAGTTGGACTAATCCACTCAGGTAGCGTAAATCTGACAAAATGGACTATGTACATCCACTCAAGTGCTGTGTTTGCGACAGTCACGCAACGTCGATTCAGTCGATGGTTGCAACGGTCCCCGGATTAATCCACAACGGTTATATAGCCCACTGATTCAGGAAGCCTTGAATAGATGGGAAAATGAACTATTGTATCTAAGCTTGGATACTTCCATGCTGTGGAATCAATATTGTCTGATTAGGGTAGCTGTGGTATACCGAGGAAGAGCAGTGCCAGTGGCTTGGCGAGTACTGGAGCATTCTTCTAGCAGCGTCAAGATAGGCAGCTATTTTGACTTGCTCTTGGCAGTGTCGCGATTAATGCCAGATAGAGTTAAAGTTGTACTGCTAGCAGACAGAGGATTCATCAATACTCAGTTAATGAAGTATGTCTTGGCTGAACTGGGTTGGCATTATCGCATCCGCATCAAAAGTGATTTCTGGCTCTGGCGACCTGGTAAAGGTTGGTCTCAAGTACGAGATTTTCATGTTCTACGGGGTGAAGCTCTTTTACTCCAAAATGTCTGGATTCACAAAACCGAATATGCATGGTGCAGTTAATCTGGGTCTGGCTTGTGAGGGAATTAGCGGGGAACTTTGGTACATCGTAAGCGACGAACCGACCACCCTTCAGACATTTCGGGAATATGGCTTACGCTTTGATATTGAAGAGAGCTTTCTTGATGACAAGTCCAATGGTTTTG
>NZ_JAAHHX010000730.1:0-1429 GCF_010672065.1 Moorena sp. SIO4A1 | reverse complement strand
GGATAATCGTAGGGTGGGCAGTGGCTAGCAACGGAATTAGCCAGAGCCGTGAATATATCATCAGCCACTGCCCACCAGCCAGAGCTTTTTTTTGTAGTCTATCTGTAAACCATGCTTCAGATGCGAGTCACGCGATCGCGTTCTACTTCTAGGCTAACTGTAGTATCTGTGGAATCGGTAACTCTTTATTAACTTGGCTATAGGCTTACAAATATAGGCGATGGCGGCCTAAAAAAGTAGTATTCCTCGATGGTAACTCTTTCCCCGACTCCCGATTCCCGACTCCCTCGGTGCGCTTGACCCGTAATTAAATTCGCCACGGGTCGCACCGCTCCCGACTCCCGGGGTTAGTCGAAAAACCAATTTTCCTTCAAAACTTCTGCTAAAGATGCGGGAGGGTCTTCTGGGAAAAAAGCAATCGGTTTATCCATTAAACTTCCCATCACTTTCTTGGCATCTAGGTAAGTGTTGGCAAAGATTTCAGACAAATAAGGCTTTAAGCTAGGACTATCTAACAATTCATCTCGAATCTGTTGACGAAATGTTGTAATTTCGGCTTTCCATTTATTAGCGTTGTATGCTCTTTCAGATTCCCAATACTTAAGTTTAAGTAAATGTTCCCAAAGTCGAATTAAGAGATTTTTAACTGCTCTCCTGTTCTGTTTTACTATACTTTCCAATTCATCCAATAAATTTTCCCAATCAACATGGGTAAAATCTCCCGATCGCAGTTGTTTTATAGTTGCCTCTAGCCAAAGCTGATAATCGTGATCGTATAACCTTGAGGTATTTGGCGCTGTTGATATTTTCATGAGCTTTAAGAGCCGCAATTAAATTAATGGATGAAAGGGATTTTGCTGCCAGATTTTGGTAAGCTTTTCGTGCTTGCTCCTTAACTGAGGTGGGAAGTATGGCGTAAGTTCGCCAAAAATCAGGTTAGGTGCGCTCTTACCATTAAGAATTAAATTCGCCACGGGTCGCACCTGTCGTAAAGGATTTCATTAAGCTCCTTAACTTGATTGGTAGCAATATCTGCTTCTGCTCGCTTCATCAGGCTGTCTAGCTTTCCAGAGCTTAGGTCAGATTCTAGCTGCTGGTCCCACTTATGATCTAAATCATCTAAATATTTCTGTAAGCGGGCTGCCAGCTCTCGAATCTCGCTGTTTGGTAATTGTCGAATAGCTGTTTCAATTTGATCAAGGGTTAACATAAACTAGTTTAGTATTTACATTGATACTATATTAGTATAGCGGTTTTCAATGTGGTGAGGTACAAAGTCCTAGGTGTTCCCAGATCCGCTGTTACCTGTTCCCTTTGCTATCAAAATACTATTACGTAAACGAACGAGTAAACTTGTGATGGAAAATAAAGTAATCGATGTCAGTGGTCTAAGTCCAAAACAGATTGCTATCATTACAGAAATTGTTGA
>NZ_JAAHHX010000073.1:0-30221 GCF_010672065.1 Moorena sp. SIO4A1 | reverse complement strand
CCTTTATAGTCGGTCGGTTATGCAGCATAGGGGAAAGGTTTTGTAGTAAGGCTCCACTATTCTAAGGTTTCGTCTCCAAGGAGACCTCTATTTTTCCTGGTTCCGGCCTGGTTAAACAAGTCACCTCTTTGAAGCAAGAATCCCCGTCCTTCCAGGGCGGGGAGTGTCAAAGGAACAATGTCCTACTGTAGGAATTGATATGATTCACCGTATCTTGCGCCAGGAAAGGAACGCTGGGCGGCTCGAATGCCTTGGGCGAGGACCAAATGCCCGTTGGCGGAAGAAATAGGTACTGTACCTATTAAATAGGTACTGACAAGCTAGTTAGTACCTATTTAATGGTAATTTCCTTTGGAGAAGCTGTGTGATCAGGCTTGTGTTCGCACCTTCAAAGCCCCATGGCAAGAACAACCGTTGCTCATCTATAGCAGAGAAAGAGTTGGTTAGGACATAACTATTTTAGTTTAAACAAAACAGAAATCCCCCCTTATATAGCGCTACGCGCAAGTCATAACTTACTTTTGACTTCTGACTTCTAACTTCTGAGTTGCACGTAGCGCTATACCTTCTTCAGAGCTTGGTCAAAGGTCATTAACAGGGATTCCAAGGAAAAAGTTTCCTTAGCATGGATATAACCTTGCTCGGCTAGGCTATCTGCAGCGCTTGGATCACATAGCAAATTACCAATGACCTTAGCCAGTGCTACTGAATCTCCTGGCGGTACCAAGTGACCAGTCTCGCCATCCTGAATCAATTCCACTGCACCACCAGCAGCAGCAGCAACTACGGGTCGTTTTGCCAATTGACCTTCGACAATCACCCGACCAAAGGGTTCCGGTTCAGTAGAGGTATGGAGTACAATATTGCAAGCAGACATCAATGCTGGCACGTCATTGCGAAATCCCAGCATGTGAACACGACCAGCAAGTTCTGGTGCCGCAGCCATAGCTTCGAGCCGTGAGGCGTATTCTGCTTCACCAAATAGGGCTTTACCAACCAACAGGGCGTGTACATTGGGAAGTTCCTGTAAGGCTTCTAGTAAAATATGCTGACCTTTCCAGTAAGATAACCGACTGAATACACCAACTAGTGGAGCATCACCAATGCCCAGCTGGTCACGGATTTGAGCGGATTGATCCGATGCCAGATTATCGAAGGGGTCTGAACCAATACCGTTGTAAACCAGTGTTACTAGGTCTTCGCGTCCCCCAGCAGCGATAAAGGCTTCACCAGTAGCACGAGAATTGACCAATACTTGAGATACTCGACGATTAGCTAGGAAAACGGCTATGGCACGATTGACCGAGCTAAAGTGTTGTGCGGTCACAATATCTCGCAGGTGCCAAACCACTGGACGACCGCCCATCAATGTTGCGATCGCAGCAGCAATGAACGCTTTTTGGGAGTTAGCGTGTACTAGCTCAAAGTTACGTCCAGCTGCTGCTATTTGACGAGCCATCCACCACAGGGCAGGTAATGCCTTGACAGCACTGAGTCCCCCTGAAGTTTTTACGGCTAAGATGGATTGGGGTGCAGGTATGACCTTGACCTTCACCTGTGCAGCTTCGAGCCGTTGCCGGAACGGGCCATCGGCAAACAGCAGTACTTCGCTGGTGTCCCGGTAGGCAATGGCTAGATCCAGCAGGCTTAACTCAGCTCCCCCCAAAACGGCGGCATGATCGACAAAAAGGACTCGACGGCGCTTCATAAGAGTGGGTAGTTCAAAAAGAGTGTTTCAAACGTGCAAAAGCTCACAGACTAATCTGATCACTGATCTCGGCTATCGCATTTACTAGTTTAATGAGGTACATTAATTTTTAGTCTTGCTCTGAAGCTCCATGCTCTGAAGCTGCATGCTCCCTAAAAGCAAGAATAAACGTACCTCACATAATTAAAAATTGCTATAAATGTTGATTAATTTATAGCAGCTTGATAAACCGATTTAATTCGTTGAGCAATCACCGGCCAAGTATAGTGCTCATGAACATAAGCTTCACAAGCCTCAGAGCTAGGTAGTTGACGCTTACCAGAAAATACCTCGATCATGCCCTGAGCAAGTTGATCAACAGAAGTCCCTTCAAACAATAAGTCTTCCGAGAAAGGCTGTAAAATCTCTGGAATACTATCTACAGGTGTTCCTAGAACAGGTGTTCCATTCACCAAGGACTCAATAACAATTAGACCAAAGCCTTCCCATGCCACGGTTGGCACCACGGAGAAAGTGGCAGCACGGTAAGCTAGGGCTAAATCTTGATCCGACACAAAACCCAACAACCGGACATGGTCAGTCAGTCCTAATGCTTCAATCTGTGCTTGCAAGGTTGGCATCAGTGTGCCTTTACCCGCTATCAGTAGCAGCACGTCTGGATAGCGCTTACGCACCTGCTCCACTGCTGCAATTAAATTTTCCAAGCCCATGCGTTTAGCTAACCGTCGCACAGCTAAGATAATTGGTCGATCTTGAGGCCAGCCTAGTTTTGACCGTGCTTCCTGGGGTGTAATGGTGGTGTCGAAACGCTCGGTATCAACCCCCGGAGGAATGATGTGAATGCGCTCTAGTGGGATATGATACTCTTGGTGCAAGGTGTTACGGAAAGCCTCAGAAAGTACGATAAACTGGGCTATCCGTCTGTAAGTCACCCGCTCTAGCATCCATTTTAACCGAGTCGCAACGGTATTGCTGCCTTCTACATGCCCTTCTAATGCCCAAGGTCCTTGGAAGTGCATCACCATTGGGCGACTGTCTAATTGATCGAGGATTGGAAAGGTATATAAAGCAAAGTGGGAGACTACTAGGGGGTAGTCTTCCTCCTTCAGCACTCGATGCATCGTCTGTCGGATACTGCTCCAGCGTTGCCAGAGAGGAGATTCATGGCTAGCAAAGGCTTGGACTTGACCACCGGAGTTTTCAGATACAGCGGTTGAGCCTGCCACTAAGCCATGCATCTCCACACCAGCTTCGGGTAAGTAACGAGTGCAATCGTAATAAACTCGGTTGAGTCCTCCTGCTTGTTCAGGGAACCAACCCATACCGATTTGAAGTGTTTTCACAGTACTATAGCCTCGATAGTTTTTGTTAAAGCAAAGGGAAGAGGGAGTCGGGAGTCGGGAGTCGGGAGTCGGGAGTCGGGGGAAGAAAGTTGAATGTACCTGATAAGTATGATCAACGCTATCAATTAAATTGGTAAGCTGCTGTGCCTTTAAATTGCCTATTTTCCAATTAGGAAAAAACCTGAAAAACCACCACATCTTCACCCCATCTCCCCATCTCCCCATCTCCCCATCTCCCCAAAGCGCCCCCATTCAAAATTGAAATGCACAACAGCTGATTAGGGGTCCATCTTTATCCGGTACATTAAAGCTTTAGCGTAAAAATCCTCTTCAGCAAATAGCAAGTATTCTCCATTTTTTATTCGCACTACTCTTAAGGCCATCGGGACATCCAGCCAACCTGTGGTTGATTTTACTTCTGGGCCGGGATTTATTTTGCCAATCTCTTGACCTGTGCGAAAATCATAAACTCGCACTTTAGGGTATCGATTCGGATCTTTTTCATAACTATTATCGACATAGCCGACAAATAAATAGTCTCCCGAAATAGCCATACTTTTCGGTAAATCTGGTCTGACTCCTTCGGATTTTTGATTATAAGCGATGACTACTTCACCGGCTTTTTGTGGCGCTTTACTCCAATTGATATATTTGACAGCTCTGTTACCAATCAATCCCCAATCACCCCTTTTCTCAAACGTCGGGGAATATCCAGCAATGTACATGCTATCGGTTTTAGGATGATACTCAAGTCGTTGAAGAATTTTAAATTCCTGTGGCATTTCAAAGGATTGTTGATTGTTAATATCGTAAATTGGGCTGCCGTAGGAATCAAACCGTTTAAGGGATAGTTTTTTAATGCCGTTTGTTGATGTACCTATCCAGATATTACCGTCATCATCAGGCCAAAATGCCCAACCCCGATAGTTTTGTCCTTGATTATATTCACCTTGTTCAGCCTGTTCCTCTTGTCCATTACCGTTTTTATCTTGCCAATAGCGATAATCTAATTGACTTCCCCAAAATGAGGCAGTGGGAATAGCGACTTCCCCATCAGTTGCCGGATTAAACCGATAAACATGGATCCCAGCTGACTCGGTATACATACTATTAGTAAACATCAGCTTACGACCCTTAACCCGGCGAATCATAGCACCAGCATTATGCTTGATAGTCTTCTTAATCCGATTATCATTAGGATACTTAAAGGGATTAACGGTATGGGCGACATGAGTCCATTCTTGACCTGATGATTTACTGTAATCTAGTTTAAACTGTTGATTTTTCGTATGAACAACGGTTTCATCCGCTGGATCAATATCAGGAATGTCAATAAATAAGAGACCTTGTAATTTCCAATTGAGAGTCCCATCCAGTTTGTAGCTATCCAGGGTTAATCCACCTGCTTCCCAAGCGTAAATCCGACTGGGATCACTGGCGACATAAATATTATTATCCTGATCGACTCCAATCCCGGTAATGGAATTAAAATGTAAGGGTCTGATTTTGCCTATTTCCTGAGGACTTCCGCTGTATATTCCTCCTTTAACACCAAAGGTTCCATCAGGAGTTGGATTATTACTGCTGTCTAGATTTTTAAAGATTTTAATCTGGTTATCAGGTCCACCATCTCCTACTAATAGGCGATTTTGATTATCCACAACAATAGCTGTAGGGATGCGAACCGAATCAATTTTACCTTGAACTTTGCCCGTTTCTATATTTAACTTAAGTATCTTATTGGTCTTGTTCTGGATAACCCACAACGAGCCAGTTTTATCTAAGGCTAACTTCCCCGGTTGATTCACTGACCATTCTTTAACCGGTTTCATGGTCTGGGCATCATAAACTTTGATTTTATTGTTAGGAGTATCACTAACATATAAGCGACTATTATCTGCTGCAATTCCCCGAATCAAACCTTGATTGGTATTGATAATCAACATACTATTATCATAGCCATTACCCCCCTTAAACTTTGCTCCTTTATAATTACTTCTGTTATAGCGACGAACACAATACCATTTATCATCAGAATTGGGATATCCTACGCCATAGCGACCCGTTTGTCTCATCGCCATGTAAATATAGTTATCATTCACTGCGATCGCAGTTCCCCCCGATCGTCCCCAGCCATGGGTAGCATCGAGTTGACCAAGAACATCACCATTTTTATAAACCCCCCCTTCTCTACCAGCTTCATCCCAGGGAGCATTAGCATAAACCGTACCATCGGGACTTACAGCCATCGCTAAAATCGATAGCTGGACATGTTTATCCTTGCCGGGAAGCTCACCTCCAGGACCATAGGTATTACCGATCCAAGAGGTAGTGTAAGTCAAGGGTTGGCTTGGGTTGGATTCAGCGGTTATAGTGTCATTGTTGCTAATCACAGAATGGGCAATAATTACCAAAACAGCGATCACAGGAACAATCGCAGCATATTGCCATTCGGGGATACGTATTGACATAGTTTTTTCCCTGAACTCGAAACTGTTTAAAAGCTTGAAGGTTTAAGGTTAGATGGTTTAAGGTCTAAGGTTAGATGGTTGAAGGTTGAAGGTTAGATGGTTGAAGGTTGAAGGTTAGATGGTTGAAGGTTGAAGGTTAGATGGTTGAAGGTTAGATGGTTGAAGGTTAGATGGTTGAAGGTTAGATGGTTGAAGGTTGAAGGTTATTTCCTTGAAGGTTGAAGGGTGTTCGCGTAGTGTGGCCAACGGCCAAGGCTGACTGCTGACTGCTGACCGCTGACCGCTGACGGGTAGGTTGAAGACTGTAATATCATGTCCGCATAATTACCCTTAATAAAAATCTCCCCATCTCCCCATCTCCCCATCTCCCCATCTCCCCATCTCCCCATCTCCCCATCTCCCCACACTTTGATTATGGGTATTCAACCGGACTTGATCTCAGAAGCTGATGGTAGACAGTAGTAATCTTCTCCACCATAGTGGTGAGGGTTAGTTCCTCAATGTTTTGCTGTGCTGCACGTCTTAATCTATCCTGTTCAGATGGACTAGCCAGAAGCATCTCGATCTGATCTGCCAGTGCGATCGCATTTTTAGGAGGAACTAGCACTCCTGCCTTACCGTAATCTAGTGCTTCGGGAACACCATCCACACTAGTAGCAACAATCGGGCAACCGACCTGTCGTGCTTCCATCAAAACCAGAGGGAAAGACTCACGGTGTGAAGCTAGGACAAAAACATCCGCTGCCATCATGTAAGCTTGGGGATTTTTTTGAAAACCTTCAAAGTGAATACGATCAGCAACTGACGATGCCGCAGCTTGAGTTTCAAACAATTGACGGTCGGGACCATCTCCCACTAAGTACAAATGTGCCTGAGGACAACCCAAAGCGACCTGCTCAAAAGCGCTAATTAACTCAGTAATTCCCTTACGTCGGTTCATGCCAGCTACGGTGACAATAGCTGGATGTTCCAAAGCTTTAGGAGTGCAGGTTTCTATTGCAGGTAATCGGGGACTGCCTAGAGTGCGATTCTTGATCACAGGCATTTTCCCCATGGGAATACCCCGCTTAGACATGGACGTTGCTACCGCATCACTCACGGAAATCACCCGTTCAGCCAATCCCATCACTACTGAGCTACGTTGGTAAACATTGTGAATATGGGATACTAGCTTATATTTTGCTGAACCCCGTAGGAACCGAGCTAGGACTACTCCCGTCATCATGTGTCCATGGACAATATCTGGCTGAAATTCTGCAATTATCCCTCGATAACGCCCAGCAGCCTTGAGCAGATGCAACGGTTTTCGAGTCTGATCCAGTTCAAAGTGAGTGACGCCATAAGCGCTTAGCAATGTTTCATATGCCCCACCAGCAGAGGCAATACAAACCTCATGACCCGCTTTCGCTTGCTCACAGGCAACGTCAATTGCTACATTGACAATACCATTACCAGTTTCTTTAATATGGTTTAAGATATGGAGTATACGCATCAAACCTCTCCCAAAAAGCAAAGCACCGCCATATTTGACCTATAAGTTAATTTATAAGTTAATTTATAAGTTAGTTAGGAATTGGTAGTTGAAACATCCGGCTGTTCCTTTCCATCTCCTACTTCTGTTATTCTTCTGTCAGTGCCATTGATCAGAAAGTTTTCATAATTCTTATCTTTAGCAGTCTTCACTCAGCAATACTTTCCATGTCCGAAGAAAGCTTATTTTGATGCTGGTGATACTTATGTGCTGCCATAGTTAGACCCAAAAATCCCCAAATATAACATCCCCCGACACCAAGCATGGCGCTACCAATCGGTAGCCCGATTAAATTACTCAAACCAATAGCACGAGCAGCACTCATAAAGGAATCACGGCGAATCTCAGGATATTGGAACACACTATATACCAGCAGGAGCAATCCAGACACATAGGGGAGAGTGCCAAACCAGCCTAGTGTAAAAAACATATCTAAAATGCCACTGTCAATCACAAGGCTTCGGAGTTCCCCTTGTTCAGTGATAGTGAATGTATTTCCAATCCCATTACCTAGAACCATAGAAAGAGCTTTGCCAAGACTCTCTTCATAGATCTGTTGTCTAACTTCCGCGCTGTGATCATTTCCAAGGTCAGAAAATGTTGCCAAACGACTACCAATTACCTCCGAGAATGGCTCAATCGTGGTTAACGGCACGATACAAATTCCCATCACCAGGATAGAAATAATGATGCGCATCTGGATTTTGGGTTTGAGTGAACTGGTTAGGGAAGCCAGTCCAAAGAACCAGCTCGCCCACATCGTCCGTGACAACGTTAGTAGAAAAGACAAGTAACCAGCTATGGAAGCAGGAATACGTAAAGGACTGTTATTATTAAATAACAACAGCAAACCCACCATCATGGTTGCGGCAAACGGTCCAGTGGAATTCATCGTGCTCCACAAACGAATACCAAACGGTTCGGGATTCCCCATCGAGAACATTCTGGCGTTGATCAGCCAAAATCGATCCCACTCCGGTGCGATCACATATTGCACTAAGCCATAGACTCCCATCACCAATACACCCCAGAGGAATGTGCGCTGAATGTTTTGGCGATAGCGAGGATAATCTCGCCAATTTATAAATAAGTAGAAACCTAAAAGAATCGGGGTGAACCAGTCTATCAGTGCTCGAATAGCGAAAATAGGAGTGCTTTTAATCAGACCAATGATAAAGCCATACAAAATACTGGTGAATCCCAAAATAAAAGGCAAACCCCCCTGTTTATAGGCTCTAGGAAGGTATTTTAGAAAGGTATCCACAGTAATCCATGTCACCACAGGCGCTACTAGCAATACTGGACTCGGATTAACCCAGTTACTGCGATAGTCAATTAAACGACGAACCAACGGCATTAGAAACCATAGCCACCACATAAAACCTAAGTAGAGGACAGGATACCGTCGATACAGAAAAAGACCTACCGCAAACCCTACCACAGGCAATAAAATACGCATGATGGTGCCAGCACCAGCAATAATGCCCAGTATTGTAATCACAACAAATAACAGGATGGCTGTCCAAGCAGGGGCTGGTTCTAGTTTGATCGGAATTCCTTTTGTCATTAGGTGTTAGGGATTATATCAAGTCCGGTTTAATACCTATAATTAATGGGAGTGTGGGGAGATGGGGAGATGGGGAGATGGGGAGATGGGGAGATGGGGAGATGGAGAAGATTTTGATTAAGGATAATTATCGTGACATAATATTTAGATATACAGCAGTTTTCAATATTTCGTATTCCGAGATCTGCTATTCCCTTTCCACATTTAGTCAACAGTCAACCAAATAACCTACCCTACGGGAACGCCAAAGGCGAACAACCAAATAACCTACCCTACGGGAACGCCAAAGGCGAACAACCAAATAACCTTGGCCTATTGGCCACGCTTCGCGAACAACCTTCAACCAAATAACCTTGGCCTATTGGCCACGCTTCGCGAACAACCTTCAACCAAATAACCTTCCACAGTCCCTTTTGCTAGCCTAAGCAATTTTTCCAGCTCAACCAACCCTGCCAACGTCCACGCAAAGAAGCAAGCCACTTTTGTCCTGCTAAAAGTCCTTCCTTGGGGAAAGACCGCAAACATTGTAGGAAACCCGGTTGAACTCGCGTTCCGACCAATGTTGACCAAACTATAAATATAATCCTTTGTAGAACAGGGAAGTAATCTAACAAAACTATAGTTTCATTATGTGCCGCATTAATTAGGGCAGTATCGCTAAAAACTATGCCTCGCTGATCCTCATCAAAACGCTGTGCTGGATAGTGGTCTACTGCTACCCCTGGGTCATAAATCAGCTTCCAACCCGCTTTTCTTAGGGCTAGACTAAACCCCAGATCATTATGGACTTGAGCTCCCGTCCCTCGCAGACGCTGATCAAAGCGCAAACCGGATATAGCAGTTCGTCGATAGCTCATGTTAGCTCCCTTAAGGATATCCACCTCGCGAGGTAAACCTACCCCCAGGTGATGATTACCAATCACCCTTCCATACCATTGCACTCGACCTACTCGTTCTTTAGCACCATTTTCCAGGTAGTTACCCAGATGTACCCAATCCCGTCCACCGACACCCCCGATCCGGTGATCGGACAGAAAGTGAGTTTCAATATAAGCTAACCAATTGCTACGGGGAGCAGCATCATCATCGGTAATGGCAATAATATCTCCCTGTGCTGCATCAAGACCTGCGTTGAGAGCGGCCACTTGCCCCGGAATACTTAATTTCACAGGACGCATGGGTAAAACCTCAGGGTTGAATGCTTCAAGAAACTCCCAAGTTTCAGCATCAGTATCCCGTACAATCACCAAGACCTCATCCGCTGGTCGAGTTTGCTTCTCCAGGGCCTTTAAACACCGTTCTAGGTCTTTTGGACGGCGATAGGTGGGGACTATAACAGTGATTCTCATTTCTTCTACGGTTGAGTTAGGTTGGAAAGTTGAAGGTTATTTGGTTGAAGGTTGTTCGCGAAGCGTGGCCAATAGGCCAAGGTTAGACGGTTGTTCGCCTTTGGCGTTCCCGTAGGGTAGGTTAGACGCTTAAAGGTTGTTTGTCAGAATGCAGAATGGTGAATGCAGAATGGTGAATGAAGAATGAAGAATGAAGAATGAAGAATGCAGAATGAAGAATGAAGAATGAAGAATGAAGAATGAAGAATGGTGAATGGTGAAGGCAGAATGGTGAAGGCAGAATGGTGAAGGCAGAATGGTGAAGGCAGAATGGTGAAGGCAGAATGGTGAAGGCAGAATGCAGAATTCTAAATTCTAAATTCTAAATTCTTAATTTTTAATTCTTCATTCTCAATTCTCAATTCTCAATTCTCAATTCTTCATTCTACATTCTAAACAGATTACTATCCTGCTGTTTGAGACCGTAAATAACTCTGTAGAGTACTTAACCAACCTTTTACCATACCTTTCAACTGTAATTCCATATAAATTGTCCATTCAAAGACAGGACGAAAGCCCAATTTCGATAAGAACATGCGAAATCGCAAAGCTGGTGAATCTCCTAACTCTTTCAATAAAGCAATCAGCTCGGTGCGTTCTACCTCATTGAAGAGTGGACGATAACAGTATGCTGTGTGTCTTAAGGCCAGTTTACGACGCTGCTGCTCAATCACCTTTGTATCCCAACCCCGTCGCTTAAAAGCAGGAAAGATACTGTCTTCAAAAACCCGAATACATCCTTTTAATTCAATATTTTTGCGCTTAGGACGTAGATTTTTAGCATCAGTCCAAACGCGATAACAGGCTAATATCTCATTGGCATAAACGTTTCCATAACCCGCATCTGCCATTCTGACCCACATGTTATAGTCCTGTACAAAATCGGGACTATCTTCATAAAACCTAACTGCTGGCAACGCTTCAGCCCGAAACATAGCGATATTGGCAGCTACTTTTACCCCAAAAACTGCGGCTAGTAGTGATTCGTCTGCGCTCTGAAACTCGTGCTGTCTTGCAATACGTCGCACAGCTCGATTGTGACTGCGTTCATCAATTTCTTGCACAGCACTATGGGCATAACCCGCCTCTGGATGGTTCTCTAGCAGGGGTAGTAACGTTTCTACATAGTTGGGTAACAGGGCATCATCTGAATCCAAACGAACAATAAATTCAGTGTTTGGCTGTTTCAAAACCCAATTGTTGTTAGCCGCCATACCTAGGTTTTTAGGCTGTCGATAGTACCGTACTTGAGGAAACTGCTGGCATAGTTGTGCCATAACCTCAGGGGTTTCATCAGTGCTAGCGTCGTCTGACACCCAAACTTCCACATTAGGATAGGTTTGACGGCAAGCGCTACCCACTGACTCCCATAAGTACTGGGCTTGATTATAGGTAGGAATGCAAATAGCAACTGGTTTCATGTCCTGCATCAGGAGTAGTTCCTTTATACGAAAATTATATTACAATCAAATAACCGTAAGAACTGTTTAATTTTCCTTCGTCAAAAGTGCTATTTTTTTATTCAACAGCAACAAATAGCTATCCGGTCATTTTACCAAAAAGGCTCTATAGGGTTATTTATTGACTAAAAAAAAATTAACAAATTGTTTCAATAGTCCTGATTTACCAGACAAATATTATACTATCACCTTTTTATCTTGCCAGAGCATAAAATAATTGCTTAAAGACCACTTATCGACCAGAGTCGGTACTACTGTTAGCCGTTGACAGTCAACAGTCAACATTCAACAAAAACCAATCAATTACAATAGGGATCCGTTTAGGAATTGTGATAATTTTTGATGCCATATTCCCTACCCCCTGCTCCGAAGTCCCTGCTCCCTTTGCGAAACATTAAATTTAGACTACTTGATCAGTTCTTCACATAAATCCACATAGCTTTGTGCCATCTTTTCCCAACTGTATTGGGCGGCTATCTTTGGTGCAGCTTGGCTCATCTGTTTCCTTTTTTCAGGATTAGTAGCCAGAAGACTTAACTCCTTTGCCAAAGCCTGGGTATCGTTGGGGTCAGACAAGACCACTCCGCAGGCTGGGGTAACTAATTCAGCCCCCCCGGCTGTGCTTGCTGTAATCACTGGCAAGCCAGAAGCCATTGCTTCTAGGAGCACTAGTGTGCAAGCTTCATAGCGGGATGGGAAAACAAATAAATCCACCGCCCGCATAATCTCAGGGAGGTCACGTCGGTACCCGAGAAAATGTACCCGTTCGCTCACATTTAGGGTTGCGGCTAGCTGAGGATAGGGACTACCTTCTGTGATGCCAGCAACAGCTAGGTGTAACTCAGGCACTTGGACTAAGGCGTGCAAAATTGTATCCAAGTTCTTCCGAGGTGTTCGGATGTCTCCAGCAAAAAATGCTAAAGGCACTCCCTCGGGAAGACCCAATTGTTTGCGGTCAGCCACACCGGGATAAAATTCTTGTAAGTCAACACCATTCACAATCACCCGAATGGATTCAGGGGGTACACCAATGTCTACTAATTCTTTCTTGACCTTTCCGGAAACTGCGACTACTACTTTTGCCTGACGGAAGGATTTTTTTTCCCAATGGGCATTCAAGGTTGTAACTAGCCGCTGGTAAAGACCATACAAATCCCGACGTAGCCGAGAGGTATGGGCAGGCGATCGCAACCAAGAACTGTGGACAAAATGTACAGCATTCACATCTGAGCCAGCTCTGGTAATGGACCCGTTAACCTTTACTAAGTTGAGCTCACTACGGTGTTGATTTAACCAATTGCCACTCCGCCAGGAAAAGACCAGATGACGAATTAGTGCTGTTGGCCACCTTTTAACTGGAATCAAAATCCAGTTTACCTGATTACTCTGCTGGAGTTCTGGGGCGACATTACTGGCTAATAAGGTGACCTGATGACCGCGACGAATGGCTTCTTTGGCGACTTCATAGTTGACTCGACCTTGGCCATCATTTTTCATGACTTTGTGGGTAACGATACAGAGTTTCATAAGTAGCTATCCTGTTAAAATTATCGAAAACTCTGACTAGTGCATCCTTCGCAGAAGTCTTTAACTACCTGATCTAGTAATCCTAATTTACAGCCGTTTTCAGATGAATTGACCTCACTAACGACAGCTGCAAGCCCCCTAAATCCCCCAATTCTGGGGGACTTTAACTCAATTTACCCCCAGAATTGGGGGGCTAGGGGGGCGAAACTTGCTGTAAACCTTAGAGAAATCAGAATGACTATAGGTAGATTCTTCCCTATTCTTCCCATCTTACCCAAGATGTTTGTCAAGCATATCGAGAACTTTGGCATCTACTTTGTCATCGAACTTGCGGGCAAAGTGCTTACCAGAGGTAATCATTGACTCAAAATCTTGGACACCCATTATGGCTGGATAGGGAGGAGTCCAAGAGATATAACGTTTGTTATCATTGACTATTTTTAGCATCGACTGGTTGAGCAGGATGCTCTGGATGAAAGACTCATCTGGTACGAGTGTGTTTCGATAGTGTTCTACAAATGCTGGGTTACGCTGAACAAATTGATGGATATATTGAATACAGCGATAGGAAAGTGTGTGCCACTGAGAACCCGCGTAGCACTGAAACTCTGGAGTGAAAGGTGTTGAAACGCAACGGATTGCTATTCTGGCACCAAACTTACCAGCCCTGATCCGGACTAGGGGCTGCCAATTGACAACACGATATAGTTTATATACTATAGTCTTTAGACTAGCTGGCAGCTTATAGTAGCGAAAAAAATAGCGCTCTATGCCCAAATCTTTGCCCCACTGCCAAGCTGTTTCTGGTGGTTCTTGTACCGGAAAATATTCCATAAATCCGTCATATTCGGTGTTCTGCAAGAACTGCTCGATTTGGCTGATTGGCTGAAGGGGATAGTCTTGACCAGAGAGGAAGATTAACCAGTCAAATGTCACAGAATTATCTATTAACCAGTTGATGCAGCGAAGTTCCATTTCCACCATAGAAAAATCTGCCCACTCAACTGGAACATAGTCTTCCAGGATGTGAACATTGTTGATATGCTCAAAAGAAGTTGGGCTAAGGCTCGACTTAGATTGATCATGGTGAATTAAGACCTGGGACTCAGGGTTACCAGTCTTAAGTTTCTTGACTAGTCTGACAATTTGGTCTGGATTGCTATGAGAAGCAATTAGGTAAACAATTTTAGTCATGATTGACTCTTAGGTTTAAATATTAGCGAATTTTATTCGCGTTTTATCTATCAAGCCTTACCCAGTAACTATACCTGTGGAATGTGTTATTAACGCCCCCTACTACTTAAGTACTATCTATTACTTAAGTCCTATTTATAAAGGATAGGACTCTAACATTTCTTCTACAGCTACTTCAAGTTCTGAGCGTTCTTTTATAAACCGGGCGAAGGGAATTTGTGAAGTCCATGCTTCGTAAAATGCTTCATTCTTGTAATAAGAGTTAGGAAGAAAGATATGAGGAATCTCTAAAAGAGTACTAAGGATATGACCATGCAAACGATTAGTGATAATTAAACGATGCCTTTTGAATTGATAGATGCCGCTGTGCATCAGGCCCCAAGATGCTAGATTAATTTGGGAGTTATGGGTTGTTTTAAATTTCGCAGTATTAGTATGAAAATACTTCCAGTTTTGTCGGGATAACCATTCTTTAGGAGTTGCTAATCCTCGCTCATAAACTTCCCGAATTATTCTGACCAATCCTGGGATACGCCAATACCAACCTTTAGAGAGTTGCTTAGTAGTTCTTAGAGTCCATCTATCTGAAACCCAGTCTTCTAATACGAGATTTTGTATCTTAGAAGAAAGACTCAGGTTACTAGTGGCCTTAAGTTCTTGATCCTTTCGGGAAAGATAAAGACTAGAATTGTCTTGAGCAGGCTGGATAGAGTCAGTAGATAGACCAGCCATTTGAAATGCCATATCAGGGGCTTTAATCACCCGACAATTCCAGAAATTTTTAAGAGCAATTTCATAGCTGACTTGATCTCGGGTAAATAGGGTTAGGTTAGGATGGGAGTTAAAAACTTTTGCTGCTTTTTTGAGGTTTTCGGGATTTTTAAAATAAATAGTCTGAGGAAAAATAATAATTGGTCGATCTCGATAGTTTTCTATGATCGATTCTCTAAAATTTTGAAAACCTTCATATAGATCACCTAATGCGCCTCCTCCATTAAAGATTATGGGGCATTGATCAATTTTTTTTAGGCTGGCATCAGAGAAACCGTTAATACCAGTGGCATACTTGATTTTCGTTTTTAAGGTATCTGTCAAAAAGAGTACAGAGCCTAACCAAATCAGGTGGTCGCCAATATTGTAATGATCAGGATTGTCTAGCAGTATACATTCTTCAAATTTGTCTAACTGTCCTAGAGAGTTATGAAGAACTTCTTTTACGTTTTCTGGTGTTGAAATAGTCATGGTAATTACTGAAATTATTAATGTAATTTTGAATGTACTTTTGTCTGTTGGATAATTTCCCCTCTGGAAGATATCTCGAAAGGATTTGCTAATTGTTGAGGTATAACGGTGAGCATGAGAGCTGCTACAGTTCGCAGACTGAAATTTTGACTCAAGGCACGAAAAAGATAGGGGCGTGCTTCTGCTAACCGTCCATCCCGTATCAGTCCAATACCCAGAGTTGTGTTCGCTTGTGCTAATTTCTGGGTAAAGTAACTCCGATGCTTTTGTAATTGAGCATCTGCTAAAAAGTGTTCGTAGCAAAAAATACCGGATTTGCCTTTGCGGATCTGAGCCTTGGCGTTTCCACTCCCACTGATATGGGTTTCAGATAACTCATGCACGCGGTATCGAGTCAGTCTTTCTGGATAGTAGTACGCGCCATCACCACTGCGGCAAGCTAGATAGGTTAGGTAGTAATCCCAATAGACCCCCACTGACAACAGTTCATCCCAATTAACCTTGTCCCTGCGAATCAAAGCAGAGGATGCAGGAGACACTGCTTGGTCTACTAGTCCGATAGTACAGAACGGCTGGTATACCTTTGCTTTAAGTTGGTCACGCTTCCAAAGCCGGGTATGTTCTTCAGTAGTTGCATAATTAATTACGCCATCTGCGTCGATAATATAATGGTCGCAAAAAGCTACAACTACATTTGGATTCGCTTCTAGGGGAGGAACTAGCTTTTCTAAAAAGTCTGGATTCCACAGGTCATCGTCATTGAGACTTGCTACATATTTTCCCTGAGCTTGTTTAAATGCGCCAGCAACATTGGGACCATTTCCTAGATTCTTTGAGTTCCGACGGAATCGGATCCGAGCATCTTGAAAGGACTCAATCATAGCTTGCGGATTCTCAGGGCTACAATCGTCAGAAACGATAATTTCAAGATTTTTGTAGGTCTGCTGGAGTACGCTTTCAACTGCTTGCTTGAGGTATATCAAGCGGTTATAGGTGGGGATGATAACACTGACTAGCGGCTCTTGCGCTTCTTGATGGTTTGACATATCCTTGTTATCTTGCCTCTGGTTGTAATAAGGAATTAATTACTGTGCAAATGAAATTGGAGGAGCGACATCTAGTGGCACATCATAAATTTGAAAACTGTCTAAGGATATGTCAGCATTGGGATCTTCAATCCAGTACAAAGGTACCCGTCCATAAAAAGCAGCCCACATGTTATAGGTACTTGGGGGACCTATGATATAGTCACACTGAGCAAGTGAGTACATATCTTCTACAATGTGGTTGTTGGCAAAAGCGAAATCTAATTTTGAGAATTTCTCTCTGTCCTGGGGCACATTTGAACATATTAAAAATTTGACTTTTTTTCCATTGAAAAGAGCTTCTGTTTTTTTCATCAAACTGACATATTCATCAGTAGTATAGAGATATTTTGCTCCTAGCAATTTTTTATAATCCCCCTGTCTAATGTGAACCCCAACCAGAATGTCACAGGATTTTTTTAGGTTACTTACGAGTTGGTTTATCGTTTGAGTATGTTGCTGTATTGGCGTAAAAAACTTCCTTATTGTTTCTGCATACTTCAAAAAGAGTACAGAATTTCTAAACCAATATCCATGAATAAATACTAAGTTTTTTTCACTAAAAAACTTGGCAAATTTATCATTAAAAATTACAGCTTTGTGTACTCCAGTATCTCTTAAAATATTTATATTGGAGAACTTCAAATCTGTATAATCTTTAACCAATAAGCGGGTTGAATGGTAAACGAATCTATGAAAATTTCTTTTCAGTTTAAGACTATTGCCTTTAAGAACTGATTTTTGGGCAGGGTATCGACAAAAAAAATCGTTATGGGTTCCCTCAAAAAAAACTGCATATTCATCAAAGGCAGGATTTATGACTTTGAAGTTGTATTCCAATGCAAAAGCCATAAAGTTGGCAAATAGCATCATTCTATTGCCTAATTGACCTGTTTTTCTAACAATTACGAACATGTTAATACTCCGATAATATTGACAAGCAATCAATGATAGTTACTACTAGAGTTGGACATTGATAATTGCTACTAGCTAGTCTTAATTTGTTTGACCAACTTCATGCTGCATCTTGTGATATTTCCAAAGTTTACCGCGCTTTTCGAGTAACTCTTGATACTTTCCTTGCTCCACAATTCGCCCCTGTTCGAGAACGACTACCTTATCAGCTTTGGCAATGGTCGATAAGCGATGGGCAATGGTAATTACTGTCCGTCCTACAGCAAGTTTTTCTAAGGACTCCTGAATCAGGCGCTCAGACACAGAATCTAAGGCACTAGTTGCCTCATCTAAGATCAGAATCTCTGGTGCTCGCAGTAAAGCACGAGCAATTGCCAGCCGTTGACGTTGACCTCCAGATAATCGAACTCCCCGATCACCCAGTTGCGTGTCAAAACCTTCAGGCAAATCTAGGATGAAGTCTAATGCATTGGCAAGTTTTGCGGCTTCTCGAATTGCCAGGTCATCTGCCTGTTCTGAACCATAAGCAATGTTATTGCGAACAGAGGTGTTGAAAATAAATGTATCCTGACTAACAATAGCTAGTTTACGACGCACAGAGTTGATGTCAAACTCTTGTAAGTCAGTGCCATCAATGATAATTTTACCTGCGGTTGGGTCATAAAATCGGGGAATTAAGTCAGCAAGGGTTGTTTTACCTGAACCAGAAGCACCGACCAGGGCTGTTGTCTCTCCTTTGTTGATAGTTAAGGTAATATCGTGCAGTACTAGGTTAGAGGGATCGTAACCAAAATCCACCGAAGCAAACTCAATGGCTCGCTGCAATCCTGAAAATTGCACGTTACCATTCTGCAAGTATGGTTTGTTGTCAGTTCTCAGCAGCTCTTTAATGTTATTCATTGGTCCGGTGAATTCCCCAAGACGCCCTCTGGCATTATTAATCAGACGTATAATCGGGATCAGACGAAACAAAACAAACAAGAAGGTGAGTAATGAAGCTGCCTGCATCTGTCCATTAGGAACGAAGATGGTAAATGCTACAATAATCATGCCGATCAGAATTGTGGTGGCTAAGCTTTCCCCAATCGGTTCTATGGCATACCCAAATGATGCAGATTTGATAGTGATGTTTGCAACGTTTTCGCTAGCGTTATAGAATCGTCTACGCTCAAATTCTTGACTTGCAAATGCCTTAACTGTGCGAATGCCATTGATAAACTCTACAGCAACTGATGTAAAGTTACTGCCTGCCTTTGAAACATCAAAACTTGTCTCTCGCACCCTTTTAACCAAGTTAGAAAGACCAACACTCATCAGGCTAAAGAGCATTAATGAGGCAATGGAAAGTTGCCAAGAAAGCAAGAACATTGATGTGACATAGACAACTAGAAGAGAAACTCTAGTCAACATAAAAGCTGTCACATCAAAAGCTTGATTAATTTTTTCTAGTTCGGTAGTTAGACTGTAAACTAGCGCTCCAGAACGACTATGAGAAAAGTAACCCAAACTCAGCCGTTGAAGTTGCTCAAATAGCTTCTTGCGCAGCCTATCTAACAAATTCATCTGAGTTATCATGCTGTACCTGCGTCCACCAAACATAAAGGCTGAACGGAACCAGGTTGTGATCAGAATTAGAGCAGATATCCGGTAAATTCTATCATTGAACGGTCTATTTACTCCAAGTACCGATATATCGAACCAGTTAATACCTGTCTGAATTGGGGTAGCATTAGGGTCGGTTAGATTTTGTAAAAAATTTAGGATAAACCCTAATCCAAATCCTTCAAATAGTGAAGCAAGTATCGTTAAAACAATAGCAAAAAAAGCAGCTTGTTTAAGGAATTTAAATTCCCTTAATATGAAGTGGTTGTCTTGCCACAATTTAGTTGATTTTGTAAATCTGATTACAGAATCAATAAGCTTTATTTCAGCAATTCTATATAGAATAATCACTGGTTTTATTTAGACCTATTTTGATGGGGGGTATGCTTAACTTAAACAAGTTTAGCTAAAAAAACTAAGATCACTCTCCACCATTTCCGCGACAATATCAGGAAATTTATTTTTACTCTTCCAATTCAGCTCATCCCGAATTTTCCAGCTATCCCCACAAAGGGGCACTGTTTCGGTTGGACGATAAAACCTCTGATCAACTTCCACAAAATCTTGATAATCAAGACCAACGTTACTACAAGCACAATCTACTAATTCACGAACGGAGTGATTCACTCCGGAAGCAATCACATAATTCTCTGGAGCTTTGATTTATAGCGAGAAACCAGGTTTTAAGGCTCTTGGTGCGTAATTCCTGCTTCTAAGACAGTGCGTTCGCGTAGCGTATCCTACGGATAATCGCTTATTTTATGCAACGCTAATCCATCAACAACGTCTTATACTAGTCTGTTAATAGGTAATGGATAATGGGGAATTGCGCTCTCCTCGTAGTGTTTCACAGCAGCAATAGTCTTTTTCTCAATTACCAATTCCCAATTACCCGTTAACCATTACCCGTTACCCATTACCCAAAGGGCGACTAACTATCTCTCTAATCCATTACTAAAAATGGGATTAGACCATATCATTACTAGGGATTACCAGCGGTAACAACCTCACGAATAAAGGCAGTATCAGCAGATTGAGTACAAGAGGTGACAGGCATGATACCTAGTGCCTGAAGGTCAGCATTAACCATGATTTCAACCAGTTGTTTAAAGCTCACTGAAGGTTGCCAACCTAGTATGGTATTAGCCTTGGTGGCATCACCTAACAACAGGTCTACTTCAGCAGGTCGAAAGTACCGTGGATCGATTTCAACGTATTGCTGCCAATCCAAATTCACTAAGCCAAAGGCAATATCGAGAAACTCCCGAATTGATTGAGTTTGACCGGTAGCAACAACATAGTCATCGGGTTCGTCTTGTTGCAGCATTAGCCACATAGCGCGAACATAATCCTTGGCATAGCCCCAGTCCCGTCTGGCATCGAGATTGCCCAGGTAAAGTTTCTTCTGCTGACCAGCTACAATGCGCGCCAAAGCACGGGTAATTTTGCGAGTGACAAAGGTTTCGCCGCGCCGGGGACTTTCGTGGTTAAACAAAATACCATTACAGGCGAATAGCCCATAGGATTCGCGATAGTTAATCGTTTGCCAGTGGGCGTAAACTTTTGCACAGGCATAAGGGCTACGGGGATAAAACGGTGTAGTTTCAGACTGAGGGACAGCCTGCACTAGCCCAAACATTTCAGAAGAGCCAGCCTGGTAAAAGCGTACCTGAGAGCCAATCCGCTGTTGATAGTGCCGTACCGCTTCCAACAAACGCAGGGTTCCCATACCTGTGGCATCGACGGTGTATTCTGGTGAATCAAAGCTGACCCGCACATGGGACTGAGCTCCGAGGTTGTACACCTCTATCGGCTGCACGTCTTCTAGGATGCGTTGTAGTGTCAAGCCATCAGTCAGGTCTCCGTAATGGAGAAATAACCGTGTCTGGGGATTGTGGGGGTCTTGGTAGATGTGGTCGATACGATCTGTGTTGAAGGTAGACGTGCGTCGGATAATGCCATGGACTTCGTACCCTTTTTCCAGCAGCAGTTCCGCTAGATAAGACCCATCTTGACCGGTAATGCCAGTGATTAATGCTCGTTTAATGTCTGTCACGATTTCTCACAACTCTGATTAGAGTAATTAGTTTGCTAATGTACGGGATGAACACAAAGGCAAATCAAAATTGAAAATTGCAATTAATAACTTAATAAGTTAGGAAGTTATTAACTTTACAGGGAGTAGGGAGTAGGGAGTAGGGAGTAGGGAGTAGGGAATATGGCATCAAAAATTCTCACAATTCCTACAGGGATTGCTATTACAGCACTGGAGTACTTTGAGAATCGAACACATGCGATCGCATATCTTCTTGGTGAAGCCTGATCATTCCTGGCAACAACCTCAGCTGTCGCCGCTCCTCCTGGGTCATCCGAATCACCTCATCCAGTTTCCAAGGACGTGGTCCGACTAAACTCATCTCACCCCTTAGTACATTCACTAACTGCGGTAGTCCATCCAGACAATATTGACGCAGCCACTTTCCAAAATGTGTCATCTTAGACGTGACTTTGCCTTTGTGTATAGCTTCAGTGCGAAATTTAATCACTTGGAACAGCTTACCCCGTTCTCCAGCCAGCAATTGCCGAGAAAAGACTGGTCCTGGTGAAAAAATCGCTATCAGCAACATCAATCCCAGGAGCACTGGACTCAGAATCAGTAGCAATAGAGCAGCTAAACTCGAATCCATCACCCGCCTTAGTCGAGATCGGAATAGTTTTTCCCTACTAGACAATTCTGAGTTGAACGGTACCCTTAGAACAGCTTTCTTCTTCGCTTGCTCACAGGCATTGGTCCAAACTTTTAACCCTGTTTCACCCAGATTGGGGTCGATACAAACCAGCCCTACCGACGAGCGTTGCAAGCAATTACTTAACCAGGACTGACTTTGCAATGGAGGTAAATAATGCTGTTCATTTTTTTTGATAGGGAGTACCCACAACTGTTTCTGTCGCCACTTGAGCTTGCAGGGAGGCAAAGAACTGAGTGCTTCTGGCTCATCATCGATATCTAGGATTGAGATTTTGGAGGTTGTTAGTATGATTCTGGAAGTCGTCATCAATAGTTACTCCATTTCACGAAAATCAAAAGTCAAAGGTTAGATAGTCTCAGGTTTAATACGTATCATTCTCAGGTGTTCGTTAATTGAAACTTGAAACTTGTTAATGAGCAAGTTTCAATTAGCAATTAACCAAAAAATTCAACGAGACTTGACATGATTGCTTAACTGACGCTCTAGTTGTGGAGACACTGGAAGATCAGATACAGGCTGCTTTGGTTCAATAGCACCATGGCTGTTTCGCGAACCATAGTAAGCGTAGTTCTGATTAGAACTCTTGACCCCGTTAGCAATGATTCCAATCAGGTTTAAATTCCTGAGTATAGCAGTAGCCTGGGTGAGTTGAGATTGAGTAACTCGCTCTAGGCGTCCTACCATCAGCACACCTTGGCACAAAGATGCTGCTTGGAGTGCATCCACCATACCTAACACTGGGGGAGTATCCAGCAACACCAGATCATAGGTCTGCTGAAACTCTGCCATTAAGTTCTTCATCCGTTTAGAACCCAACAGCTTAACTGGGTCAATTGGGGTTGGTCCAGCAGTCAAAACATCAATGGTTGACCCCAAAGGTGAGATACTAACTGGGCTGGGTGTAGCAGTATCATCTTCCAATAAAGTAGAAAGTCCTTCCTGATTGGAGAGGCCAAGTTGTTGGTGCAACCTCGGACGGCGCATATCTACATCAATTAGCAGTACTCGTCGATGTAAACGAGCAGCACTCAAGGCTAAACCCAACGCCAGAGTTGACTTGCCCTCACCAGATAGCGCTGACGTAACCATCAGGGATTTCCACTCAGAACCAGAATTGAGCAACTGGATATTCACATAAATCATGTCCAGTGCTTCCTGAAATGGTCGCCATCCCAACAGTTCCATCATCGGAAGTGCTTTCTCGGACTGGCTCAAGCTAAGATTCAGAACAGGTTTACTGATTTTACCCTCTGGCAATTCTGGAATCATACCTAGCAAGGGTAGAGCCACTTGATTTTTCAGATCATCAGAGGTATGAATTCCATCATCCATGGCTTCCCGCACAAAGGCAGCCACACCACCGAGAAATAACCCAACCACTGCACCCAATAATAGGTCTTGGGTCATATTAGGACCGGTCTTCGAGCCCGGTAAAGGTGCTTCTACAACTTGCCAGTTAAATCCCCCCCGAGCCAATTCGATGCTTAACTCCTGCCGTGCTTGTAGTAGCTGCTGCAGAGTATTTTGTTGAATGGCTACTTGCGGTTGTAGACGATTGTACTGAGCAATCAGGGCTGGAAATTCCCTGAGTTGGATACGGATTTCCTGCTCTGTTTTGGCCAGGGCTTGATCACGAGTTTGTAGACTCACTAGATTAATTTGCGAGGTGATCAGTTCGTTGACCAGATTGATATCAACACCACCGAGCTGTCCTTCTGTCAGGAGGTTACTTCCAGTGGTAACCAGTTGAGTCGGAACTTGCCCTAAAACCCGTCTAGTCTCTTCCTGCAAGAGCGCAAACACACTCTGACGCTGTTCAATTAATTTTTGAATACTAGGATGAGCTTCAGTATAAATCCGACTTTGCTCCACCAAAGCCAGTTCTATTCTTTGGATTTCATTGAGCAAATTTTGATAGCGCCCAGATTGACTCAAGCGGGACGATGTCAAGGCATTTTGCGGTGAACGAGCCAGTTTTTGCTGAACAGCCTGGTAGCGAGTTTGAGTTTCCATGTACTGAGCGCGGATGGCTCGGCGCTCCTGTTCAATCCCATTCAGAGTTTGACTGACAGCTAGAGCTTGTTGTGAGGGATCAATCAGGTTTTTGCTCTTGCGAAACTGCTCTAGCCGTTGCTCAGCTTGCTCAAGATTATTACGAGCTGTTGGCAACTGCTGATTGATAAAAGCAAGACCTTTATTCAACCGCATTTCCTGCTGCTCTAGGTTGTAATCTTGATAAACCTTTTGAATAGCTTGCAGTACTTTTTGAGTTTTAATCCGGTCATTGCTTGTGTAGACCGCTTGAAATACCTTAGTTTCGGTTTTACCCTGCAGTACTTGAGCTAATCTTAAGGAGCCTCTAATATCACCGACTGTGATATCTGGGTAGTCATCACGAAGCAAATCCACTGCTCGTTGAATCAATTCAGAACTACGCATCAGCTGTAACTGAGTAGCATAATCGATATCAACAGTGGACTCAGTAAACTGACTCTCGATTCCTCGTGTTTTATCTATATAATTAGGCTCCACCAACAGCTGTAGAGAGCTGATATAAGTCGGCTCTTTCTTCAGAGTGAGATAGAAGGCAATCGGCAAGCTTGTCAACAGTACACTTATAATCCACAAGCGTCTGCGCCACAAAACTGCCAACAGTTGGCCATACCCTGCATCTGTTTCAGCTGCTCCGTTTAAATCAAGTTCCTTCATGGGATTTTAGATTAATGATTGACAAGTTTGGATTGGATTTTTAATTGATATCAAGTCCAGTGAATCAAGTCTAAACTAGTCCCGGTATGATTAGTAATCGGTTTAGATAAAATTCGGTTAATCACGTTGTTAATCTTCCCTAGGGTTGTGTTATTTTGATTTTCATTAAAGTTAATTTAAAATTAACCATTAACCCTTGAAAAATTGCCCTTGAAGTATGAAAAATATTTGGTCAGTAAAATTATCCAGGATACCTGCAACAAATTTTACCTACCTTTTGGGAATGGGAAATTAGGACTTGGAGCCTGATTACCCATTACCCATTACCCATTACCAATGAACCGACAATCATAGGTTGCATCCCTTTTAGAGAAAGGGTATAAAAAGAAGTAGTCAACCGGACATGATATTATCTATTACCCATCAGCAGTCACCCGAGCAGGACTATATTGATTAGTCCACCAGATTGGATCTGATGATTTTGGAGTATCGACCAGTATAAATCCAAAGAAATCAACGAAAAAATCCAAAATCCAAAATCCAAAATCTAAAATCTAAAATCAGTCCAGCCACTATCCTGTCACGTAGCTAAAGTGGGAACCTTGGTTGAATGGGGAAAGGAATAGCTCAAATTAACAGGCTGCCCGCTGACGGTTTTATCAATAATTTGCCCAACTTTGTTAAAGAAAACGTCTTCAGTGAAATGACTCAGGGCATGGTCTCGGATTTTGGCATAATTCCAGGGAATTTCCCTAGCCTCAAGTAGTGCAGCTTGGAGTGCTTCCGGTGTTTGCCGTTGAAAAAACACCCCTGTCGTCCCTGGTATCTGAGTATCCAAAACACCACCTGCACCGTAGGCAATTACTGGGGTACCACTGGCGTTGGCTTCGATTGGCACTAAACCGTAATCTTCTAAAGCCGCCACGATCACCCCACGAGCTTTTGCCATCAAATGACAACGCTGTTTATCGCTGACGTATCCCAAGAATCGAATATTGTCCAAAGCTTTAGATTCTAGACGCTCTCGCTCTGGACCATCACCAGATACTAATAAGGGCCAGCCTAGCCAATTAAACGCCTCGATAATCAGATCGATACGCTTGTAACCCAGTAAACGAGATGATACTAGGTAAAAGTCTTCCTTTTGGTCGGAAAACACAAATTTATGGCTATTAATTGGATAGTTGACCGTCATGGCTGGCTTACCATAGATATTCTGGATACGCCGAGCGACAGTGGTCGAGTTAGCAATGTAAATGTCCGGCTCCTGGGCATAGTCCAGGTCTACTTTTCTGATCAATTGGAAGACTTTATCAATTACAGGAGAAAACGCTCTATATTCTCCATACTCCTTGAGGTAAGTTTGCGTATCCCACAAAAAACGGGTGACATTGTGGCAAAAGCAAACATGCTTGGCTCCTAATTTTTTCTTGACCGCCTTTGCGAAGCTTGAACAACTACTGATAATCAAATCGTAATTTTCTAAATCCAAGGCTCGAAAAGCTGGATAGTAAAACGGAGCCAAGAGTCTGAAGTATTTCGTTGACCCTGGAATGTTCTGAAGTCCGGTGGTATGCACTAGGCGCTCACCTAGGTCAATGGTGTTCTGGGCATCATACAAGGATGTGAACACATCAGCACTAGGGAAGCGCTTACAAAGCAGTTCAAATACCCGTTCTGCTCCACCCTTTTGCGTTAGATAATCATGAACTAGGGCAACTTTCATGCTTGTTTAATGGAAAACCTATTGCTAGAGAATACTCTAATCTATTTACCATTAGATTTAATTTGTATCCGGAATTTTACCAAGATATTTTTGAGCCTAAACGGCTCCATTATTTTTCGACAACAAGATAAAAATTGTTTTGATAATGAGCTTAATGTCATACATTAAGCTCCAGTTTCGTTGGTAGCGTAAATCCAGTTTAATTATATCTGCAAAATCCCGAACTTGCGATCGCCCATGCACCTGCCACTCTCCAGTCATTCCCGGTTTAACATTCAACCGTTGCCACTCGGGAACCTCATAGATTTCCACTTCCTTAGGTACCGGTGGTCTAGTACCTACCAAACTCATTTCACCTTTAATGACATTCCAGAACTGAGGTAGTTCATCCAAACTAGTTTTCCGCAAAAACCGACCCACCCTGGTGATTCTAGGGTCATTTTCGTTTTTGAATATCTTGGCATCCTTAGCTTGATTTTGAACGCTATCTTTCTGGGCTTCAGCATCAGTATACATCGAGCGGAATTTCCAGATCCGAAATCTTTTACCCATCCAACCACAGCGAATTTGACTAAAGAAGATTGGGCCAGGACTGTCGAGTTTAATCGCGATCGCAATGGGAATAAATAATATGGCAGTAATTCCTAAACCTACTATTCCCCCCACTATGTCTAAGCATCGCTTAGCCCAAGAGCTTGTAGATGGGTGAGTTGTGGGTAACTGAGCCTTTGACCAATTGACAGCTATTGTTGTTAGGTTATCTAGGGGGTCTAGAATTAATTTTTTGTCTAGCCCAGTCATGACCAACACAGCCATAACTGGAGGAGTTATACCCCTTAGTATTAGTGAGACCCCGTTTTCCTGAGTGATTTTGTGATTCCTGACTAAGGCACCAATTCCGCTACTATCGATAAACCCTGTCTGACTCAAGTCAGCAATGATAAGCTTAGGACAATAAGGTTTTTGGAGAAGCTGATCACAGGTTTCTTTAAATTCTATTGCTTCGAGTCTGCTCAGGCGGATCGGTAACTGGACTACAGCAGCTTCATTGATAAACCCTGCCTGGGAAGAAGTCTTTAACCTTGACTGCATCATGATATAATAGGAATTATAATGTCGATTAAATCGTCATTTTTTAGAGAGTATATTTTAACTATGTAGGAATTGTGTGTAAAGTTTCGCAATCCTATGAACACCCTAGGTTTTTACCGTACCTAGACGTACGGCTCCTCTGCCCTTGATTCAGGCAATGTCAGAATTTTTATGACTCTTTGAATTTTGGGTTGAGGGTTATAGTAAGGTTTTAGGTTTTAATTATTGATTCCTAATGCCTTGGTTAAGGGTGCCTAGTATAGAAAAGCCTAGTTTAGCCCTCAATTAAATTTTTACGGAGTAATAGGTATATTTAAAATCGTCGGAAATTAACCTGTGGTAAAAAAAAATGGATACAAATTCCCCATTTATAATTTTATATCGTTACCATATAAGTAACCATTTAGTATTACTCATTTATGAGCAGTGACCTTGGTCAATTAGTGTTCTGTGTAATCCCGGATGAATGACTAATACAACTTTCACGAGTTTTTCATAAAATCCTGACAGAGCTAAAAATTTTTGATGAATTTTTCTTGAAGACGGTAAATATACCGGGTGCATCTCATATTTGTAAAAAAGATGGTAAGTGTGGGTAGCGTGGTAAGTGTGGGTAGTGTGGTAAGTGTGGGTAGTGTGGGGCGGGGGCGCGGGAAGTGTGGGAATTTTCGCCGGAATTTTTGCCTAATTGCAAAACTGAGATGCACCCTTTCTAGGGGATTACCGGATTTGATATCAGTTCTGATTCTGAGATCCCAAAAACTGTTGGCACAGATTGTTGTGGTCGGCAGAGTAGACTTTTGGCAACCTGGAGCATACAGATTCCAGTATTGTCGAAGGATTTCTGATAGTAAATCATTGCCTGAATTTGGTGAATCAGTGCCAAACCGGTAAACTGAACTACTCGTTTAAGCCAGTTGGGACGAGCCGACTCAATCCCGGGAAAAGCGGTAAGATAGGCTTGGGTTAGAGCAGCGATGGAGGGTTGAAGCACTTCCAAAGGAGTTAAGTCCTGATAAATATTTTTCCCGACATATTTGACATTTTTCGACATCTTGTTCGATAATGTCAGTGTACTGAACCAGATGTGTCAATGAATGAACAAATTAAATATGTTCCTCCCCGAGTCGCTGCTACCAGGCTCGGGGTCAGTACCAGGACACTTGAAAGGTGGCTTGACGAAGGCAAAATCCAAGGAATTAAAACCCCTGGAGGACAAAGAAGATACAATCTTGACTCAGTTGTCTCTATTTCAACAAAAAAAACAGATAGAGACGAAAGAGCAGCAATCCTATATGCAAGGGTTTCAAGCCGCTCTCAAAGAGATGATCTCGATCAACAAGTACAGTTTCTTAAGTCTCGTTACCCAGACGCAGAAGTCATCCGAGACATCGGCAGCGGTCTCAACTTCAAAAGAAAAGGTCTTCACTCCCTATTGGACAGAGTTCTCAGCGGCACTTGCAAGTATATTGTCGTTGCCCACAAAGATCGGCTCTGTCGCTTTGGATTCGATCTTATCTCATGGTTGTGCTCTAAATTCCAAACTAAAATATTGGTTCTCGACGAAAAGAACCTCAGCCCAGAACAAGAGATGGTTGAAGATGTTCTCGCAATTATCCACGTCTTCAGTTGTAGGCTCTACGGACTCAGGAAGTACAAGGGAAAAATCCTTGAAGACAGTGAGTTACCGAGTTTACCCAAGCAAAGAACTTGAGAAGATCTGGAAAAAATGGGTTTCTGCTGTTCGCAAGGTTTATAACATATCGATCGAGCAGCTCAATCGGAACCAGGGGTACACAAAAGTCGGAAAGAAAGGAGGAAAACATGGCTTTAGAACTTGGTTGAAACAATCCGGACTTATTCCGCAGTGGTGCAGAGATTTAAACGTCTCCAAAATTTTAGATAACGCTTCAATGGAGGCTTATACGGCGTGGAAAGAGACCGCCAAACAACCGAAGTCTGTTGGGAAAGGGAAGAACCTTTTGCCAAACCCACAAGCTGGATTAAAAATAGGTAAATTTCGTAGCGTGCGAGATCATCATCTGACGATCCAGTTTGACCCTACGGCTTACAAGGCTGGCCGGTGGATGGTTTCCAAAACCAAACATCTGCCAAAACCCGAATTCAAAGGTCAGGATTTCTGTGTACTAACTGATGGTTCTACTGAACTTACTTATAACAAAGGGAGATGGTTCGCGCACTTTCCAGTAGAGTTTGACATTGAGCCTACTGAAACCAAGAAAGTGATAGCTTTAGATCCTGGAGTTAGGACGTTCATGACTGGGTTTGACGGCACGGATTTCTTGGAGTTCGCAAATAATGATTTTCAGAGAATAGCTAAACTTTGTTCCCATCTAGATAAGTTAAAAAGTGAGCATGACAAATCAAAAGGAAGCACACACAAACGTCGCCGATACAAGCTAAGGATAGCTATGGAAAGACTCAGAACTAAGATCAGAAGTCTGAGAACTGAATTGCACAAACAAGTAGCATCGTTTTTGGCAAGAAACTACGATGTGATCGTCTTACCTACCTTTGAGACGTCGCAGATGGTTGTCAAAAAGAAGCGAAAACTAAAAAGCAAGACAGCTAGGGCGATGATGACATGGGCTTTTTATCAGTTCTCTCAGATTTTAGAGCATTTGTGCAACCGTTATGGTTCCAAATTAGTGAGGATAACAGAGGAATATACCTCCAAGACTTGTACAAAGTGCGGACACATTCATAGAAAACTTGGTAGTTCTAAGAATTTTCAATGTCCACGTTGCGGATACGAAATCCCTAGAGATTTCAATGGAGCCGTCGGGATTTTCCTGTTCGCGTAGCGTCGGCTTTGCCGAAAGGCGATGTGGGAGTGCGGCTCGTTCCTAGGAGGAGCCTCCTGAAACAGGAGAGGTATGACTAGGGGGAT
>NZ_JAAHHX010000729.1:0-1430 GCF_010672065.1 Moorena sp. SIO4A1 | reverse complement strand
CAATCCCTGAGTTATGGTTACCCCCATTATTAGCACTATTAAAACTTGCCCCAGATGGAAGAATATCTTGCAGAATTACATTTTATAGGTCGAGACCACCCTCAATATCTTGGCCATGGCAAAGCTTAAGTTCATAGGTTACTGGTGAATCAAGAGCCGGATCACCAGTGCTAGGAATCACCCGATTTTTCTCCAATGTCCACTTGTTTAACGCAGCGTTTGAATCGATATCAGAGTTAATGTTTAGAGCATTGGAGGTGGCATTCTCGGTATTAGAACTTGTCCCTTCGGCTAGGTTAGTTGGTTCTATATCGTTTACAGTCGTACCGGGGGGAAACTGGACTCGAATCTCCAAGTTGACAGGGGAACCTGCTGGAATGGGTGAATTATACTCAACGGTAGCCAGTCCTGTATCCTCGTCATAGCTGACAGTAGCAGGACGTCCAGGAAGGATGCTGACATTTTCAGAAGACCAATCAATTTGAGGAGGGAGTTGGTCAGTAATCACCACATCCTGGCAGTCTTCATCCCCACTACAGGAGACTCTGATGGTGTAGATAAATTCTTGTCCTGATGGAACTTCTGTAATGGGATCACCATCAGCATTATTAGCAAGTTTCACCAACTGGAGTTGGGAAACCGCCCATACTGGAGTCGCGTAACCTGCGATCGCACTGACTAACATCAAACTGCCAATCAGTGTATGGGGAAAAAACTGGGAAGGAAAACTTTTTCCTAGAGGATAGGGTAGACTTTTTGAGCCCAAATCGGGTGCGATCGCTTGGAGATAGTTCAATAAAGATTGCATGACTGGCCGCGATGAATAATGAGAATTGAGAAATTAAACTAAAGACGTTTTTATAGACAAATCCGGTATCGAGAGATTACTCAAAGGATAGGAATTAAAACACAAATAAACTGAAACACAAATAAACTTTATGGGCGCACGGTGTGTGCCCAATTGATTGTGCTTTATGCAAGTGATAACCCCCCATAGTTAGTCAGTAAATCTCCCTAGTGAGAACACGGCTTTTTCCTTAATTAGTAGTGCTATTTTTTGTGCGAGCAGACCTTGTCTTGATACAGTGGCTCATGGGTTAAACCCCCATGAGGCCACTGCATCGCTTTTAAGCTTTGCCTAAAACAGATTAAAGCGATCGCACCCTAATTTTTCGCTGGTTTTAACTCTTCTAGTTAAACTATTGTTATTGTCCTAATCTAGGATTGCTTCATTTAAGCTGCTTTTGCCTAGAGATAATTACTGAAATTTCACCTGAAATTTAAAAATTTTAAATTGGTGATATCCGTGAATTACACATCATCATGTTTACGGAAGCAGCTTCTTAACTGGAATAGGATTGACTTAAAAGTTGGAAAAAACTTAAGATCGGGATAAAAGAGGCAAGATCGGGAGGATGGAGAAGCAGAAG
>NZ_JAAHHX010000728.1:0-1430 GCF_010672065.1 Moorena sp. SIO4A1 | reverse complement strand
GTGCCGATGGGCAACTAAAACCCTATAAAACTTATTTAAAAAAATTAACTATTCGTCAAGTTCCTGGCAATCATTGGCCTTTTTTAGTAGAGCCGGAAGAGTTTAATCGGGCTGTAGAGCTGTTTTTGGAAGAGCAACAGCAAAAGCCCTCTGAGTGTGAGGGATGACTTGTTACTCTGATGTTTCAGGATTAGACCATTCAATATGAGTATAATAATTACTATATATTTATTCTGTATTTATGGATAACACAGTTTTATTTGGTATGGGAACTTTGCAGGAGTGGCTAACAGTATTAGGTTATGCATCCTTAATTGCTTTTGTTTTTTGGCGCGTGATGCTCACAAAGCCGAAGTGATATATTTGATATAAGCGAAAACGCATTTAAAATTGGTTTTAGCAAGGCAAAAGGCAAAAGGCAAAAGGCAAAAGCACACTGTAATCTATCTTTTTTATTTGATTTCAGCCACTAATACAGTATTAAATGCACAACAGCTTACTGCCCATAACGCACTCTAGAGGATCAAGCGATCGCATAAGCGCGGAAGCTGAGGCCGTAGGCCACGCTTTGCGAACGCTTCATCGCATCCCGTCTAGTGCGTTCGCGTAGCGGCTCTGAACTCTTGTATATAAAGGTTTTTAAGACGATAGCTGTTCAAGTCGTTCAGCAAGCCATACCTTAATAATTGACTGACGGGTGACCCCCAATCGTTTGGCTTCCCGATCTAATGCTTCAATCATCCAAGTTGGGAAATCAACATTAACTCGTTTCTGCTCATATCCAGGACGTTTAGCATGGGAAGCGATGCAGCGCGGTCTTGGGGGTTTCCCCCACTCGCGCTTTGCATCAAGACAAGGTCTAAGAATTCAGTAATGTCTTCCCCCTGATCGAATTTGGCATCAAATTCTGTTGCTTTCATAAATGGCTACCTCTTCTTTTCGCGTCCGCCGGACTGAGATAATCCGTACTCTGTTTTGTCCATAGGTTTGGTATCACTATGCTATCATACTAGTGTAAACATTAGTGAAAACCATGGCCAATTTAAGTCTACGAGATATTCCTGAAGAGCTTTACCAACAGATCAAAGCAATGGCTGCCCGAGAACGCCGTTCTGTCAATCAACAGATTTTGGTGTTATTGGAGCGGTCTGTGCGACTCTCCCAGCGACCGTCAGCAGAGCTTCTCGAAGGAATTGATCGCACTAGAGAAACAATCTTTGCCCGAATTGGTATTATGCCTGATTCAGTGGAGCAAATTAATCAAGACCGGAACCGATAATGCTGTTGGTGATTGACAGTAGCGTTGTTGCTAAGTGGTTTTTTGTGGAGCCATTAACCAAACAGGCTCTGGCTGTCCGTAAAGATTGGGAGTTATCCAGAGTAGATTTGATTGCACCAGAACTGATGCTAGCAGAAGTCGGAAATATTAT
>NZ_JAAHHX010000727.1:0-1430 GCF_010672065.1 Moorena sp. SIO4A1 | reverse complement strand
TTACTACCCTGGGAATCGTATTGTTCAAAACGCAATGTACGTATGGAACGCTCAGGGCAATTAACTTGAACCGTGATAATGGCAGAATACACTCCTGGTTCGAGAGGATTACCAAATACTATTCTACTATCAAAGGAGTGGATGGGATTGCCCATTTTATCAGTGGTGCTGACCAAAGAATCGACATCGAAGTAGTGGATATTTCCTGTCTGAGCATTTGACATCACTCTGACCCAACGCCTTGATTGTGCCTGAGCTATAGCAGTCTGAGACAGGCAAGCGATCGCAGATAAGATTAACAGAAATTTACCCATAGAATTTACCAATAGTAGTATCAAACTATTAAGTATCAATTTAGGATCAACGGTGACAGCTCGGAAAGCTGCCACTGTGTTATAATAGATGATATTATCTAAAAGGATTGATTCAACTGTTTCCGAAACAACCAGGCAAGCCCTATCACTCCTAAGGAGGCAGAAGACACTGGTTCTGGTACAGACTTAGACTCATCGTTGTCTTGGGACTTCAGTAATGCTATTGTAGATTCCGCTAGGATCTGATGGCTAGCTGTGCTTGGGTGGATGCTATCCCAGAATACAAACTCGTCTGGATTAGCACAAGCAATAAACGTTGCTTCATCTAAGCACGTTCCCGTCACATTTGTGAAACCGAAGTTTCCAGGATTGGTCAAAACCTGATTAAATAAGTTATTGGCATCTAAGGATATCAGGTTAATGTCAGCTAAGGATTGGCTCAAAACGTTAACGGTGGAGTCCAACAGAGAGTTATGTTGGTCGGTCAAATCCGTGAAGCCAGTCGATAATAAACTACCTAGCCTCAGTGATCGAGGTATCTTTCCCAAATCTGGTAAGTTAAGCACTAGGAAATTGCGAGCACCAAAGTTATACAGGGAGTTCACTGCTGTCTGTATATTGCCCACGACCTGAGTAGGATTAGGAGGGTCTACACTCCGGTAATCATTGGCACCCGACCACAGAATATAGAGGGCGTTGGGGTCAGCGATCTGATCAGATACAATCAGGTCATTGGTAAACCCTGCGACTTGGGTGAGTAATCCTGGTAACAACGCCCCGAATTCACCAAGGCCAGCTAATCCAGCTTGAGAACCACCAAAAGCAAAGTTTACGCTTTGATTAGTCGTCGCACCATTGAAGAAAAAACTCACTCTAGGGCCATCGGGAGTGATAGTGATTGGAGAAAGTATCGGCGAATCCGGTAACACCACAGACAAGTCAGTAGATGGCTTTAGGTCTATTTCCAGAGAATCTGCTACAAAATCTACCCAGATCGGACCATTGCTAAAACGTCCCTGAAAGTAGGGTGGACTCTGGGGGGTGAGGGGAATGGTGGGATCTACCTGATTGCCTGCCTTACTGCTATTGAAGGTATTGCCAGGATCCGATAGGCTA
>NZ_JAAHHX010000726.1:0-1432 GCF_010672065.1 Moorena sp. SIO4A1 | reverse complement strand
TACTTGCTTGTGCTGCCCTCAATCCTATGACCCATTTGGGTATGCCTGATAGCTATGCCCATAATGCTTAAAACTGCTCCTGAGAGGGGGAGCATTTTGACCCCTTCATCATTCATGCAACAAAGCCGTTTGCGTTTAAAAAAGAATGAGTTAGTTGAATATCAAAAAAATAGTTGGATTAAATTAAATGATTTAGGTCTAGTACCTGGAGTGTCTTTATTTATTAAAGGAATTAAAGTCACGAATAATCGTGGTTTTATAAGTTTTAATGTTGCCGCTAAATGGAAACGTAAACTTAACGGAGTAGCCCCAAAAGAAGGATGGTTTATTTTGACAAATTTGGATAGCTTAAATTCGGCTATTTCAGCTTACAAACAAAGATTTGATTCGTTGGCGAAGCCTGGCGAGCGAAGCGAGGCATGGAAATGTTTAGAGATTTTAAGACAGGTGGTTATAATTTAGAAAAGACTAACGTTGAAGGTAAACGCTTTATTTATCTAGTTTTATTGATGACTATAGCTTATACTTCTGCAACTATTCAAGGTCATAACATTAAACGTAAAGGAATCCAAAACTATGTGGTTCGTGTAAAATAATCTGGCCGATTGGAGAGAAGACATAGCAGTTTTTACGTTGGTTTATATGGTCAAACCTGGGTTAACTTCAAAGATGTTTGTCTAGAATTAGTAACCGAATTAATGAGACGCGCATCCTAATAAGCGATGCAGCGCGGTCTTGGGGAGGCAGTGCGGTCTTGGGGGTTCCCCCCATGAGCAACTGCCGTGGTTTCCCCCATGAGCGACTGCATCAAGACACGAAAGTATTATCAACGAGGTCTAAGGGCTAGATTACTTATATAGCCAAAAAAGGGATAGTTAGGACATAATGGTAACATATAGCGGTTTGCACTTAACTTAGTTACAATAACAACAATAATAAAAAAGTTTTTTAATTTGTTCTTTAGTCAAATAATCACAACAATCAACTAGACCTTTTTCTAACTCATCTCTAGTCATCGGGACTAATGAACGTAAATATTATTTCAAAATAAACCAAAATTTTTCCCTCGGATTAAAATCGGTAGAATAAGGAGGTAAAAAGAAAACGCTAGCTCCAACTGTAGATAATATTTCTACAACTTTTTGGTTTTTATGGGTGGGAAAATTATCCATAATTACCACAGCGCCAGGCCATAATGATGGTGCTAAAACTGGTTTTCTATAAGTTAGAAAACCTTGAGGATTCATCGAACCATTTAAGGTCATAGTACCTAAGATTGCTTGGTAGGAAAGTGCACTGATTATTGCAGGGTAATCGCATCTAATTTGGTATAAATCGTACTTGACAAACTACAGGGAGTATAGGTATGATAGCCAGTCAGTGTTCAAGGTTGTCCCAGAGCGGATGTTGCGGTTAACCGTTGGATTTGCCA
>NZ_JAAHHX010000725.1:0-1433 GCF_010672065.1 Moorena sp. SIO4A1 | reverse complement strand
TATGATCTTTCTGGAAGTCTTCTCCCAACAAATATTCGTTCTAAACTTGAATCCTTAGGCGACATCAAATTCTTAGTGCGAGACAATGATAAAGGGAGTAAGGACATAACGCTTTCCTATGCGAGCGATTTGACCCTAAACCTCTCAGAATTGGTCGACTTAGGTGCTCTGCCAGATGATATTGCGTCATTTATTGATGGTGATAACAATACTGACGGAACTCAATTAATGCTAGTTCCAACTAAGTTTGTTTGGATATCATAAGGTCATCGAGTTTGGAGGCCAAGTATGATGGCCAAACGCAAGCAACGAGGGACAGCAGGGGATAGAACGATCTGCCTGCCCATCGCCGATACCCTTGATTATGACCAGTTGGTTGAGGATCGTGAGGCCTACCGAGAGTACCTGAACGAGCAAATAGCCAGCTATCCGGAGCTGTTCCCCGAGGGAATTGAGGAGGGATATCGGTTTCATGGGTGGGTGACCTCAGCTCGCCAGCACCTGAAAACCCGTCGTATTTATCTTCCCAAACAAAAAACGGCCTATCAACTGCGTCCCGATTTCGTCACGCCTTATATGAGTGAAACGTCTGAACTAGCGGGCAAAGCGATGTATTTGCGAAAGCATGGCATCTCCTATGATGGGATTGCTTACGTCTTGGGTCGCTCGGAGATGCATTGGTATCGGTTGTGTCAATCTCTGGGCCGAGCATCGATTGTCGGAACAACGTTGAAAACAGACGATTCGCTCCCCCCCATCTAGTGGCCGATGAAAAGCATTGTAGTCATAAAGGAGAGCGTATCTATTGGGCCGTGACCGCGGCTAAAGGCTGTATTGTGGGCAGTGGCCTAAGCCCAACGGCTGGATACGAGGACTTGCAAGCGGCTTATGGGGACTTTGAGCAAGAGATGAGCGACCATGTCCCTGACTATCGCCCTGAGACGGTCACCACGGATGGATGGGACGCGACTCGTCGAGCCTGGGAAACCCTATTCCCTGGCATCACCTGGATTTTGTGCTTTCTACATGAGGTGATTAAAGTGCGTGATTGGTGTCGCTCTAAGCCTGATTTACGCACCTGCTTAACCGACAAGCTTTGGCATATTTATCACGCTACTGGCAAACGTCAATTTGCTCAACGGTTGCGTCGTTTTCTCGAATGGACACAATCGGTGGATCTTCCCAACGCCATCCATGACCGGGTACAACGACTCAGAGAAAAATCTCTATTTTTCCAGAGAGCCTTTGACTTTCCTGAGACCTATCGCACCAGTAATCAGGTGGATCGCCCCATGAACTATCTCGACCGAGCACTCTATGCCATGCAAGATTTTCATGGGTCTTGGGAGGCCGCTGAGTTATCCGTTCGCTCCATGGCGATGCTATGGAATTTTCATCCATTCTGTCGTAAAATTCAGCAGCAGAATGGAGGA
>NZ_JAAHHX010000724.1:0-1433 GCF_010672065.1 Moorena sp. SIO4A1 | reverse complement strand
CTGCATGAATAACCCCCTTGAGTGTAGGTAAAGATATCTGAATTTCTTCAATAATTTGAGCTACGTCTTGTTCAACAGAGATATCCCCTAACAAAACCCTAACTTGAGCACCTGCCTGTTCTAGTTATTCTGTGATTTCTTGTACTGTTTCTGATGGAGCACTACGCCCAGTTAACACAATATTTCTGGCTCCCTTTTCTACTAGCCATTGGGCTGTATGTAACCCTAAAGCTCCCAGTCCTCCAGTAATCAAGTAAGTAGCATCAGATGATAATGATAGTGGTTGCTCGGATGATTGAGGAGATTGCTGCACTAAACGAGCTACATAGGTTTGTTCTCCTCGTAGGGCTAGATAGTCTTCTTCTGAGTTGTTTACTAACAGTTGCAGTAGCTTTTCTACTTCCTCTTCTGGTGTTTGCGGCTCTAAATCTACCAGTCCTCCCCACAGTTGCGGATGTTCCAGTGACACTACTCTACCTAATCCCCACAAGGGTGAGGCAGCTACTGTTAGTTTCTCCGTGTTAGATAATACTGACTGAGCGCCCCTGGTGACTAGCCATAGTTGAGGAACATTGGTAGTTTTGAGCACACTTTGTAATAGGTGCAAGACACTACCACATCCCCACAGTTGAGTTTGCTCTAAGCTGTCAAGGGTTAAATCTTCTGTAGCTGGAGCATCTAAACTCCACAAATGAATTACCTTTGATAAGGACAGTTGACTGGTTTCTAGAATGGCTTTTTGGAGTTGTTCAAATTCTTCAGGAGCAGAGGGATTGAGTTGATATCTTCCTGCAGCTAGTTGTTGATAGTTGTCTGCTCGATGAACTAGGCTGCATTCATGTCCTTGCTCTTGCAATGTTTGGGCTAATTTTTCCGCGACCCCCGTATTATCGGCAAAAATCAACCAATGACTCGGTTTGATGCTTGTTTGGGACTGAGTCTGAAGCAAAGGTTGCCACTGTAGTTGATAGAACCAATCTTTAATCGTTGCTGCTGCTAATTGTTGCTGATGTTGTTTAGCTAGTACTTCTAATATTTCGGGTAAAAGTTTAAGCTGCTCTGGTGAAAACTTTGCTGCTTGTTCCAGTTGTTGCGCTAGGGTTGCCGTTTCTCCTTGACTTAGCAGGTTAACGATCGCGGTATTACTATTTTCTGATGTCCAAGAACTATGCTGGTGATTTCCGTTTACTTTGGTTTCTACCCAATACCGTTCTCGTTGGAAGGGATATGTCGGTAATGCTACCTTCTGACGAGCATAATCTTTGTCAAATCCAAGCCAATCTATTTTGACTCCCTGTACATATAACTGTCCTAAACTAGAAAGCATCTGCTGCCATTCTTCTACTCCTGGACGTAATGATGGTAACCAGACACCTACCTCTTCTGGTAAACTTTGAAGATCGGAAGAGTTGAAGTCAGCGTCTGAAAAGAGT
>NZ_JAAHHX010000723.1:0-1434 GCF_010672065.1 Moorena sp. SIO4A1 | reverse complement strand
AAAGGAGATGCGAACTAATGGTTGTCGTCTCTACGCCGAGTCCGTGGAGTTCTTCCGGTTATCCAATATCTACTGGATTAACCCATGGAGCTAGTATCCCCATTACCGCTTTGACAGGGATATCAATCATTACGACGCTTCGATCAACGATTCCTTTCGTCAACCTGTTAGTTCTTTCCCTAACGTTCCATTATCATGCGGTATATGCTTCTGGTTACGCATTACCCTCTAGCTGTGAGACATCACAATTCGGGAGTACCTCAGCTTGTGAGCCGTTGATATCCATCTCGTTATGCCCCTTTGGGTGGAAACTTCGCTTGAACCCTAGTGGTCTGTCAAACTCATTTTGACGGATAGTAGAAGAGTCCATCTACTAACCCATAAACTATGCCAGCCAAGCGATATATTGTCGGCCTGACTCTCGATGAACGCCAAAAACTAGAACAATTAACCCAAAAAGGTATTGCTGCTGCCCGGAAAATCAATCATGCTCGTATCCTGCTCAAAGCAGATGTCAATCACCCGGATGGGGGGTGGACAGATCAAGCCATTAGCGAGGCTTTCAATATCAGCACCCGAACCATCGAAAGGGTTCGCCAACGGTTTGTGGAAGAAAGCTTAGAGAATGCGCTCAACCCTCGTCCCAGGTCGTCATTAAAGCTGCGACGGTTAGACGGAGAGGCAGAAGCTCATTTAGTGGCAATCGCCTGCTCCAAAGCACCCCCAGGAGCTAAGCGTTGGACATTACGACTACTGGCAGACCAAATGGTGGTATTGGGATATGTACAGAGCATTTCCCATGAAAGCGTGCGACAAGTTTTAAAAAAAACGAGCTTAAGCCTTGGTTGAACCAATCTTGGGTGATTCCACCTCAAGCCAATGCTGAATTTGTCTGCCAAATGGAAGAGGTTTTACAACTGTACAAAGCGTGCCTATGACCCTGATTATCCCTTGGTTTGCTTTGATGAAAGCTCGTTTCAGTTAATTTCAGAAACCCGAAAGCCAATACCTTTAGAACCTGGACAGACTGAACGTTTTGATTATGAACACAGCGCGAGAGGGAGTTTGTAATCAAATCATGTTTTTTGAGCCTTTAATAGGTTGGAGACATGTAGAAGTTACTGACCAACGCACTCAAATTGACTATGCTCAACAGATGAAGTATCTCGTCGATCAACGCTATCTCCAAGCTCAGAAAATCAGAATTGTTCAGGATAACCTCAATACCCACATTGGAGCCTCTCTTTACAAAGCCTTTATCCCGGCTGAAGCGAGACGTATTCTTGACAAGCTGGAGTTTCATTACACTCCCAAGCATGGAAGTTGGTTGAATATGGCTGAAATTGAGTTGAGTGTTTTAACCCGACAATGCCTTGACCGACGTATTCCCAAGAAGGATATGTTAAAAGAGGAAGTTGCTGCTTGGGAAAAGCG
>NZ_JAAHHX010000722.1:0-1438 GCF_010672065.1 Moorena sp. SIO4A1 | reverse complement strand
ATCCGATGTACTGGATTTGTTTGCGGCTGGACTTACTGCTGAGCAAATCTTAGAAGAAATGCCTGATTTAGAGGCAAATGATTTGCAGGCAGCACTTTTATATGCCTCACGTAAACTTAATCATCCGGTGCTAGTTCCATGACAATTTGGGTAGACGCACATTTCCTGGGATTGCAACTTTAGTTACACTCCTTTCTGTTTATAATTTTTGCCTTGATAATAGTGTCTTCAACAACTTGCTGTTTGGCAAGTTGATCGATTGCTAAGTCAAGAGGATAATCTTGTAGCTGTAATTTATCTCGATTGAAGTTAATCGTATAGTTAGATTTATCGAGTTTTTTTCTCCTTGTCAAAAATTGCCATTGTTTACTGGATTTGACTTTAAAAGAACCCTCAAGGAGTATTGTTGCCTTCCGATACTTTTTTTGATGCTTCTTGAGAACATCACTGATGTTATTTTTACTCTCAAATTTTATCGGCATTTCCTCACTAGTAGTACAGTGATATACCTCTTTATTTATTCCCCAGATAGATGTTACAATTACAGTAAAAAAAGACATCCCCAGGATTCCTAGGGCGATTAATATAATAACTCTAAAATTAATTAGGGATTGCCTAGGTATGATCGGATTATCTTCCTTTTGCTCAATCTCTGACTTTTGAGGTTTAGAGTTAACCTGGAATGGTTTTAATTCTTCGAGTAGTAAAGGACTACTCGAATCATCCATACTACTTAAGGAAAGCATACTGGAAGGAATGGCTGGATGGGGGTCAATATGCTCCCAAAATTCTGTGTAACCTTCTGTCAGTCGCTGATGAACATCCTCAAGGTTTTGATTGGAAATAGAAACCTGGTTTTTGCTCTTAATACCCTGAATAACCACCCCCTCAATTAGATAAATTTTTCTACCAAATTCATCTTTTAGGATATCATCTCCTTCTTTAGAGTTAAGGTCTTTTTCGGTGGCTTGGATGATTCTAAAGACTATGGTAAAGTTTCCGGCTTCTGTTCCATAAATTTGCTTGATAAATCCTTTTCCTGGTTCGGTTAAATCTCCATCCGTTACTCTCGCCAGTAAGTTAGCAATCTTAGCATCACAGATGAAATCAGGAGCGACAACTGTTCTGTAGTCAAGATAGCGGTTACGGCTTACTAAAAAAGGCCAAGCTTTAATACTCATAGTTACAATTTAATAAATTTAGTTTTTACATTGATTGATGACAAGCAACTCGTTGCCCTGATCGAGTTGCCTTAGCTATGAACTCTTAGAGGATATCTGAAAAGTTTTTTTATACTGAATTTTGCCCCCCTAACCCCCCAACTTTGGGGGGAACAAGAGTCCATTTGCTTGTAAAAGTCCCCCAGAATTGGGGGATTTAGGGGGCTTGGATGTAGCAAATGAGACTTCTCAGACAACCTCTTAAATCACATTTCATA
>NZ_JAAHHX010000721.1:0-1439 GCF_010672065.1 Moorena sp. SIO4A1 | reverse complement strand
CATCGTTATAGTTAGTAACAATTCTCATATGACAGGGAGGTTGAAAGTCATGAATTGCTTCGGCTACCTTTTCAACGGTGGGGTTAATAGCAAAGGAAAATCCTTCTTGAGTGGATATTTCCCTAAGACCAGGCATATCATAATACTTGGCATCTTCATAGCGACTACCCATAATACCGTGATGGGAAACCGGTACGTGAGCGGGATCAGCAACATTTTCCATGAAAAAGTCCCAGCCATAGGGCAAGTCGCGGATATTCCAAAATAGCTTGACTACTCGATCGGAATCTGATTCTAGTTCGGGAATTAAACGGGGTTTTCTCAACTGACTTTCCTGTTGAGCCTTGGTTCCCGATTCTGGCCATACCCAGAGTAAACCTTGATTTTCCTGAGTTGGATAGGCAACAGCACAGGATTTAGGATTCGAGCAGTTTTTAAGTTCAGTCTCCTGGTCTTGGGATTGAGGAATACTAACACAATTTCCTTGAGCATCAAAACGCCAAGCGTGATAAGCACACAATAAGGTTCCATCAGACTCCACACGCCCTTCAGAAAGAGGAGCTAATCGATGGGGACAAAAATCTTCAAAACAACGCCATTTACCAGACCCATCCCGCCATAACACTAGCTCTTTACCCAGTAACTGTATTTTGTGAGGACGAGATGGCGCAAGGAATTCAACAACAGCTACTGGATACCACTGCTTTGTCCATTGAAATGTTTCGTCTTGTTTGAGGTGAACTTGTTCCCTTGACTTATCAAGACTTTCGTTCAAATTAGTTAAATTGGCTTCAATCGTCATACTTTTCGGGAATACTTTGTTCACAAAGATAACAGCGCTTGCCGTAACTTCAATCATTATCCACCGAAACTAATCAATCTGAGGCAGGTGGGCAGTGCTTTATACCAATTAAAAGGCTGACCATCTCGAAGGGAACCACTGCCCACCCTACATCACAGGCTGCTATTGACTATTTTAGCTAAAATAGCTATTTTAGACTTTATGTCTAGTATTTTTACCTAAAAAGTTATGAAAATCCTTGGAGCATCTGATGCAAAAAACCGTTTTGGTGAACTGTTGGATTTAGCTCGAAGAGAGCCAATACAAATTACTAAAAAAGGACGTAAGGTTGCTGTTGTTATTTCTATAGAAGAATTTGAAAGGTTATTAGAATTAGAAGAGGAACTTATAGCTATCAAAGCTAAACAAGCACAACAAGAAGGGTTTATTGGGCTGTCAGAAAGTGAGCAGCTTTTGGAGGATATTATATAGAAATTATTATTTGGGTGACTGACAAAGCTTATCCTTTTAAGGCAAGAGGCAAGAGGCAAGAGGCAAGAGGCAAGAGGCAAGAGGCAAGAGGCAAGAGGCAAGAGGCAAGAGGCAAGAGGCAAGAGGCAAGAGGCAAGAGGCAAGAGGCAAGAGGCAAGAGGCAAGA
>NZ_JAAHHX010000720.1:0-1442 GCF_010672065.1 Moorena sp. SIO4A1 | reverse complement strand
TCCGTTGGGCAGGTAAACGTTTACCAACTGAAGCTGAGTGGGAAATAGCAACTACTAATGTTCCAGTAGAAGGAAACTTATTAGAAAGTGGAATGCTGCACCCTGCTCCAGCAACAGAAAATACTCAACCAGCCCAACTATTCGGTGATGTGTGGGAATGGACAAATAGCACCCATCAACCCTATCCTGGTTATCGTCTAGAAGCGGGAATAGTGGGTGAATATAATGGCAAATTAATGTGTAATCGACTGGTATTACGAGGAGGTTCATGCGTAACACCCTTGTCTCATATTCGTCCAACCTATCGCAACTTTTACCCGCCTTCTACCCGGTGGCAGTTCACTGGTATTCGCTTGGCAGATACTTGTTGACCAAAACAAATTTAGAATTTAGAATTTAGAATTTAGAATTTAGAATTATTGACGCTCTAGGAGTTTTTCATGCGACCAAAACCTATTCCCCCCGGTCCCGGTCAAGAATCAGTTTGGGACTATCCCCGACCTCCCCGGGTTGAAGATGTAACTAAGCAGATTAAGATTATTTTTAATGGTGAAATCATTGCCGATACCCACCGTGCCAAGAGAGCACTAGAAACTAGTCATCCACCCAACTATTATATTCCCGTGGAAGATATCAAGATCGAGTACTTCACACCGAGTACTCACTCCACTTACTGCGAGTGGAGGGGACGGGCATATTACTATACCCTAACGGTCGGCGATCGCGAAGCTAAAAATGTTGCCTGGTACTATACTGAAATATTCCCAGCCTATGAGGAACTCATAGGTCATGTCGGCTTCTATCCTAGACCAATGGATGCTTGCTACGTTGGTGACGAGAAGGTGCAACCCCAAGCCGGAGATTTTTATGCAGGGTGGATCACGAGTGATATTGTTGGTCCTTTTAAAGGGGAACCTGGTACCTGGGGTTGGTAGGAAAAAATAAGCTCAATACTAATTGTTTGTTGTATTTCTCAATATGTGTCGATTACTGGCTTACCTCGGTTCTCCTATCCAACCGGATAAACTAATCTACGAACCAGAACACTCTCTGTGTATTCAAAGTTACAGACCCCAAGAAACTACAACCACCTCTGTGAATGCTGATGGGGTAGGAATTGGCTGGTATCACTCCCAAAAACAGACAGAACCCTTTATCTACAAAAACATCCTACCCATCTGGAGTGATATTAATTTACCTCACCTGAGTCGTTACATAGAGTCTGAATGCTTCCTAGCCCATATCCGCAGTGCTACTCCTGGACAAGCAGCCAGTTTGAGTAACTGTCAACCTTTTAGCGATCGCCACTTCCTCTTCACCCACAATGGTTTCATCGACAATTTTCGAGCCACCTTATACCAACCGATCCGCAGTCATATTAGAGATACAGTCTATCATAAAATTGAAGGCACTACCGATTCTGAACATATCTTCTCCTTGTT
>NZ_JAAHHX010000072.1:0-31762 GCF_010672065.1 Moorena sp. SIO4A1 | reverse complement strand
GCGTTTGTTGCCCAGTTTTGCCTGGGTCTTGAATAAATTCCAAAATTTCTAGAGTAAACCACCAGAGGTTGGCCTCTAATGTCAAAAAAACCTTAATATAGAAATAATCGGCGGTCAGTATAGTTCTGAGATTTAGTAACTGTGGCAAGAACTTCAATTCAGTCTCAAGGTAGCCAGCCTATTCAATATCCTGACCGAACTACTAAGCGTGCAGAGCAAGCAATGCGCTGTTTGCCATTCCAAATGCCTCTATTGGCAGCGATGCGTTCTAGCAGTGTTCCACTCTTATCTATAGTAGGTCTTGAAGGTGTGGAGAGAAACTACACAACGCGCCCTAGGTCGGAATTGGCAGTAGAAAGCGATTTAATGTGGTTGATTCAAGTGGGTGTATTACGTCGAGAAGTAGACGGTCAGGGAATTACGGATAGTTTTCGACTGACACCTTTGGGTCGTCAGTTGTTAGAAAAGTGGGAACGGCTTGGAGAAACCTTACCTCCACCCTCACTATCAGATCGACTCGATCATACCTTGAATCGCTGGCTAAGATTGTCGGTTTAAATCAAGTTGGTGACAGGGTGATATCTCAAATTATTGATCATCTAGGCTAGTTCTGACGCCCTAACCCTGAATTATGAAAGCGATTATGGTGGTGGGTACTACATCCCACGCAGGAAAATCCTTGATAAGCACAGCTCTATGTCGCCTTCTTTCGCGACAAGGCTGGCGTGTCTGTCCCTTTAAGGGTCAGAACATGGCTCTAAATGCCTATGTGACACCTAATGGCGGAGAAATTGGACATGCCCAAGCAGTACAAGCTTGGGCTGCGGGTGTCATTCCCTGTGTGGAAATGAACCCAATTTTACTTAAACCCCAAGGTGACATGACCTCCCAGGTCATTCTTATGGGTAAAGCCGTAGGGAAGGTTAGTGCTGGGGAGTACTACGAAAAGTACTTTGATAAGGGTTGGCAGGTGATTGAAGAATCACTGCGACGTTTAACCAATGAGTTTGATTTAGTCGTGTGCGAGGGAGCTGGTAGCCCAGTAGAAATTAATATCAAGCACCGCGACTTGACCAATATGCGAGTGGCGCGGTACCTCAAAGCTCCCACCTTGCTGGTGGTAGATATTGACCGTGGAGGGTCTTTTGCTCAGGTAATCGGTACTCTCGAACTCCTCGAACCAGAGGAGAGAGCTTTGATTAAAGGTGTCGTGATTAATAAGTTTAGGGGTCAGCGATCGCTTTTGGACCCCGGGATAAAATGGTTAGAAGAACGCACTGGTATTCCTGTCGTTGGAGTTATTCCGTGGATTGATATACTGTTTCCCGCTGAAGATTCCCTTGACTTACTAGATCGCAACACCAGGAACAAGTCCAATAAGGAAGTCACTATCGTAGTAATTCGTTTACCTCGAATTTCTAACTTTACTGATTTTGACCCCCTCGAAGCTGAACCCAGCGTCTTTTTGAAATATCTGTCACCAAACGAAACCTTGGGATATCCAGATGCAGTGATTCTCCCAGGGACAAAAACTACCATTGCGGACATGATGGTACTCCAAAAAAGTGGCATGGCTGAGCAAATTCAAAACTACGCTGCCTCAGGTGGGACAATTTTGGGAATTTGTGGGGGATTCCAAATGCTAGGCAAAACCCTAGTTGATCCCGATGGATTAGAGGGTAAACAGGGACGTCATCCAGGATTAGGCTTGTTGCCCTTAAAAACCTTGATTACCAGTGGCAAAGTTGCCCGTCAGCGGATGGTGACCTCCAATTATCCCCAAGTTGGCTTACCCATTACCGGTTACGAAATTCATCAGGGGCGTTCGCGACTGCTTGAGGCGGAGATGGGAGATAATAAATCTGCTTATCGAGCGTTATTCGATGACCATGGTTTGGGCATTGTTGACGTGAATCAATCAATTTGGGGCAGCTATCTCCATGGCATGTTTGACAATAGTCCTTGGCGACGTTCCTGGTTGAATCAACTGCGCTCCAGACGAGGGCTACCTTCTCTCCCTACTGGGGTTGTCAACTATCGGGAACAACGAGAAGCGCTTTTGAATTCACTGGCTGATACTATCGAATCTCATCTTGATTTAACCCCGATTTTAAGGTCTTAGACCGTTAACTATCAGATTAGTTTTTTCAAAAGTAAAAAGTAAACTTGAGAAGGGAAAATGGAAACTGGAAAATCGTTAAGGGAAATTATAAATTAAAACTTAAACAATTAACTAAAAAATTAACAATAAAAAACTAACAGATGAAATGACTAATCAAACATGAGTGTAAGCGTTCGCTTTCTACCAGATGATGTGACAGTTGAGGCCGAAGTCGGAGAACCCATCCTTCTAGTGGCTGAACGTGCTGGTGTGTTCATTGCCACAGGTTGCCTGATGGGTTCTTGTCATGCCTGTGAGGTAGACATAGAAAATGGACCGACTGTCTGTTCTTGTATCACTGCTGTACCTGCAGGTTATGAACAGCTGACGATTAATCTCTACTCTGACACGAATTGGTAGTCTATAAATACCATGGCAATTGGCTTTGGTCAAGGTCACTATTAGAATTTAGAATTTAGAATTTAGAATTTAGAATGGTGAATTGGGAATTCTACATTATCAATTCACCATTCTGCATTCTGACAGACAACCTTGGCCAAAAGGCCACGCGCTTCGCAGCAAAGCGGGACGAAGTCCATCGCGTTCAACCTACCCTACACCGAATCGCCTTGGGTTAACAACCTTGAACCTTGGCCTTTGGCCACGCGATCGCGTTCAACCTCCAACCTTCAACCTTCAACCAATTTGCCATTAGCAATTTTCTCTGGTAACTGCTCAATAATGCCACCTCCAAGCACCAGCTCCCCGTCATACAGAACAGCAGCCTGTCCTGGGGTGATGCTGAATTGTGGTTCATCGAACACTAATTTGATCCGATTTCCTTCTAGAGGAATCACATTCACAGGTACAGCAGGTGAGCGATAGCGAACTTGCACAGAAGCTCGAATCGGAACAGTAGGTTCCTGAATCGATACCCAATTGACCCGATGAACCGTACATTCAGGTTGGGTGGCTTGGTGGCGTTCCCCTACAATTACCCGATTCCTGGCTGCATCCAGGGCAATCACATACAAGGGATTGGGAGCAGCTATACCTAGCCCTTTCCGTTGTCCAATGGTGTAGTGGTGAATTCCCTGATGTTGCCCTACCACATTTCCATCCAAGTCCACGATGTCACCTGTGGTTTGGGAAATATACTTGTCCAGGAACTTCTGCATAGAACCGTGGGATTCGATTAAACACAAGTCCTGACTTTCTGGTTTATCAGCAGTCTTGAGATTATACTCAGCAGCAAGGCGTCGCGTTTCTGTTTTCTTCAGTTCTCCCAAAGGAAATAGGGAAGCCGCCAGCAGGTCTTGAGTCAAGTCATACAGGAAGTATGACTGGTCTTTTGTCAAGTCTAGTGCTCGCCGCAATTGATAGCGATCGCATTCGGCATCATAAGTAATCCGGGCATAGTGACCTGTGGCTATTTTATCAATCCCCAATGTCTCATGGGCATAGGTCAGCATCGGACCAAACTTCACTGCCTTGTTGCACTGAGAACAAGGCAGTGGAGTAATCCCCGATTGGTAACCTGACACTAAGTAATCCACAATGTTTTCCTGAAAAACATCGCGACTGTCCACAATATGGTGGGGAATCCCTAATTGTTCACAGATAAACGCTGCATCGACCATTCCCTCAGAGCAGCATTGACCCTTCCCTTTCATTAACCAAAGGGTCAATCCTACAACTTCGTATCCTTTGTGATAGAGGGTGGCGGCAGCTACGGAACTGTCTACCCCACCAGACAAGCCAACGACAACTTTATTCATCAACTCAACAGATTTCTGCCTTAGGGAGGTATTGCATTGTATAGTATTATTGTAGTCCTCCTGACCCTTAAGTCCTTCTACCTTAAGTCGAGTGGGCAAAGTGGGATTTCACTCCTATCCTGGAATCATAGAGTATTAGGATAACTCTGGGAGTATCAGTGTTCATGGCTGGTTTTGGAAATTTGGTTCAAAAAGCGTTTTATCTAGGCGTCGGTATAGCTGCAGCAGCAGGGGAGAGAGCTGGGGGAACCTTGTCCGAAGTGCGAGGTCAAGCTCAGAAACTGGTAGATGAACTGGTAGAAAAAGGGGAGATGACTACCGAGGAAGCCCGTAAACTGGTTGAAGATTTAGTGCAACAGGGGCAACAGCAATCCTCTCAAGCTAACCCTAATGATCCTAAACCTGAGCCGCGCCGGATTGAGATTATTGCTGATGAAGAAGAATCAGCACCACCTGAAGAGCAGAATGTTGACAAACTACGCGAGCAGGTGCAAGCTATGCAAGAAGAATTACGTCGGCTCAAGCGCTAACTTATAGCACTTATCTAGCACTTATAATCAACTTGTCAACAACACTGGTTTAGCACATCATGGTGGTTGAGTAACTATTTACTATGGAAGATGATTGGTCTAAAAGTATTTATGAAACCCTGGAATCAGTGGCTAATATGGTCGATGAGTTCTTCGAGGGTGTCAGTGAGGTGGTTGAGGAGTTTGCCAATGAAGTTGAGGAGTTTGCCAATGAGGTAGACAATGCCATTGGTGCGGAAATTGACCAGTGTTTGCAAGAGATTGTTGAACCGTTTGTTGAGATTTATTTTGACTTTGAGGTTATGGTCAGTGAAACAGACGAGGATTTTCCTGATTCCGTGACACCATCCTCACAGAAACATCCCGCTTGCATAGGTTGCCGTCATTATCACGGTCAAGCCTACGGTGGAAATTTATTAGTCTGCGCTATGCATCCCTATGGTTGGGACACAGAAGATTGTCCTGACTGGGAATCCCATCCTAGAAATTCCTCAAATCGTTTCTAATCCTAGCAAAACCAATGAGTAATTCCTTTACCCAGGAACAAGCATCACCAGAAGTAGACACACCCCAGATTAAATACGGTGAACAGGAGATTGCCCAAGCAAAACTTATTACCTTTCCCAATCCCCGTATCGGTCGTCCCTATCACATAAACATCACCTTACCGGAATTTACTTGCAAGTGCCCGTTTTCTGGTTATCCGGACTTTGCCACGATTTACATCACCTACGTTCCCAATCAACTGGTGGTAGAACTAAAGGCCCTTAAGTTGTATATCAATACATACCGCGATCGCTACATCTCCCATGAAGAGAGTATCAACCAAATTTTAGATGACTTCGTAGCCGCCTGTAACCCGGAAGATGTCACCATCAAGGGGGATTTTAACCCACGGGGTAATGTTCACACCGTTGTAGAAGTGCGACACCAAAAGTAATCGGTACAAAGGTCATAGGTAATCTTGAGGATCCAGTAAACAATTCCGATATAAACGGAAAATATAGCACTTGCGATCAATTCAGATTGACCCTAGGTGGTGGCAACATAGAACTCTTGAGTTTTTGTTTCAACACTAACCAAAGGAAGACCGGAGCATCAAACAGGTATCGCCGCCACAACCGTCGGGGTTCAGATAATAGCCTGTGTAACCATTCCAATCCTACCTCACTCATCCATACAGGCGACCTTGGTTTAGTGCCTGCTTCAAAATCAAGGGTGGCACCTACTGCCATGAAGATTTTAATGTTTGGTAATTGATCTTTGTACTTGTGTATCCACTTTTCTTGTTTAGGCGAACCAACTCCCACAGCTAGTACTGTAGCTCCAGAGTTGTTAACCATTTCTATGATTTCTTGGCATTCAGCTTCATTCTTCTCAAATCCGAATGATGGGGAGTGCGCAGCGATAACAATTTCTCTGCCAACTCTAGCATTGACATTTTCTTGAGCTTGTTTAGCGACTCCTTCTCGTCCACCTAAGAGAAATATTTTAATAGTTTCATTGTTTCTGTGATAATCATAAAAAGCTGGAAAAAAGTCAGATCCAGAAATTTTTTCCTGTATGGGTGACCCCAAGAACCTCGACGCATAATACACAACTTTACTATCACATAATCTATAATCGGCAATTCGATATGCCTTCATGAATTCAGGGTCTTTTTGTAGCTTTACTAAGTGATCGACATTGGGAGTAAAAATAACCCCGCTATCGAGCCGCTTTAAAAGCTCTGACTTTGATATATTATCAATCTCTAAGTTTAGGATTTTGACTATTTCTCTCATGTTTAACCTTTTTACGATGTCTCTCCTAGCTAAGGGATAAGCACTAAAAACAGCCAAGCTTTTCCCAACAATCTTCAGTCTTGGAGCCGAACTCAGTCAATTGGCCATTTACCGATCGGCTAACCAAGTTAGCTTGATACTGTTTCGAGCAAGATTTTATTTGGGAAAGAATAAAATTACATTATCACAGTTTTAGTAATTTGACTATAAATTTGACTATAGTAGCTCTGAAAAATTGGTAAATACCCTTTTGTCTAGATAGCTGAACCTATAGATCTCCTCTAATTAAACAACAGTAATCCCTTGATGTAGATTACACCAGGGGTTGAAACTATCTCAGGAATTTGACATAAATCTATTTTAGTATTAGCATTAAACTCTAGTTCACTGTTTTAAGAAGCGATGAATTATCGTTCATGACAGTGTTAATTATTTCACGAAATATTTAATCTAATTGTCACAGCATGAACTAGATCGTATCGAGGGGAGAATTGGTTACTAATCATAACATTCTAGATTAGAGTCAACTCTGATTGAATCAATCAGGCTGTCTGTCTGGGAATGATTCAATTTTCCATCCTCCTAGTAACTTTCGTTCTGCTTAGAGTTTAAAACCCTCAACTAATGTTATCTCTATAATCCTTAGAAAAGGTAGCCTTGTCTAGGCTTTATTTAGGCTTTATTTAAGCTTTATTTAGATGTTATGTATTAGGGAATTAATTTAATTGAAATTACTTGTTTTTACTGTTGCACAAGTCCTCCTTTATGGTTGATTGATGATTAGTTAATGGTGGATTTTACCATTAATATCATAGCCTATAGGCGAGTCCAGGCTAGTATTTTCTCTGAGCTTAATAAAATCTTTAAATAGTCTTCATCGACTCTACATAAATGAGCTAACGATGGTAATTTTTACTGATCGCGAGTCGTTGTGTTGATCAGGTAGTCTTGATCAGGTTTATGCTTTATTTTAAGAAGATTTTTTAGCAGGGAGGAGCTCGCCAGCCGAGTCTGAGAATTAGTCGAGCTAACAAATGCCTCAACTCTTTGCTACTTATAGAATGAGACTAAATAGTGTGATCGATAGCAGTAGTCTTTACAGAAACTTTATAAAAGTCTACTCTAAGATTCATCGATCCTTCAACCTTCATCTATGTGAAGCCGACTATCGTTATTTGTAAGGTTAGATGCTGAGCTAAACTAGGCAAACTAATTAACCTACCAGAAAACTATCCACACATCTACCAACCACAACAATGAGAAACCCAGTAATTGCCATTGGCTTGGATGCTGCCGACCCTGCCTTGATAGAGCAATGGATATCTCAAGGGCATCTGAAAAATCTGCGTCGCTTACGAGAACAGGGATCTTACGGACGTCTAAAGACATACGAATACTACCGGGCTGAGACTCCGTGGACAACATTCCTCACTGGTTGTACTCCTGAGCAAACAGGGTACTGGGCACCTCTGAAAATTAAGGAAGGCACTTACGAAGTAGAAGACATTCAAGCCTACGACTTTGCTGAGTATCAACCCTTCTATGCCTTGGGAGATGACTATCGGGTGGCAGTCTTTGATATACCTCAAGCTCCCCTGTCCAATCAGGTCAATGGGTTGCAAGTCCTTGCTTGGGGAGCTCACTCTCCTCAGACTCCCAGTCATTCCATACCCAAATCCTTGCTACAGGATTTGATTGATAAGCATGGTGAGCATCCTGTCTTACGCAAAGACCATGCCAGTATTATGGATGTGGAAGCACTCAAGGGTCTTCAGGCACAACTGGAGATTGGTATCGCCCGCCGGGGTGCCATTTGTCAAGACTTGTTGCAGCAGATGCCGTGGGATTTCTTCTTAACAATCTTTGGTGAAACCCATACTGCAGGGCATTACTTCTGGCACCTGAGTCAGCAGGATCATCCTCTCTACCCATCTGTAGGTGCTAAATGCCCTGGAGATCCCGTGTTAGAAATTTTTGAAGCTATTGACGAAGCCATTGGTGGAATTTTGAGCAAAGCCCCGGATAATGCCCAGGTCGTAGTATTTGCTGCCCATGGTATGGGGTCTAACGTCATGGATCTACCGAGTATGTTGTTCCTGCCAGAATTTCTCTATCGCTGGAGTTTCCCAGGTAAATATGGCATTGGTCGTGGCAACTATGGTCAACCCCCAGAACCCCTAGTCAATGATGCCAGGGCGAAAAAGGGTTGGATGGGGAAAGTGTGGAGCCTCAAGCATGAATCGAATCCACTCAAAGGTTTTTTAAGACGTCAACTCCCTACCAAACTTTTCAATCCTATCGCACCCTTGTTTGGTTCCACTCCTGGACCAGATCTCATTTCTCCGTTCAAGATGCAGGCAGAATCCGATCCATTCTTTTTCCAGAGTCCATCGTGGTACCAACCCTGCTGGCCTCAGATGAAAGCATTCGCGCTGCCTAGTTATTCGGAAGGATATATCAGGATTAATCTCCAGGGAAGGGAACCTCACGGTATTGTCCCCCCTGATCAGTACGATGCTGTATGTGAGGAATTGACTCAAAAACTTTACCAGCTTAAAGATGCTCGCACTGGGGAACCAATGGTGAAGGAAATTATCCGCACCCGCCAATCGGCAACTGAAACTGGTCCGAAATTACCTGATGGTGACTTAGTCGTGATCTGGCAAGAAAAATATGCCACTGACGTAGTAGATAGTCCCGATATTGGACGCATTGGTCCAGTTCCCTTTAATCGTACTGGTTCTCACCGCTCTGATGGCTTTTTGGTGATTCAAGGACAAGATATTGAGCCAGGTTCTAGTTTACCAGCTGGTCATTCTCTAGATTTAGCCCCCACTATTCTGAATTTGATGGGAGCGCCGATTCCTGACTATTTTCAAGGTAAGCCCCTCTCGGCAATTAAAGAAACTGTTGTGGCTGGTTAACTGAAAATTAACTAGTGACTAATTTTAATTAGTCGCAAAGGGAATTGAGTGTTTTCTGTTCAGTGTTTTTTGTTGAATGTTGTTGAGTGTTGATCGTAAGTCAACACTCAAACACTCACCGAAACCCCCCTATACTAAGTGTTATCACGTGTTATCACTAAGTAATAGCACTAAGTAATAGTTGTGAACCCAGAGATTCTTCAATGTCCATTCTCAAGTTTTGGATAGCAGGGTTAATTACTACCGTAGCAGCAATAGGTGTATCCGTTCCCAGTTGGGCTCTACCACTGTCTCCTGGCGATCGCCTTAGACTCTTTGTGGCTGGCGAAGAAGAAATCCCGGAAGCTGAACGCTTCAGTGCCACCTATGAAGTTAATCTGGATGGTTACATAAAATTCCCCTACCTAGACCCGATACTGGCAGCGGGTCGAGAAGTATCAGAAATCGAGCAAGACCTAGTCAAGGCTTTGCTGGAAGGGGGCTTTTTTCATGCTGATTTCCTCAAAGTCAGCATTCAACTCTTTGAGTGGGCTCCAATTCAGGTAACTGTGGGAGGAGCTGTTTTTGAACCTGGTCGGGTTTTGATTAATGATACGGATTCTAAAGGTCGAGACTTACCGGCATCGATTGCTACTGTCTCAGGAGACTATCCTCCAGAACGCTACCTAACCTTTGCCATTTTAACGGCTGGCGGCATCAAACCAAATGCCAACATTGAACAGGTGCGCTTGGTTCGGGGTGAGCAGGAACAGGTAATTGATTTATCTGGTGTGTTCACCGGATCACCAGTGGAGGATATTCCCTTGATTGCTGGAGACCAAATCATTGTTCCGACTCGGGAGTTGCCTCAATATTATCTAGCCAGACCTTCCCAGCTGACTCCCTCAACTATTCCTGTGTTTATCTCCAATCTCACTAATCCCAATAATGGACGTGACCTTAGAATCCAGGAAGTTGAATATGGCTCCCGTCTATCTCAAGCTGTAATTGCTGCTAGTTGTGTTGGAGGCACAGAAAGCACAAATGCAGATCGCCGTGCTCTGTTACTGCAAACTGACCGTACTACTGGGGAAACCCTGGCAATAGAACGTTCTGTAGAGGACTTGGTGAAGAAGCCTAATGATGACCAAGTTAATCCAGTGCTGATGCCAAGAGATAGTGTCGCTTGCTATGATTCAACGGTCACTAATGTCAAAAGTGTTTTTGACTTTATTGGGGATATCTTCAATCCCATTCGGATTATTAAAGACATATTTATACCATAATTCATATTTAGGATAGCTCAAATGTTATAATTAATGCATCTATCACAAGTTATAAGCTCACGAGATCTGACTCTTCATCAGGGGTGTATTGGCTACGGGTTTAAGCCATTGCTTGATAGTGGGGTAAAACTCTCTGCCAAGTCTTTCATAATAGAACAAAATATCAAAAATCATAACTTAAGACTACAACTTAAGACTACAACTTAAGACTACAAATGTGGATTTGCCAGGTGAGATGCTCCAATGACTACTAATTATAAGACCATAGCCCCATATCCCTATGAAAAATCAAATCTCATGCCTCTACGTTGGCTATTTTACTTGTGTTTGGGGATATCCGTTAATGCCGGAATTTGGGGCTTAACATTTTTTTATTTGAAATCAGCTCAGCCAACTTATACCAGTACATGGGCAGTATCACTTCCTGTCTCAGGCTCATCCACCAGAATTAATATCCCAGAATTAGGGGGAGCGAGTTCAGATGTTAGGTCACCATTTGGCGATCGCTCCCATGACCCGAGGGAAAAGATGAAATTCATTGCGGAAAGTAAGCCGGTGCTTAAGGATGCTGCCAGTATACTGAACATGTCCTCTCAAGAGCTGGGCAAGCCTAGGGTCAAAATAGTAGACAATTCAACTATGATGGCCTTTGAAATCAAAGGAGACTCTGCTGAGGAAGCCCAACAGAAAGGTTTTGCTATGCACCAGGCTTTCCAGGAGAGACTTGAACAACTTAGGCAAGAAGAAGTAGTAGAAAATCAGCTACCAATTCAAGCTGATTTGGAGGCAGCTAAGAAAAATTTAGCAGATATTCAGAGACGTCTGTCTGAACACAAAGCTAGAACTGGATTGAACTCGAAAGAACAAGTTAACCAGCTATCATCCACTATAGAAGCCTTACGACAACAACAAATCGATTTGTTAGCCCAAGGGCGAGAAGCAAAAGCCAATCTCAGCAACCTCTCAGCTAATCTAAAGTTGTCATCTGGGCAAGCTGCTGATGCTTTTGTACTTAAGGCTGACCAGATATTTCAGCAAACCCTAAGGGAATACAGTCAGGCTACGGCAGCCCTGACGGTTTTGAGTTCCAAATACGGTTCCAAGCATCCATCTGTAGTAGACGAAAAGAGCAAGCAAGAAAGTGCTAAAGCAGCTTTGCTAGAGCGTAGTCAATCTCTGTTAGGTCGCCCCATGTCTTTGGCAATTATCGACCAGCTCAGTGTTAACTCTGGGCCTGAAACTGGTTCTTCCAGGGAAAATTTGCTGCGCCAAATTGTTGAGGTGGAAGCACGGCAAGAGGGTGTGGAAGCTAGAGCCTGGGTATTAAGCAACCAGATTGCTGAGCTGGAAGCCAAACTCAGACAAATGAGCCAGGATGCCTTGAGGATGGAGATCCTAGAACGCAATATGCGCATTGCGGAAACTATCTATGCTTCAACCTTAACTCAATCAGCGATTGGTCGATTCAACCAATCCCTTTCCTATCCCCAAGTTCAGCTGCTAGCTGAACCAAGCTTACCCCCAGACGCGATAGCACCGAAAAAGTCATCGGCTTTACTTGGTGCAGCAGCTGGTTCCTTGTTAATTAGTGCAGGACTATTTTTACTCTGGTTACGTCCCCATTTGCAAGGTAAATCACAGCCCTCAATGTACGGCAAAGTAGAATCGTTTAACTCTGATGTTCCACCCTTACGTTCTCAACCATTAAATAATAGCTTTACAACATCTAATAGCTTAACATCGCCAATAGGAAACCAAAGAAAAGATTTTTGATGCAACTAATCCATTTTTTATCAAGCTAGACATCAGAGAATGGCACCAGTAACCTAAGCCATTAGGCAGGCTTTAATGAAACCCCAAAACTTTGAAGAAAAAGTAGTTTTCTATTATATAATTTCAACATACTTATTATTTTTTTTAGGCGCACAGTTTGTTTTTGCCCCAGCCCTAGCTTGGCTGCTAACCTTTTATCTAATTAAGAAGCTTTGGCAGCAAACATCAGATACTCCACCGGAAGAAAGGATTCGGATTCCCATTGGAGTCTGGGTCTGGATTGTTTGCATATCAGTCATTGGCCTAGCCTTAATTATGGGTCATTTAGATTGGGGTTTCTCAACTGTTAAAACTATAAAATCCTTTATTAACTCCTTTTTAAGAACTTGGGCACTTCTGGCCTTATTTCCTTTAATTGGTTGCCTCAACATCCGACCACAAATAATCTATAGAGCAATTTCTATCCTTTCCCTACAAACTCTGATATTGGTACCACTTACCTATGGGTTAAGTCTGACTGGGTTAGAGATGCCCTTGTATACTAGCACCCTAATGGCAAAAATTGGCGGTAACAGTGAGCGTTACTACGCCGTAAGTCCTTACGTGATAAAAAGTGGTGAAACACGCCTTTTCTTATTTGCGCCTTGGGCTCCAGCATTGGCATTTGCCTGTAACGTACACTTTTTCCTTAGTAGTAGAGACCCGGACATAAAGTGGCGTTTTATTGGTATGATTGGTTGTGCTGCTGCAATTGTAGGTTCACTGTCCCGGATGGGGATAATCTGCTTAGTGGGTATACCAATACTGGTAACATTTTTGGGAAATCTAACCGAACCCGCCATGCAAATTACGGCAGGAATAGGGAGTTTTATTGGTGGTCTATTTGGTCCCCAACTGCTGATGATAGCTAGAAACTTGAAAGACTCTTTTTCCAGTCAAAGATCTGCTTCGTCGCGGGTTAGATCGGCCTTAGCCAGGCTTTCTCACCGTAAGTGGGAAGAAGATGCACCGATTTGGGGTCATGCCATTATAGTGGGGAAAGGCCCTGATGTTGTCGCTAAAATGCCTATTGGAAGCCACCACACTTGGTATGGTGTTTTATATACTCATGGAATCGTCGGGTTTATGGGAATCTTAATTCCTATAGTCTATACTTTTATAGAGCTTTTAATTAAAGCTCAAAGGAGTAAACTTGCCACAACAGCACTAACAATACTATTAATTTGTATCCTGTTCTCGTTTGGGGAAAATATAGAAACATTAGCTTACCTATACTGGCCTGGTTTGGTTGTAGTAGGAATGGCACTAAAATAAAAATGCTCAAAGGGTTTGTCTAGACCTCTTGTGGTAAATTACCATAGTATAATTTTATACATCAAAATGATAATCGCTATGCCCACCATATCTGTAATAGTTCCAGTTTATAACGGAGAAAAAACTATATTAGAAACGATCCAATCGATTCAAGCACAAACGTTTTCAGATTTTGAATTAATTATTATTAATGACGGCTCCACTGATGCCACATTAGATGTAATCAGTACAGTCAACGATCCTCGATTACAAGTGTTTTCCTATGAAAATGGTGGATTACCAGTGGCTCGTAATCGTGGCATTAGTCGCTCTAGGGGCGAGTTTATTACGTTTATAGATGCTGATGATTTATGGAAACCTGATAAATTGGAGCTACAGTTAGCAGCACTGCAAAAAAATCCTGAAGCTGGAGTGGCTTACAGTTGGACTGCCTTTATAGATGATAATAGCAAATTTTTGTTTGCTTGGCAACCACTTTATTGGGAGGGGAATGTTTATCCCCAATTACTAATTCGTAACTTCATATCCAGTGGTTCCAATATCATGGTAAAGCGGAAGTATATTGAAGCCGCTGGAGAATTTGACCCATGCCTAAAATCAGTTGAAGATTGGGATTATTACCTCAGGCTAGCAGCTTTATGTCCTTTTGTACTGGTTCCTAAATACCAAATTCTCTACCGTCGCTCTTCCCAGTCAATGACCTCTAAAGTGGATGTGATGGAGAAGGCGAACCTAATTGTAATTGAAAGAGCCTTCAAGGCAGCTCCACCAGAACTTAAGTCTCTTAAAAATAAGAGTTTAGCAAATGCCTATCGTTATCTTGGTAAGCAGTGTATAGCTAATGCTTTTGATGATGAAGGAGTAAAGCTAGCTAGTCAAAAACTCAGCTATTCCATAAAGCTTTATCCCAAATTTTTGCTAAGCAAGGAAACTATCCGTATAATTTTAAAACTATTAATTCTTAAACTTATGCCTAAAAAAATAGCTGGACATTTAATCGAAATCATCGGCAAAAAAATGCCGCTGGTATCTGTTGATAATCAAATTATTTCAGAGCACTAACTACCACTAAAATTTTACAGATATCAGTTTCGACAGATATCAATCATCACAAGGATGGCAGCATGGGAGATCCACTGTGAACATTGTCAAAACAATTGGGAGTACCATCAAGAATAAACTAGGTAACAGTAGCACTTTTACTCGCAATCTTGGTTGGATGGGAGTGGCCCAGGCATTTATTCGGGTTTCCCGCTTAGGTGCAACGTTTATTTTGCCACGCTTCTTAACTCCCCATGACTTTGGATTAGCTGCACTGGTTCTGACGACCTATGAATATTCACAAACAGTAACGCGGATCGGTGTTCATTCTAGGATTATACAGGCGGAAGCCGATGAGCTAGAAGACATTTGTAATAGTGCTTATTGGTTAAATTGGGTACTTTTTGGAAGTCTATTCGTTTGCCAGTGTATTGCTGCTTTTCCAGTTGCGTGGTTTTATAAGGATAACCAACTTATTTTACCCATTTGTCTATTAGCATTTAACTTTTTGATTGCTCCTTTAGGGGCAGTACAGTCAGCACTAATTCAAAGGGATAATCGAATTCAGATAACGGCTACTGCTCGCGCTATAAGATATGCCACCGCCAATATTTTAACCGCTGTCTTTGCTGTTCTTCATATGGGAATGTGGGCGATAATACTTCCCATACTAATAGCTAGCCCTATAGAATTTATTACATATCTTTTCAAACATCCCTGGCGGAAAACTGGATCTTTCACAACCAAATACTGGGGTAAAATTTTTAGCTTTGGAATCAATTTCCTGGGGATTGAACTTTTAAAGACTCTCAGGGAAACTCTCGACTATCTTATCATTGGTCGCTTTATAGGAATTGACCTATTAGGTGTTTACTACTTTGCTTATAATGCTGGCTTGGGAATTAGCTTAACTATAGTCCAATCGATTACTACTGCTTTATACCCTGCCCTATGTGAAGTACGGACAAACTTATCGAAATTTAAGCAAACATACTTTAACAGTCTGAAGACGATTGGAAAAGTGATTGTTGGTTTTGTTGCTTTACAATCAATTCTAGTTCCGTTGTATATCCCCATTATGGTTGGGGAAAAAATTAATACGGAAGGCTGGAGTATGGTGGTTCCGATCGTGATTTTAGTTTGCTTATCAGCAATTCCTAGACCCTTTGATATTGCTGGGTTTCAGCTTTTAGCAGCCATTGATAAACCGCAGATTGGCTTGCTCTGGAATGTCTTATTTACCATGATATTTTCCTGTAGTCTACTGATAGCAGTGAAATGGGGAATCATCACTGTCGCTGTATCGGTTTTACTCGTTCATGCCCTTTTAATTCCCTTATTTGTGGTTTGGTCTGCTAGGTATGTCTTTGGTAAACCTGAAACCTCTCCTGTCACCTTAGAGCATACTTTACTCCAATCTCATACTATACTCCAATCTCACGATGAGACTGATACTGATCAGTTTTATGTCAGCCAATGGACTTTATCCTTAGCCAGTAGTGGGACATTCCCTAACACTCAGGTTTCTGAATTTCGTGATGCTGACAGTAATAACAGTAATAACAGTAATAGCAGTGCAGGCTTAAGCGATCCCATTGATGATCCCAGAAAACACCTGAAGTTGATAGCTGAAAGTGTGACGGTTTTAGAAGAAGCGGCAAAGCAGCTCAATATATCTGTAGATAGCTTAGATAAGCCTTCGATTCAACTAATCGATAACTCTACAATGATGGTTTTTGAAATCTCAGGAGTCACCCCTGAGGAAGCGCAACGGAGAGCCTTCGCTATTAATCAGGCGTTTAACACAAGACTGGAACAACTCAGAAAGCAAGAAATTGCTCAACAAGAAAAAACTATCCCAGTGTATATAAAATCAGCCGAAAACGATCTAGAAAAAGCACAGCAACGCCTAGCTGAAAAAACGGCTAACATAGGATTACCCTTAAACCAGCTCTTAGAGACAATAGAAGCACTACGGCGCAAAAAGATTGAATTACGGCGCAAAAAGATTGAATTGCTGGCTGAACTAGTTAGCACTCAGTCTGATCATAGTCATTCTACCAATCCTCAGATGATGAATCCTTTTCACCATCAGCCTCAAGCTAGCTTATTCCAAGATTATCCGCCCTTAGAAATGGATGATATTAAACCACAACTACAAGGTAGTGAAGACAAGGCCAGGGATCTAGAGTTTCAGATTTCTCAGCTTGAAGTAAAACTTAGCAAAATGTCCCAAGATGCCTTGAATCTGGAAATTATAGAGCGAGATTTACGCATTGCGCAAACCCTCTATTCCTCTGTTTTAAGCCAATGGGAAATAGTTAAGTCAGACTCATCTATTATGTATTATCCCCAACTGCAATTGGTAGCGGGTCCCACCTTACCTACCAGATCACAAATGCCAGAAAATATAGTACAATTGGGTAGAAAATTGTGATCAGTTCCTGGGAATATGATAGTGCTCAGGAAGCAATTTTTATTCGTCAGTTGTCAGTTTCAACTATTTATATCTTTTTTTTGATGATTTTTTTTTAAAAAAACTAAATCAAAACTATTTATCTTTAAAACCAGTGTTCAAACAATGAAACATGTTTCTGTCATTATTCCAGTCTACGGAGTTGAAAACTATATTGCAGCAGCGGTGCAGTCTGTTCTGGAGCAGACCTATACCAACTTTGAAGTGCTCATTATTGACGATGAATCCCCAGACAGTAGTATAAAAATTTGTCAAGAATTCTCGGATCAGCGACTTAAGATTATTAACCAAAATAATCGGGGACTTGCTGGAGCGCGTAATACAGGAATTCGCCATGCCAAAGGAGATTATTTAGCGTTTTTAGATGGAGACGATTTGTGGTTGCCTCAGAAACTGGAAAGACATATTGAACACTTAGAAAAATTCCCAGATATCGGGATTAGTTTTAGCCGTTCTGCTTTGATTGATGAAGCTGGAAATTTTATGGGTGCCTATCTAATGCCTAAGCTCACTAATATTACTATATCTGATTTGTTTCAAGAGAGTCCGATCGGGAACGGTTCGGCTGCTGTAGTTCGTCGCGAAGTATTTGACACAATTAAGTATCAGGATAATCTTTACGGCTCTACAGAAGATTATTACTTTGATGAAAACTTCCGTCGTGCTGAAGATATTGAATGTTGGCTTCGCATCGCTATTCAAACTGACTGGAAAATTGAGGGAATACTTGAAGCACTAACCCTGTATCGAATTAATACACAAGGGTTGTCAGCCAATCTCTTCAAACAGTTCGAGTCCTTGGAACAAATGATTGAAAAGACCCGTTCCTATGCTCCCACAGTGACCAGCCGATGGGAAAACATTTCTAGGGCTTACCAATTGCGGTACTTGGCTAGGAGTGCGGTTCGTCTTAAAGTAGGTTCAGATGCTGTGACACTTATACATCGCTCATTATCCAATCACTGGCTTATCCTACTAGAACAGCCACGGCGAACAATCTTAACCTTAATAGCCGCTTATATGCTTTGGTTATTACCGAAGTCTTTATATGCTCAAATTGAATTGCTTGTCTCTAAGCTGCTCAAAAATGTTAAAAAACAGCCTCTTGTCCAAAACTAGTACCGCTCGCGGAATTCAAAATTCAAAATTCAAAATTCAAAAACCTTATATAGAGGTTTTTAGCCTAATGAGGTACACAAAACTTTTTACCTCTTTCCTCTTCCGACTTTACTGCTCTCTGCTACGAAAGCGCCCCGCGTGGGCCACGGCCTCAGTACCTGCTCCCTAAAAGCAAAAAAAATGTACCTTACTAGCTTAAAAAGCGCTATAATAAAATAAGCTTATTATATAAGCGTTTACCTAGTTTTGGATCGTATCTTTATTGACCTTTTGCTTCCTAGCATGGTTAAATAATTTCAAGGTTTGAGTCTACTATGAACAAAGTATCGGTAATTATTCCAGTATATAAGGTTGAAAAATACATAGCAGCCACAGTAGAATCTGTGCTCGCCCAAACCTATAAAAATTTTGAGCTGCTACTCATTGATGATGGCTCTCCTGACAACAGTATCGAAATATGTAAGCAAATTAACGATCCTAGAATTAAAATTATTCGTCAGGATAACCAAGGAGTATCAGCGGCAAGAAACACTGGGATTCGCCATGCTGAAGGAGAGTATATCGCTTTCTTAGATGGAGATGACCTCTGGGTTCCAGAAAAGCTAGAAAAGCATGTTTTGCATCTAGAAACATCACCCCATGTAGGAGTGAGTTTTAGCTATTCTGCGTTAATTGATGAAACAGGAACTCCGTTAGGAATCTATCAAATAGCCAAAACTAAAGATATAACTACAGATTATATCATGTGTCGTAATCCCATTGGGAATGGTTCAACACCAGTGATTCGGCGAGAAGTGTTTGAAGCAATTCGAACCCGAAACGAGCAGGCTACCGAGGATGCTTATTTTGATACTGAATTGCACAATATCGAAGACGTGGAATGTTGGCTGCGCATGGCGATTAAAACTGATTGGCACATGGAAGGTTTGCCAGAGGCGCTGACTTTATATCGTATTCATTCACAAGGGCATTCAGCTAGTATACTCAAGCATATAAACTCTCTAGAAAAGGTGATTGAGAAAACACGTGCCTATGCTCCAGAGGTAATTGCTGAATGTGAAAACCCAGCCCGCGCCTATTATTTACGGTTTGGTGCTCGACGTGCCCTCAGCATCAACGAAGGCTTGATGGCAACAGAATTGTTTAATAAGGCTTTAGCGACTTACTGGCGTATTTTGCTAGAGGAACCGCTTCGTACTCTGTTGACCGGGGCTGCTGCTTATTTGCTCCGACTTTTACCTAAAACTATTTACCAGCAAATGGAAGCTGTGGCTTTGAAAACGACAGGAGCTTCACAAAAGCGCCGAATTTCTCAGGAGCAAGCTTAGTTTTTAATAGGGTGCTTGACCAGGGCAAACGCATCTTATTTTTGTACATGCTGGCGGGGTGAGGATTTCAGCGATCTAGTCCTGTTTTTAATCAATTGATGAAATCCTTACTGGATAAGGGTTTTGGAATTTAGATGCGTTGGCCCTGGGTGCTTTACAAACACTTTGTAAAGCTTTTATAAAAATTTGTATATAAAACTCCTCAACACTCATTAGTTTCTGCTATAAACTAAAATCTGAGGTTTATATGGGGCTAAAATAAAAAATGAATCTACCTTTAACCATAAAAACTCACCTGAAAGAGTTATTGATTGGCACACCGTTTGAGCCTGCGGCAAGAAGTATTGTTGATTTGATCAAGCCTCCCAGCCAAAAGATCCTGACCAGCAGGCAAGATGACACCTATGTCTATCAGATTATGAAGCGGATTTTAGACAAATCCTCAAACTGTATCGATGTGGGTAGCAACATGGGGAGTGTGTTGACAAAAATATGCCAACTGGCTCCCCTCGGTGAGCACTATGCTTTCGAGCCGCTCCCCCGGCTGGCTACTCGGCTGCAAAAACGGTTCTCAAAGGTTCATGTTAGGCAAATTGCCTTGAGTGATTTAGAGGGAGAAACCACGTTCTGGCATGTTGTTGATGCTCCAGCACTCAGTGGTCTAAAACAAAGAGACTACAGCTATTGGGGCTATAACAATGCTCAAACAGAATCCATTGCTATCAAAACTCAAACACTTGATGACATCCTTCAACCTGACTTCAAAGTTAATTTCATTAAGGTAGATGCAGAAGGAGCAGATTTTAAGGTTTTCAAAGGTGCTATCCGAACCTTAAAAACCCACAAGCCTTACCTAGTATTTGAATTTGGTCATAGTGGCATGGTTGATTATAAAACAACGCCAGGTATGATGTATGATTTGCTAGTCAACCAGTGTGGTTTGAATATTTTTAAACTTAACAGTTGGCTACAGGGGTTAGCTCCACTCAGTGAGACGGAATTTACGATAATCTGTGAAGAAGACTCTGCTTGGAATTTCTTTGCTACGCCTTAGGGGTCGCTAGAAAACACAGGAGCATTCTGTAGGACTTAGGAAAAACTGGGCAACAAACCCTATAAATCGCTATAAATAGTACGGTTGGTTATTATAGTACCCTACTAGTAGATTGACTGGGTAAGTCTTGTCCAAGTTGCTGATCTATTATTTATATGATTGACTGGCTTGCGATCGCACTCAGGGTGCTTTTAGGCTTATTTATTTTTGCGCTTGGGCTAACCCTTGCTAAGTGGATTCCCAATCACCGGATTCGAGCTATTACCCAACCAAACCTTTGGTTTAGGCAAAGGGTTACTCTAGGACTGATGATCCTGACTAGTTTGATGATGCTGGGGTCAATTGTATTGGTCACTGATATCGTTAAAGTCAATTCAGGACAGGCTGAGGTAGTTAGCTCTCGGAAATACCAGACCAACATTCGCCTCGGAACAACTAATGTAGCGATCGGAGGTGGTGGTTATGTCACTGGTGTTTACCTCCATCCACTGGAGCAAGACTTAGTTTATATTCGGACTGATGTGGGTGGCTTCTATCGTTGGGATGAGGCGAAGCAACGTTGGATTCCCCTGACAGAACACTTTCCCCTCTCCCAGAGTAATTACTATGGAGGAGAAGCACTGGCTGTTGATCCGAATGATCCAACTATTGTCTATATTGCGGCTGGAAAATATCCCTGGGCTGAACCAGGAACACTATTTAAATCTACCGATAAAGGACAAACTTGGACAAAGTTGAACCTAGACCTCAAGATGGGGGCTAACCACAAGAAAAAATGGCTAGGAGAGAGACTAGCTGTTGATCCGTTCAATTCCAATATTATCCTGTTCGGCTCTAGAGAAGATGGACTCTGGAAATCATCGGATGCTGGTGCTACCTGGGAAAACGTCACCTCTTTTGCAGGTAAACCAGATAACAAAATTGGTATTACAGCGATTGTCTTTGATAAACAGGTACCGGGCTTAGTGTATGCTTCTCCCTATGGAGATGGCATCTACAAATCTACTGACTCTGGGGTCAGCTGGACTCAGGTAGCTGGTAGCCCAAAAACAGTCAATCGCATGGCTGTGGGAAAAAATAATATCCTCTACGTCACCAGTACCAGTAATCCTGGAGTCCACAAGTATGGCAATGGTGTCTGGAAAACCATGAAACCAGGAGGATCTAATCGCATTTTTGGTACGCTCAGTGTGAATCCTGCTAATCCTGAGGATATCTTAGTTGCCCTAAACCGCACACAAAAAACCAAATTCTACCGTTCCCTGGATGGCGGCGCTACCTGGAAACAGCAGCTGACTTCTGCTAACAACACTATTCCCTGGTGGCCGAAGAAGTTTTTTGCCAATCATATGGCAGCGATGGAGTTTGACCCGAAAGTACCAGGAAGAGTGTGGTTTACGGATTGGTATGGCGTATGGCGGACAGATGATCTTAATGCTAATCCCGTTGTTTGGACTAACTATGCCGCCGGACACGAGGAAGTTGTTCCGTTCACTCTGGTTTCACCACCCCGTGGTCCGATACTGGTAAGTGGGGTGGCGGATGTGGATGGTTTCTACCATAACCAAGGATTAGATACTTACCCGTCTCAACGACTTGGTCTGGGGGAGCCCGGTAAGTCATTCCAAGATACCTATAGTATTGCTTATTGTGAAACTAAACCCTTGCAGATGGTTCGGGTTGGTGGTAACCGCTGGAATTCAACCTATACTGGAGCTACTTCCACCGATGGTGGTCTGACATGGCAACAGTTTGCCTCATTTCCAGACAATACGATGCCGATGCGGGTGGCTATGTCTGCTACTAACCCCAATTTATTTGTTGTGACAGTTAGTCAAGGTCAGCCCCTGCGCACTAAGGATGGAGGGGTGACCTGGCAAAAGGTTTCAGGATTACCGAATGGTCCGGGTGGTCCATGGAATTGGTCTCAATCTTTAGCGGCAGACCCTGTAGATGGCAACACGTTTTATTACTATGCCAAAGGCAAAGTCTATCGTTCCAATGACGGCGGCTCATCCTTTCAAATTGTGAATGATTCACTGCGGAATGAAGGTTGGCATTCCCTGAAAACGGTGCCAGGGGTTAAGGGTGAAATTTGGCTGAGTCTAGACCGCAAGGGTTTTTATCGCTCTACCGATGGTGGTAAGTCATTCCTTAAGGTCCCTTCAGTAACCAGAGCTCACCTATTTGCTTTTGGTAAAGCACCCCAGGGAAGCGACACTCCAGCACTATATATTTATGGCAATATTGATGGAAATGTTCCCAATCTCGGAAATGGGGTTAGGAATCAGGAAGCTAGAGGGACTTCAGGAAGGTCAGCCAAAAGCCGTGCCCAAGAACCAGGAATATTCCAGTCTCTTGACATGGGACGCACGTGGACACGGATGGGCGATCGCTCCCGACCAATTGGCAATAGACCTGGTGTGATGGAGGCGAGTAAGCAGGAGTTCGGACTTGTTTTTATTGCTACCAATGGTAGAGGAATATACTATGGATCACATTAGGATTAATTTTGATTGATTGCTTAAGATTTTTATAAAATTTTCCTTGTAATTCGGGTAATCCTTATTGAATAGGGAATACACTAAATTACTGACTCGTTTCGTGTTAATCAGGGAATCAAACTATGGCAATCCTGCAATTTTTAATCATTAGCGCCATTTGTATGGTGTTAATCAAGTTTGTTGCTTCTTGGTTTGGGTATGGCAACATACCGATACTGAATAAATTGGTGACAATTATTCTCAGCGTCTTCGTGACCTTTGAAATTATTCAGCTGGTGCAAGCCATGATTATCAAATTTGGTTGAGGGCTGTTCGCCCTTGGCGTTCCCCTAGGGTCGGTTGAGGGAGGGTTGTTCGCCCTTGGCGTTCCCGTAGGGTAGGTTGAAGGTTGAAGGTTGTTCGCCTTTGGCGTTCCCGTAGGGTAGGTTGAAGGTTGTTCGCCTTTGGCGTTCCCGTAGGGTAGGTTGACCTTCAATAAGATGCGATCGCTTAAATTATTAATAAGTTACTAAAGTTAAAAGTTGACTAGAGCGTTTCTCCTACTTATGAGGTAAAGTCAATTTTCTTACCCCTACTCCCTACTCCCTACTCCCTATTTCCTACTCCCTACTCCCTACTCCCTATTCCCTACTCCCTACTCCCTACTCCCTACTCCCTACTCCCTACTCCCTACTCCCTATTCCCTACTCCCTACTCCCTACTCCCTACTCCCTATTCCCTACTCCCTGTATTACCCGTTTCTAGCAGTGTCTGGAAAATCAAATAGGCTGAAGTAGCACCAGGGTCTTGATGTCCAGCACTGCGCTCCCCTAAATAACTGGCTCGTCCCTTCTTAGCCACCAACGGAATAGTATTTTTCATCCCTTCTTCTGCTGCGTTGACGGCCTGTTGCAAGGCTTCTAGCATACTGTCTCCTTGATCTACAGCTTGTGCAAAGGCATTGGCTGCGGGTGATAGAGCATCTAACATGGTCTTATCTCCCAAGTTGGCTTTGCCTCGCTGGACGACTCCCTCCACTGCTGCTTGGAATAGTTTGACCATATCCTCTTTTGTCAGTTCTTGCTTTCCTGCTACTGCTGCACTTGAGCGCAAGAACAGGGTGCCATAAAGTGGTCCACTGGCACCTCCGACACTGGAAATTAGAGTCATGCTGACGGTTTTGAGAATACTGCCAATGTCTTTATCTGCCACTTTAGGAAGCTGAGTGATCACCTTTTGAAAGCCACGATTCATATTGATACCGTGGTCAGCATCACCAATAGCAGCATCAAGTTCGGTTAGATAGTCCTTGTTTTGTTCTAGTACAGTAGCGACTGCTTGTAACCACTGTAGAATTTGATGTTTAGTTATCGTTACCATAGTGGCATAGTGGGTCAGGGGGTGAGAGCCTCAGGGTAGCAATGAGCAATTAGCAATTAGCTAAGCTTTACGATACTGATGCTCCCAGATATCATATTAATCATAGTCCCCAACGCAGGGCTGGTGTCTTGACTGGTGCATCCCAGAATTTAATTAGCTCATCGTTCATTTTGAGTAGGGTAATCGAGCAGCCTTGCATTTCTAGAGAGGTAATATAAGGACCAATCAGACTACGCACGATTTCTAGTCCCTTTTGTTCACAGATTTGGGCTAATTTGCGATACACAATGTACAGTTCCGACAGGGGAGTACCACCCATGCTATTCACGAATGCCAGAATGCGATCGCTTTTCTGAAAAGGCGGGTCAGTTATTTCAAACTCTATCCATTCTGCTTTATCTTCATCCCACTCTCGCACTGTGCGGCTATAGGCAGAATCTTCAAGAATCGATAGCGCTAGCATTTCAATAATCTCATCTGCTGATTTGAGGGACATTCGTTGTCTTCCCGGTTCCCCGTGAATGCCAATCCCAAATTCTATTTCTGCTTCCCCCAAGTCAAACATGGGACTCCCCTTAGCAGGAGGGGTGCAGGATGTCAATGCCATACCCATGCTGCGTCCATTACCATTAACCTGGCGACAGAGATTAGCCAGTTGTTTGAGGTCATAACCAGCAGCAGCAGCAGCGCCACAGATTTTCTCGGCTAATAATGTCGTCCCTACCCCGCGCCTGCCTTGAGTATAGAGGCTATCTTTAACCGCTACATCATCATCAATTAGGATATTGAGCACTCGGATGCCTTCTGAGATAGCTAATTCCGCAGCTAACTCAAAATTCATGACGTCACCGCTATAGTTTTTGACAATATTAAGAACCCCTGCACCACTGTTGACTATTTTGGCAGCTTCTAGCATTTGGTCGGGGGTGGGAGAGGTAAACACTTCACCGGGACAGGCGGCATCTAACATTCCGGCACCCACAAAGCCCCCGTGCAAGGGTTCATGACCACTACCACCACCGGAAATAATCGCTACTTTATTTAATATTGGAGCATCAGCACGGTAGATCAAGGGGGGGTCAAGATTAATTTTGAGCAGGTCAGGATGGGCTACAGCCATGCCTTCTAGGCTTTCTCTGACAACATTATCGGGATGGTTGATTAATTTTTTCATGATTGATATCAGTGGTAATGGGTCATGGGTAATTGGTGATGGGTAATTGCCCCAACTTCCCCTTCTACCAATACTGCCATCCCTTACACCCGTTACTCATCTGTTGCCCGATCTTCTATCTATCAAAAGTCTAAAGCAATGCCTATTCTCACTCCCACAACGAGATAAATAAGCATTGCTTAATGATTCAACGCCCTTTTGTTGAAACTACAATTTGTTTTGGCTTGGAAATATAGCCCTGCGCTATAGCACTATATTTCAGGAGTGCGATCGCAAAAAAACTATATCCCTAGTTCAGTCATGCCCTGTTCATACAACCTTTAAGCAATAATGATGCCATGGTTCAACCCAAATGGTAGTATAATCGCGATCCGAATTTTCCACAATAGGGTAACAGATGAGGAGATTCAACCATGACCATAACCAAACCAATGTCATCTCAACGATATGCAGAATTTGACCAGGTCTTCCAGTTGTTTGATGCCAATGGTGATGGATTCATCAGTCGTCAGGAGATCATCGATGCTCTAGAGATTCTGGGACAAGGCATTTCCCTTCAAGACCGAACCAATCTTTTCAATCTGCTCAACAAAGATGATGTTGTGACACGGGATGCCTTTATGGAGTGGATGGTAAACCGCCAAGATCTCGATATTAGGGCTGATCTGCGACAGGTGTTTGAACTGATTGATGTTGATGGTAGTGGCAAATTATCGATTGACGAGTTCACCCAGATTATCCGTTGCTTCAACACGACCGTAACTGATTCAGAAATTGCTGCCTTGGTGAGAAAAGCTGATTTAAATGGAGATGGCGAAATTGATTTTGAAGAGTTTATTGCCACTCAGACTTATGAATCGGCTCTGAAGATTTCGATCGCAGGCTTACGCAGTTTCAAAAAGATTTTACTTCAGTACCAAAAAGTCGCAAAGTTTTCCTCCATTGCCCTGATTGAAGTTGATTCTGAATTAGGAGCGGGAACGCGCGGTCAATCCATGGGAACTGCTGCTTTGAGAGAAGCTGCCATCCAAAAACAGGCGGCACGGATGCATGCTCACAATGGTGTGTTGAGTCTGGATAGTTTACGAGTACAAACAGAAAATTGGGCAGATGCTCTGGGACACAAACATCAGTACGCCAAGTATATTCACAAGCTATACCAAGTGCTGAGCCGAACCACCGATGTAGTCGCCCAAACCCTAAAGGAGGGGCTGTTTCCAGTGGTACTCGGTGGCGATCATTCAACGGCAGCAGGGACAATCGCTGGAATCAAAAAAGCCTTTCCTAATCATCGCCTGGGAGTGGTTTGGATTGATGCCCATGCCGATATTCACTCTCCGTATACAACTCCATCGGGAAATATGCATGGGATGCCTCTGGCGATCGCAACTGCCACTGATAATCTGGCTAAGCAAATCAATGATCTTGACTCAGACACCCTAGAACTGTGGAAGCTGTGCCAAAGATTGGGGCTGGCAGATGGCGCGAATTTTAGCATTGAGGATTTGGTTTATGTTGCGGTACGAGATACGGAAGAGGCGGAAGACCACTTGATTGAAACACACCAGATCCTAAACATGACTACTGAGCACGTTCGTACCTTGGGTGCGGATGTCGTTGCCCAACGGTGTTTAGAGAAGCTAGAAGGGGTGGATCTGATTTACGTTACCTTTGACGTGGACAGTATGGACTCGACAATTTGTATGGGAACGGGAACCCCTGCTCCAAATGGGATTTTTGTCAAGGAAGCCTGTCTGCTCAACGAAACTTTGCTTAAAGATCCACGGGTCTGTTGTTGGGAAATCTGTGAAATTAATCCCCTGCTCGATACCCTCAACACCATGGTGGAAAACTCCCTGGGCATTTTTGAAACTGTAGTGGATGCCATTGCCAATCGCCTAGAAGTAACAGGGAAAGCATAAGAATAGACTTCGCGGCAGTTGTTAGGAGATAGGAGACAGCAGACAGAAAACAGTAACAATAATTGACGAAAACAGTATCAAAAAAATACTTTTGGAAGAGGTCTAATGAATATAGAGGTTTTTAGCCTAATATTGAAAACCTCTATATTGTTCAACTATAGATGAAATCTTCTATGCCCCCGGCTACCCCTGAACCCTCACCGCTCCATGAACTAATTGCCAACCTAGTACTTTTCAAACCCCATAGGACTAAGCTATTTCCCTGGTTGCTACCTGGTGCAGGCACATTGCCATCTCTCAATCAACGCTTAGGCGATCAACCTCTGTGGGATTTTTTGAATTACAACTTGCGTGGCATTGGCCAGGTGATCTTTGTCAACAACCCCCTCAGTGGCTTATTGATTCTGATAGCACTGTTTATTCAGTCACCTTGGGTAGGGGTGATGAGTGTAGTGGGTCTGGTGGCTTCAACCGTAACTGCCATCTTGCTTAATCTTTATCGCGATAGTCTTCGCAACGGTATTTTTGGCTATAACGGGATTTTAGTCGGAGCAGCACTTGCTACCTTTGGGGCATCCGGGAATGGTAACTGGAATCCCCTCTGGCTCATGGGGGCTATCATCTTTTCTACTCTTACCACCCTGTTGATCAAGACCGTCGGAGTCTGGTTTGCCAGCAAGCTGAAATTTCCCCCCCTAACCTTGCCCTTTATTGCGGCAACGCTGTTATTTCTGGTGATTGCCCTCTCGATGCCTCAAGCAGTTTATAGCTTGGGGCCCACGCCGACTCCCCCACCTGTCTTGGAACGGATCAATTGGTGGCAACTTGCCACCTCCGTGCCGATTGGGTTTGGACAGGTGTTTTTCATCGACAAGTTTGTGGCTGGGGTGCTGGTCCTGGCGGCAGTTGCCTGGTGTACACCGATTGGGGCAGCTGTGGGATTATTGGGGGGAGTATTTGGTACCCTGGCGGCGCTGATAGTAGGTATCAGTCCTGACACCATCTCGGCTGGACGTAATAGGAGGACTACTCCCAGGCAGTTTTCGGCAATCATCGGCAAAAGCCATAAGTATAACCGTCCTTTCTGTGAACTCTGAGTAAATTCTTGAGGTGCAAGTTTATCGCCTTTTTTCCGGGAACTGTGTAATTAAAGGAGTTACCTTTACTCCTGGGGTTAACTCTTCCAAACTCCCCCGTCAAAAGGTTTTTAGCTATATCGCCACTGGACCACCCCTTAATAGGCTTCAACGGGTTGTACCTAATGGGGTAGCCATATTTGTTCAGTGCAGCTTTCTGCCTTCCTCCTTGTCCTTTGCAGGTAACCAACAGTGGTTGAGATGTCTTTAACACCAAAGTTTTGATATCTCCAACACAAGCGGCATCAATCCAATGCTGCTTAGGTAGTCCCAACCTATTTCGGTTATATTTTGTCTGAGCACCCGTGCCAGTGACTACAGGTTTTATTTCTTTAAGTACCTTCACTATCTTGTTCCGAGTCGCATTTACCGCTGCTGCATCCCTTAATGGTTGTTTTGCCTTGTTTTTGATTTTTTGAAGTAGACTTGGCTTCTTTTTCAGAAACTCCTCTACGGGTTTATTTCCTTTGCGTTGATTGCATTTTTCACAGGCCAGACAAAGATTCCCAATTCGGTCGCTTCCACCTTTAGACTTTGGGGAAATATGCTCTATCTGTAAAGGGACATTTTCTTGGCCACAGTAACTACATTCCCTTCCCCATTTTTCTAACAAATATTCTCTAACTTCGTAGCCAGCTAATTCCCCTTGTTGGTACTCAATACCACTAATCTCAGGGTTCTGCATTTTTTGGGTATCAAACTTAACTCTTTCAATCCAGATCTGATTGACTGGACAGAACTTGATCAGTCGTTTCACCCAGGTTTCAGTGGTCAAGACCCTGTGCTCCAAGCTAGGAGCAATCCAACCCTTCGGACGTCTGCGATTAAGAAACCTTGGTTTTCTATAGCGGGTATTGCGATTACGTCTTCCACGCCTAACGGCACTTCTGGATTCTAGTTTTTTCTTTATTAATCCTCCCCTGTGCTCTAGTTCCATAGCCCAAACAACTTGATCGTCTTGAACTAAGGCAAACCCAGTGGTTTTACTTCCCGGATCTATTTTGATTTGACAGAATGAGATAGTCGGATTCGCGATCGCAGTCTTAAGGATGATCGTAAATGGATACATTCTAAAAACAGCAGCTTTTCCTCTGTCTAGCAAGCGGCGAGCTTTCTTTGGGTGGACAGGATTTAATGGTTGTTTGTTCGTGTCAATAACAAATACGTAATTTTGCATTTTTAGTGCATCTCAAATCGGTTATGTTTTCCGAGTGCTTCGCACACGCTTGCGCGAACGGCAATGTTGTAATAGCTTGTCGTGTCAACCACACATTTTGCCTTCAACTTAATAGTTGACGATAGAGCTGGAAGCTGGAGGTCACTCCCAGGTATCATGACTAAAACAACGTAGGAAACTAATCCTTAGCCTGCAACCTAGCTAAATAACTTCCGAGTTTTGCCGGAAATTACCAAGGCTTTTACTAGGTGAGTTTGGTGAATTGTTATTGCGTCAGCAACGATTGATGTCTCACTATCAGGACTTCATCACTTATTTTATACCAATTGATGCTAATCAGGATGATGCTATCAGTATCGATGAAATGAATTTAGCTTTTGTTAGTGTAGGTGAATCACCCCTTAGTGTACAGGAAGTGAACTTTTTATATGGTCGCATGAATGGAGAAGCGATGACCTGGAATCGCTTTATTGAAGTTTTATTGGTGACTTGATCGACAGGGGTTGGTGAATGTAAGCATACAGCGGTTTGCAATTCAGTTAGGTACAAATTTCTGGATTTTAGGGAACAGGGAACAGGGAACAGGGAAGAGAGAAGAGGGAACTTCGGATCAGGTAAAACAATCCTGACCTGATCGTTATGCAAACCGCCGTATGCTGATAGCTGATAGCTGATAGCTGATAGCTGATAGCTGATAGCTGATAGCTGATAGCTGATAGCTTACGATTAGATTACTTTTCCTAAGTTCCTAATCACTATCCACGAACACAGTAACCGCTGCAACAGCAATCAGCATCTCATCATTTTTATCATTAAGTTCTGGAATCGCCCTGCCTTGAACTACCATTCCACCAGACTCAAGGGATAGAGTTTTCTGACCGAAAGGGAGTACAGCCAGTACTTCATCTTCCCGGACTTGCTCTGGGTAAGGCACGGCGACTTGAACTTCAACTATCATTTGATTGGGATGCTCTAAACCAGCTACTTCCCAAACACCAGGTAAGGCATTGTGAGCAATAGCGTTGCGTACAGCTCTTGCTGCTGCTACGGTTGGGTCTTGACCGTGTTGGTCTACTCCCATTCCCATTTCGATAATTAAGCGTTTACGAACCATGGTGACTATATTCGCGATTATATTCAATGCGTAACCGTTGAATTGGGTCATCCTCTGATTCTGGGATAGTATCACTATGGATTTCTTGTAAGCCCAATTCCTGAAAGTAAGCTAGTTCTGTATCCGACAACGGCCAAGGGGGACCATCCGGTTCAGTGTCGCTATCCCGAAATCGAGTAATTACTAAGAGGGTTCCCCCTGGGGCGAGTAAGGATGCGATCGCATTCATGACAGTTGACCGAACATTGAGGGGTAAGGCTTGGATATTACGGCATTCAAAGACAAAATCAAATTTCTGATGCCATGCTGGATCTAAGGCGAATAAATCCGCCACTTGGTACTTGACTTGGGAATCGGGAAATCGTTTTTCGCACCATGCGATCGCAGTCGGGGAAATATCAAACGCAGTCACTTGGAAACCCTGCTGCGCCAACGCTTCAGCATCATCCCCTAACCCACAACCAACTACTAGGGCAGAGCGACCCGACCCTTGGGGTGTATTATGCTCTAACCAATCCTGTAGATAGGGATGGGGTGTATTACGCGCCCAAGGTATTTGCCCCGAATCCCCATTCGCTTCGGAATATAAAACGTCAAACCATTGAGATGGATTATCTTGGCGAATTGATTCCAATGCCAAAAGTTTGACCTTCTGCTGTAGTCCTTGTGGTTGTTGCTCGAACATAGGTCTGGGTTTGGTAGTGCTTCCTAAGTTTAACTGTTCCAATCTCAATCCCCATCTTGTCAGGCAGATCAGCATACCAGTAACAACTTACCAATTAAGCCATTTGGCTGATTTTTGCAATGAGGGGTGACACCCCTCATTTACTCAGGTATATTTGAAATATAAGATGCACCCTGATGATCGAGAGAGTCAGTAACACGGCTC
>NZ_JAAHHX010000719.1:0-1443 GCF_010672065.1 Moorena sp. SIO4A1 | reverse complement strand
GTTTTAACAATTGGCAAAAATAAAGTATTTGATCCCATGAATATCTCCATTTTTATATTGGCTTATTCCGGGAATCATTATAAATAGCATTAATCAATGATGAGCGCCATTGTGGCGGCTGATTTTGATGACAATAAGCCGCCAAAATGTTAAGCATTAAGCTATTTATCATCAGTCAGCTAATGCTCTGGTAGTGATAATATAGCGTTTTGATTTGAGTCGTGAACACACCTCTTGCCCCAAGAGGCAAAAGCCAAGAGGCAAAAGCCAAGAGGCAAAAGAGATCCGAAGTTTTATTGGATAATAAAAAAAGACCTTCTAGGTTTATATCTCATTTAGAAATTTTATAGTAAACATTTAGCTATCAGTAATCATCTCATGATAAAATAAGCGATCAAGCGTGCGCGTAGCGCAATCGCTTGATCGCCTCTTTGGGTTTGGCTTCAATGAATTAGAGCAAAACTTAGGAAAAACTGGGAACTAAACCTTATAAGTACTAGTAGGGTGCCTTATTAACACACTTTACAAGTAATCCCAATTTTTAAAAGTAAGATTAAAGATTTAGATGGGAAGATAGGTAGATAGGGAGATGGGGAGATAAAATTTATCTCTAGCCCTATCAGCCTTAAGAATTGCTATAAATTTACGGCGTTAGTCCTGTAGAGTATTCGCCATCTGGAATTAAGTTTTAAGCATCGAAGACGAAGTCAGAGTGACTAAGTTCGTGGGCATTAACCCCTTCAAACAAGACTTTTCCACCATAATTTGAATGGAATAGGGCACCATTGTGGGTATCGGTAAGCCGACCTTCAGCAATTACCCCACTGAACCAATAAGAAGAATCAATATAACCCCAGCCCCTAAATTCAATCTGATCGACACCAACCTCAAAGTCTTTGATCACATCATATTCACCGGATAACAAACTCTGATTTAACTCAAAAACGAATTGGTCAGCGCCACTACCACCAGTCATCATATCGCTATCACGACCACCAATCAGGATATCATCATTACTACCACCGACTAAGGTATCATTGTGGTAACCACCGACTAAGGTATCCTCGCCAAAACTGCCATGGAGTTTATCATAACCATTATCCCCATAGAGTTTATCGTCGCCTTTACCGCCTTCGAGGATATCATTACCACCATAGCCATAGACAGTATCATCCCCTAGGCTGCTATAGATTTTGTCCCCATAATTAGTTCCATGAAGTTTATCATTCCAAATACTTCCATAGCGGACATCATTGCCCAGGTTATAGATGAAGCTATCTCCCAACAACTGAATTGTACTGGTATTTACTTCTACTACAGTTAAATTGGTATCACGGTTAAACCAACGCTCATATTCTCCTGTGGTTGAGCCGTTGAGGTAGTCGATGCCATTGTTACCATTGATATCTGTAGTTTTATGGGGGTAGTTAAAGTCAACATTAT
>NZ_JAAHHX010000718.1:0-1444 GCF_010672065.1 Moorena sp. SIO4A1 | reverse complement strand
TCAAACCTTGTCCAAGGTAGAGAGATCGGGATACTGAACACTCCCTCAGAAAAGTTATTAAATAGTTGAGCCAGAGGGGTTTCGGAACCGCCATCAGTTCCCATCAGCAAGGTACTAGCGATCTCAAAGGTATAGTCCTGCAGTTGAGGATACCAGGTTAAGGTTCCTATCTCTTCCCATTTCTTGAGATAATTGCTAGTAATGTTGGCCATGGTGGGAATATAACTAGCTAATGCTCTCGGTTGAAACGCCTGGGACATTAACTTACGGCGCTTCTGGTGGAAAACTCCCGTTTGGTTGGCCAGTGAGGCGGCTCCAAGTAAGATTTGCGTGCTTTTGGGCCAGATAGAAGCAACATACTGATTTTCATTCGTAAACAGAAATTGATTCGCTTCTGCAGTATTCATCGTCACCGCAGGACTACCAAAAATGTGGGTTTTGTAGATGGGCCCATACTTTTCTGACCGCTTTTTGTGGAAATTTCGATCCGTTAAAAAGCTGATGGTCTCACCGATAATCGGTAAATAGACATTACCAGGGGGCAATGGAAGCGATTGCATATCTTGAGTAGTGGTTTCCATGGAAATAAGCAAGCTGCAGGGTCAAGACCTATTATCTCGTGCCTGATCCAGGGTAAACCCATCTTATTTTGAAATGCCTACTGGATATAATTCTTAATTTTGAAATCTTTTCTGAGTAACTGGCTTACCAATTGGTTTAGGTATAGCGGTTTTAAATTGGGTGAGGTACAGAGTCCTTGGTTTTAGGGAACAGGGAACAGGTAACAGGGAAACGTTTATTTATGCCCACCTACTTAATCCTGGTCATCGATTGATTTCAATTTGAGTAAGTCTTATTTGCAGCAGCCCAACGACCTGCATCACCGGGTCGCTGCCAAGTGGTCTTCCATGTAAAAGCAGTTTGCTCGGCGGCTCCGGTACATGCAATGGTTCAGGCATACTGGAAGGGTACGCTTGATCCGAATACTATTAGTTCTTTCGATCTGCGTATCCCGGAGGAAGTTGGTCGGGGGGGCAGGTGATGATGTCATCCCGACCGGGGCCAACATCCTCCAAATATGTGATCTGAGCAAAGCTATTCTCACCTATGTTCATCGGCCAGGTTGGCCCTTTTTCGCGCAGCTTGAGCATCTCTTCGACATGCTCGTCTTCGTGGCAGATGGTCGGCTGCGGATTGTCAATGATCCATTGCGGCATCAGGAAATACGTATGCAGCCAACGTTCGTTGAGATTCACAACCATCGTCACAACGTTACCGACGGGTTCCACCCAGTTTACCCGGATGAGGTCATGACCGATGTTCGTCATGTGGTACTTTCGGTTCGTTACCCAGCGCCCCGCGACATGACCACTGAAAATCCGGTAGTGACCCTCGGTTTCGCTCTTGAAGTAGTACTCGTACTGACATCCATTTTCGTAGGTCA
>NZ_JAAHHX010000717.1:0-1448 GCF_010672065.1 Moorena sp. SIO4A1 | reverse complement strand
CGGTCAGGTCACGATAGTTAGTTGAAATCGGGTCTACCCACTCAGCTTGGTGAGTAGCTAGGTCAACTTTGGTCAGCACGCCTCTATAAAAATCAGAATATAGACTGTGGGCGTTGTTACAACAGGCAAGTCAGTTTCGCGAACATCATCATTGGGTTGGGGTTTGTATACTCCGAGCCTAACCAATGGTGAATTTTACTAAGCCTTTGGAAATAGGCAACTTTCATAAAGGCTTTACCCACTTAGCTTTGTGGACATCAGTTAAACAGGCAGCCGCGCCTAAAGCGCGATCGCTTCCCAAGAAGAAATCGTACACTCAGTGATACCGCTGGGATGGTTACGTTTGTTTGACCCATCTGAACCCCTATTTGAACAAATGGGTTGGCATCCGATGGTAATTCATCGCTGTTTGGCAGTATTACTTGGACATTTCTATTGGATTACACAGAAACAGCGGAACTATCAAGGGAAACAGATTATGTGCTCCATTAGTAAGATATACCGGTATTAAATTGCTATATTAGTACAGGGTATCAAGGATAAAGTATGAAGTATCAAGTATTAAGGCTCAAGGATAAAATAGGCTTGTTATTGTCTCACTTATGCTTGACTAAAAACTTGCTCAATCACCATAATTTAAACTACCTAGTTTATCTATAAAATTTCCTATTTAATATTTATAAAATATAGTTTTATACAGATTTAATAAATACAATAAAATGTACTAAACATTCAATAATGAAGCGGTTTTGATATGAAGCATTATTCGTTATACTTACGCAAAAAAAATGTTGATGGCTATAATACTTCATACTGAAAGTAAAGAATGCCAAACGTTAATAGTTGTTCGTGTTTCTTGAGTCCGGGACAATCTAATCGGTGATTATCCACTATTTGTTTATTTACCAGAGATGGTTCCAATGGGTGAGCTGTTGGCAGTACAGGCTCAACATTGAGAAACTGATTTTGATTTCCGTTGTTTGGCGATCCCAACCGGTGATTTAAGCAACTTGGAAAAGTTGGCAGGGGTAGTGGTTAACCTGATTGAAGCGGAACTCAACGAGGGAGCTTCACAGGACGTTATCTGTATGGTGAGTCGAAAGGAAGTCTGTCTGGTGCGTGAAGGTAGCTCTGAAAACCCCCCATAGGATTGACCGGATTATTTTGAGTAACCGAGCTACTTGTTTTAACCAACGAGCTTTCTTGATGCAAAGCGCGAGTGGGGAGGGGCTCCCCTGGTGACGAGAGTGATTTTCCTGAAATTGACTTTAGTTTCTGATTAGAAGTTCTAATCTTAACAAATCTTTATGATTTAGCCATTTTACCTTATACTACCAAAAGACAGTAGAAAGGAGAAAAAACAAGTATGTCGGAGGCCATCAAGCCGCTGACAGTGCCCAAGGAGTTCCTGGGTGCCCCGGATAAGTTTAACTTAACGTTACTCATGT
>NZ_JAAHHX010000716.1:0-1448 GCF_010672065.1 Moorena sp. SIO4A1 | reverse complement strand
TATCCCTCTTCTGTCACTCTCCGGAATCAATGAGTAACAAATAAGCCATATTATCCAGAATACAAAAAGGTTTGACATTGATTAATTTCCCTAATGAGCTGATTTAATCCCAGCAATAACTTGGTATTAGGTAAAATATCTAACCATGGAAAAATGACCCATAACATCATAATTGGTTGAATTAGTAAACGCAAATTGTTTAAGACATTCTTCCATCCATCTTCATGATTCCATTGTTGATGATTACTAACCTCCACATCATCAGTGTCTGTGGCCTCATTTTCTACTTCTGGAGATTTATTTAAAAAAAAGCTGGAGATTTTAGACTAATCATTGTATATACACAAAAGATTATTTCCCACCACTTCTGTATCTCTTTAAATTTAGTAAAGCGATAATCTGTCCATCCCAACTCCTGTTTGCACTGGCGAAAACCATATTCTACCCATGTTCTTAACCCATACAAATTCCCTAAAGTTTTCTTGAGATTACCGGTTAGGTTTGTCATCACAAAGGAAGTGGAATTTTCTGGCATTGTTTCTGGGTCTGTGGTTATTTCCCAGTAAGTTACTGCTCTCCTTTTTCCATAGACTATTTCCCTAATGTATCTAATTTCTGATTTTTGATTACTAAATGTTCTGGTAAATTTACACCACCTGTTCGCTCTAACCGTCTGTTCGGATGGCATCCAAACCCCATGATTACTCCTAATTGCTACTACATAAGACAGTCTACATTCCTCTAATTTCCTAATAAACTTACTACTCTCACCATACAAACTATCTGCTAATACTAGTTCAATATTTAATCCTTCATCTACTAGCTCTTCGATTATTTCTGAGGCTAAATCTATTTTGGTTTTGTACTTATCTTCTTGTTTTAGTGTTCCTCTTGGTTTAAAGATTTTAACGACTAAGGGAAACGTTATATTTTTATACAATCCGTAGGCATTCACTGATACTATGCCATTATCTATTTTCCCGACACTTCCTAAATATTGTCTGGCTACATAGTCGGTCTTATTGCCCTTTTTTCTATCTCCGGTTTCGTCAATTATTAATTTGATCGCTCCTCCCTTTAATTTACTTTTTATTTCCTTGATTCTTCGCTTTTTAAGTTCTTCTACTGACCAAGGAGAATTGGCGATAAAGTGATGTAGTGATTGGGCCGATTTCATCCCTACTACTTTGGCTATTTCTGGTAATGATTTTCTTTTTATTGGTGAGATTATTCCTAAGTGTAAATACTTGAAACACTCATAATTTCTTACTTCTTTAAATAAATCTTTGTAGGTCTGACAATAAGAGTCTATTACCGATACTGTCAGCTGGGGGTCTCTTGGTAAATGTTTGAGAACTTGTAGCTCTACATCCATTGCTGTGTCTACCTTGTACAGTTTGATTTTTTTCTTTCTCTATTCATTATACTCGGAAAGTGACAGAAGAGGA
>NZ_JAAHHX010000715.1:0-1449 GCF_010672065.1 Moorena sp. SIO4A1 | reverse complement strand
CGTGACCTTTGGTCAATCCTATGGGATCATTTCTGGATTGGTTTAGAAAGTTGAGGCATAACTAAAAAATCCTAGCCGTGGAAGGTTTTCTGCGGCTATTTTTTTTTTGCTTATTATGTTTTAGGGCATTGGGAATTGGGAATCGGGACTCGGGAGTCGGGAGTCGGGACAAAAATTTAGATGTCAATTACCCTTACTAGTAAACGCTATACTTCCTGATATCAATTAGCAACAATAATGGTACGATGGGTAAGGTGGTTGAATGCTTTCGCGTAGCGTCGGTTTCGCCGAATCGCATTCAGTCTTAGTTCACAACAATTATTCTATTGTGATTCATCCTACATCTGGTGGGATTGGTGAAATATTGAATTAGTACGAATTCAAATACAGTTAATCAACAATTGTTTTATTGTGATTCATCCGTTGGTGGGCAGTGCATACCTAGGTGTACCCAAGCCAATTAATATTTCTGTGGCACTGCCCACCCTACATCTGTTCTATTGTGATTCATCCTTGGTGGGCAGTGCATACCTGGGTGTACGCCACCAAGATGAATTTGTCTAGTGCACTGCCCACCCTACATCTCCTCCCGATTCCCGATTCCCGATTCCAGATTCCCGATTCCCGATTCCCGATTCCCGATTCCCGATTCCCGATTCCCAGCGCAGCTTACCAGACTCTACCTGAGTTTATGGGTTGACTGAGGTTTCCAGGCTCGGAGGCAGTAGTGGATTTTAAAACTGCGATCGCTTTTCCGTATTGAGGATCCTTGCTAGTGCCACGCCATCCCGGTTGACTAGATAGCTGTTGCCGTTGCTCAAGGGTCAACTCTTGCCGAATATCGGGCACAATTCCTTTCAAACTAATATCTTCACCACTGGGTAGGTAGTAGCGAGAGACGGTCACCGTTAAACCTGAACCATCGGATAAGGAATGGACAGACTGGACAGCCGCTTTACCAAAGGTGCGAGAACCGATAACAGTAGCGCGTTTGTTATCTTTGAGAGCACCAGTTAAAATCTCACTAGCACTAGCAGAGTTACCATCCACTAGAATCGCTAAGGGCAGTTGGGTCAAGGCGGTTCGATTAGCGCTGTATGCTTGTTTACCACCGATCCGGTCTATAGTGCTAACAATTTCCCCCTCTTGCATCCACATGCGGGCAATTTCAATACTGGAAAAAAGCAATCCCCCTGGATTACCCCGCAGATCTAGGACATAAGCATTCACCTTCTGCTGATTTAGGTTACTAATTGCCCGTTGCATTTGTTCAGCTGCATGGGAACTAAATTCATTTAAGCTGATGTAACCCACGCGCAGATTCCCTTCCTCCTTGACGCTGTAACGAACAGAGGGGATTTCTATCTGAGCTCGGGTTAGTTCTATCTCAAAAATGCCCTCTCCTGGTCGGGCAATCCGCAGAGTCACTGATGACCCCACTTTACCCCG
>NZ_JAAHHX010000714.1:0-1449 GCF_010672065.1 Moorena sp. SIO4A1 | reverse complement strand
TGACAAAGCCTTATCCCCTGAAACCATTACTAGTCACTTTTTATTGGGGCAACTAAATCTTGTATCTCCGGAATCCTTACCTGATAGTGGCGCAAATGCTGGCAACATTACAGTCAAAGCTGATGACATTACTATCTCTGGAGTTAGTCCCACTAATAGTGACCTTGCCAGTGGTTTAGTGTCTAGCAGCTCGGGGGATTTCAGTGGTGTAGCTGGTGAAATCACCATCGATACTGATTCCCTCAAGGTTGAAGATAGAGGGGAAATAAACGTAAGCAGTCAGAGAGCTCTAGCCGGTAGTATCACCATCGATACTGATTCCCTCAAGGTTGAAGATGGAGGGATAATAACAGTCAGAAGTGAGGAAGGGAGAGCAGGTAATCTGGACATTACGGCTAATTCCCTGTTGCTCAATAAAGGAAGACTTTTCGCTGAAACTGCTCAAACTCCAAATCCTGGGGAATCAGGAGCGAATATCACACTAAACGTATCAGACCTAATACAGCTCAAAAACGAAAGTCTGATCTCCGCACAGGCTTCCGGTGAAGCTACCGGAGGTAACATCACGATTAATAATAATCCATTCCTGATTGTGTTCCCCCCAACTAGTTCTAATGGTAGCGATATCATTGCTAATGCTCCCATGGGACAAGGGGGTAATATCACTATCAATGCCTTCAGCATTTTTGGTGATATTGAAGAGCGCAAAGCCATCCCAGGCAATCGCACCAATGATATAGATGCCTCTGGTACTACAGACGGTGTGGTCAATATCAACACCGAAAATGACTTCCTGGAGCGAGAGCCAAACAGCTTACCCACGGACCCAGCCCAGCCTCAATTTGACCAGCGCTGTCAACCGAGTAATAGCACTGGCAGTAGGTTTATCAATACTGGACGTGGCGGCTTACCTCCTCGCCCAGGTGAAATCAGCAGCAATACCCTTTGGGAAGATATACGCCACCCTACTACCCGTGGACGCTATCGTTCCCGGACTGCACTGGTTAACCCCCCTGTTAAACCCCCCACTACCCCTAAGCCAAAACGGATTATAGAAGCTCAAGGCTTGATGATTGATGCTGATGGCAATATCTTTCTGACTGCTTATCCAACTACCGTGACACCGGATGGATTTCGGCAGGTACCTGGGTCTTGTTATTTGCGCTAGGGAACAGGGAGCAGGGAATTGGGAATCGGGAATCGGGAATCGGGAATCGGGAATCGGGAATCGAGAACACAGATGCAGTGTGGAACAGGCATCTTGCCTGTTTCATTTCCAGGGGCATCAGGGGTGGAACAGGCATCTTGCCTGTATTCTGCCTCAGGCAGACAAGATGCCCACCCCACTCATAGTCATCCCGCCCCTCAGCAATGACAAAAATTTAGACATACCTGACTATTACTATGAAACACCATAGTCCATTGGAGAGATAATTAAAAATAGAAACA
>NZ_JAAHHX010000713.1:0-1451 GCF_010672065.1 Moorena sp. SIO4A1 | reverse complement strand
AGCGTTTAGTCCTTTGTATGAACTGAGCAAACGTACCCTAGGAGACCTAGTTACCCTCCGTCGTCTAGATGCTCCTTGTGTAGTACGTAAACTAATCCTCGGACCATTTAAAAGTAATCTCAATCCAGTTGGGGTCATGTCAGGGGATTGGGTAGCCCAGCAAATCCTTAATCTAGCCACTCGTGATGTGCGTAACATCATTGTGACGATTAATCCGATAACCTATTTAGCGTTTCCAGTCAAGGAATTTTTTGTCAGCCTGTACTATAGGCTGTTTAGTCGTTAGTCCTTAGCAACTTGCCTTAATTATTAGTTAGTAATTAGTAGCACTAATTACTAAGGGTGGCGTAGCCAAAGGTGACGTTGAATTTACGGCACCATATGACAACAGAGCTAAAGTCTTCTGAATTAACATCAGCAGGGATACGGTACCGTTGAGTGCCACTGACCTGCTGAAGACGACCAAGACTTTGATAATTTTCCTTACTGTAGGATTTGGGGACAGTTTGGCGGTGCAACAGCACCATTAAATCAGGTCCGTTATCGGTTTTAAAGGTTTCGTCAAACTTTAGGTAACGTTCTCCATTGTCTGTGACTAAACTTACCATGCCTTGAGTAGAATGGGCTGCTGTTACAAAATTTCCTGATCTACTTGTTGCCTGTGCCAGTGTTGCAGTTGGTTTAGCAGCTGGAGCACTGGACACATCAATCTTGGTTGTCGTAGAGGTAGAGGTAGAGGGTTTTGCCTGAACAGTACTCTGATTCCCAGGTACTCCTGCTACACAACCTACGCTTAAAAAGGCAGTAGCACCAAAGATGGCTAAATAGTGAAGTTTCATCAGATTATCTATCTCGTGGAAACATTACTCTATTTCCTATTATGTCTAGTCTTCGGTGGCATTAGCCTGAGTTTTGGTTAAAAAATTTAGTGGATACTTCTCAACTCTAGCTCAGAAAATATTTTATTCATTAAAATATCCCGCAATCGGCAAGTTAAGTGAATTTTAATATTTGCCTCAGGTTAGATTAATCTCTTATCAATATCATCTAGATTATTCCCATACTATCTTAGTAGTTTGATTGAGTTTAAACTAACAAGTTAGGATACAGCAATGGGTGTAATGGTGTTGCCCAATTCAAGGGGCAAATAATTGCTATAACCTTTATAATACCAAGCTTTAGAATACTAGCACGCTTTTTAATTTGCTATTACCTATTCCCTGCCCACAGTGCTATACCTGTTTTTAGACATGACAGTTCCCAAAGTGAGCTACTCAAACTCTAGGTGTTCTTCTAACAAACCAGTTTTTAGGTTACGAGCCGCAACGGTCGTGATGCTGATTCTAGTTACTAGTTTTAGTGCGATCGCTTTAGCTTGGTTGACTGGTCAGGGGCAGATTACACAGCTATTTGCTCAGCTGCATGTCTGGCAAATAAACCCACCGATGTGG
>NZ_JAAHHX010000712.1:0-1452 GCF_010672065.1 Moorena sp. SIO4A1 | reverse complement strand
GGAGAATCAACCCAAGGTAGCTCTTCGCTATAGACAACAACTCGTTGACTTAAATCTGCATGAATCTGCATGGTAACCTCCTGAAATTAGGTTTATTGTTGGAATCTCTAATTATTGCTTGAGATTCCTAGTACGATCACCTATCCGACTACTTAGATTCTCATTATGCCTAATTGTGCTCGACGAATCTGCCTGACTATTTAGGGCCATTAGAGCGAGCGAAGTTGCGAATGTAATTAGCAATCAACTCTAGATCTTCCTCAAGGGCAAAATGACCGGTATCTAGGATATGGAATTCAATGTTATTGAGATCTCGCTTGTAGGGATGGGCTCCTTCTTCGGGAAAAATGTAGTCACCTTTGCCCCAAACAATTAGGGTTGGAGGTTGAAACTGACGGAAATATTCCTGCCATTGTGGGTAGAGAGTCGGGTTAGTACCGTAGCTGTAAAACAGTTCTAATTGAATTTCTTTGTTGCCAGGACGGTCGAGCAAATATTGGTCGTGGAACCAATTGTCTGGAGCAATGGCTTCTGGATTGCGAACTCCATTAGTGTATTGCCACTTAGTCGATTCGAGGGTTAGAAAATCCGCTAGAACTTGAGCATTTTCAGGAGTTTTGTCTTGCCAGTAAGCTTTGAGTGGTTCCCAAAACTCTCGCAAACCTTCCTCATAGGCATTACCATTCTGCACAATCAGCCCTAGCACTTTATTGGGATATTTGCTGGCTAGACGGTAGCCTACTGGTGCGCCATAGTCCATCACATACAGAAAGTATTGTTGTAAATCCAATTTAATCGTCAACTTTTCGACGATATCTGCTAACTTATCAAAGCTATAGTCAAATTCATCAACTTTCGGCATGGAACTAGCCCCAAAACCAGGATAATCTGGGGCAATCAGGTGGAATTCGTCTGCAAGGGCGGGAATTAGATTTCGGAACATGTGGGAAGAAGTAGGAAATCCATGTAACAAGAGGATGGTAGGGGCGTTTTTGGATCCAGCTTCCCGATAGAAAATATCAAGTCCATCAATCTCAATAGTTTTGTGCATTGTGGTGTTTAGGTTAGTCATGATGAATACCTTACTTGGTGATAATTGATTGAGTTATTACAGTTCAAACTAGATGAGGAGAGCTTCAATTTGAGGGAGAAAGTTGAGCTAGTTGTTTCTCTAACTCCTGAATCCGAGCTTCTAGGGGAGCTTTGATTTGGGCAAATTCTTCTTCTGAATAACGAATCGGAATATGTTGGGGACAATTCCAGTCAAATCCTTCGACTTTAATTATTAATACTCGTCCCAATTCCGCCTGATAATTAGGATCGGCTAATTGATTGAGCAGTTGTGGGTCGTTATCAATAACTTGAGCCCTTCCCCAAATCTTTAATCGGCGACGGTGAGCGTAATCCATCAAAAATAGAAAAACGCGATCGCTTTCAGACAAGTTACCGACA
>NZ_JAAHHX010000711.1:0-1452 GCF_010672065.1 Moorena sp. SIO4A1 | reverse complement strand
CTTCTGAGTCTGGGTTAGGTCTACAAGTATCCATGACTTCATAGCCATAGTAACCATTACATCCTACATCAGCTTGGAAAATTTTAGGAACATCACTGACTAAAATAGCTACTGCTCCAGCACCACTGCTTGGTTCCACAAAAGACCAATCTTCGCTGAGAGCTTCTCCTCCCTCTACAACAACAGGCCGAAATATATCAGTTCCTATAACCAAAGCTTTAGCCCCTGGATATGTTTGGGATAAAATCAAATTTAATGCCATCTGTAAACCTGCTGTAGCTGAGTAGCAAGCTTGCTTAATCTCAAACATTCGGCAGTTACGACTCAACCCCAAATAATCATGGATATAAGCGCTCATAGATTTGCTAAAATCAATGCCAGATTCGCTACAAGCTATCACCATTTTGATTTGTTGCTTTTCCAGATCGCTGAGGCTATCAATAATAGGTTTGGCTGCATTAATAGCATAAGAAACTGGATCTTCATAAGGCATAGCGACTGTCTTTTCTTTCATCAGAAGATTGTCGAAGCGAGTCATGTCTAAGTGACGTGCTTCGCCTAGCATTCGCACATCTAGTTTAGCTGAACCCCCATATACATTTAGTGCTTCAATTCCAACTTGTTGCATGAGTTTACTCCTGTCCAATTAATAAAGCTGTATTGATACCCCCAAAACCAAAACTGTTGCTGATAGCATATTTAATCTCAGCTTGAACAGAAGTTTCTTTCACCCAATTGAGACTGGTATCAATAGGATTAACTAAATTTTTAGTTGGATGACAAAAACCAAACTTCATTTGTAATATAGTGGCGATCGCTTCCACTACACCAGCAGCAGTTAAACAGTGACCTATTAAAGATTTTGTTGAATTGAGCAGGCAACGCTGAAGTCCCGCAGATTTTAAAGCTTCCACTTCTGTTTTGTCACCAAGGGGGGAACCAGTACCGTGAGTATTCACATAATCAATGCTCTCTGGCTGAAGGTCTGCCATGGCTAAAGCAGTATTTATAGCCCGTTCTTCCCCTTTTTGGGAAGGTTCGGGACTACGGTTCCCATCTAAAGCCAATCCCCAACCCTTAAGTTGGCCATAGGATTGAGCGCCCCGTTGTTGAGCGCGGTCAGTTCTCTCTAAAATCACTGCTCCACAACCCTCTCCATAAATAAAGCCATCATGGTCTTGATCAAATGGCCGACAAGCATGGTTTGGGCGATCGGCAAAACGTTCACTCCCCATTGCACCTAAATTCATCAGTGCTTGGAATTCATACGCCGATAGATCGGATAAAGCTCCCAGGGCAATGCAAATATCACTGTTCCCCATCAAAATTTGACGGGCAGCATGAATTATAGCAACTGCTCCACTAGCGGAAGCCCCACCTACACTGTAACCCTCACCTTGAATCTGAAAACATTGGGAAATAAAACCCAATATATCTGTATCCCAAAATGTT
>NZ_JAAHHX010000710.1:0-1453 GCF_010672065.1 Moorena sp. SIO4A1 | reverse complement strand
ATAATATCAGCAAGTCAATCCTGTTGCTAGGCACTGCCCACCATTGTGATTAATGCACAGGATTAATCACAATGGTGACAGATATAAGTCAAGTTTATGTAGGGTGGGCAGTGCTTTAGACAGATAATATCAGCAAGTCAATCCTGTTGCTAGGCACTGCCCACCATTGTGATTAATGATGTTTTTTTGATAAAACTCAGCTCAATTCCGCTCGAATTATTTCCACCCGTTTACGATTAACTCCCAAAGTATAAAAATTGTTGGTGTTCGTAGCAACAATTGTTACTTTCTCTATGATTGACTCTTGGATAGGTAAAAGCTTACTAATTGTTGTGAATGTGTTATACCTGATAGCATGCATTTTTATATTTAGTGAAGTCCAAAGTCGTAGAATTGCTATATCCATCAATTAGTAGTTAATCTACCAAAAAAATATATCCCACATTCCTCACGAAGTGAAGAATGTGGGTTCAGATTCAAACGGTAAGCAATAGCCTACCCTAGGTAATCAAAATTCCACTAATGCCTAGTGCCTAAGGGTTAGTGCTAATTAAACGATGTGATGTACAACTTGCCAGTATTCTTGTCGATTACAATACTTTCTAAATCTGCACCAGCAGGAGCAGTAGAAGCATCAGGAAGCTCAGTGATCTGAATGGTAATTGGATTCTTTGAAGTAGAGTATATTTTCAGAGGGCGATTCTTAGTATCGATATTATTGATACTGTCGTATGCTCCTACAATCATGTACTCTGTAGGTTTTTCAGTTGTACCAAAGTCAACACGTGGTCCTGTAGTTCCAGAGTCAGAAAATCGTGCCTGATATGCAGCATTGGCTGGGGATGCAGCACCAACTAAGGTAAAACATACCAACAATAACGAAACCACAAGATATGCAAACTTTTTCATGATGATTTTCTCCATTTTTTTGAATGGGGTACCTAACAGTAATTATTACCAATTCGGCTTCGCATAAAACTATATTTTGGGATATATCCAGAAATAGTTTTCGGAGTATAAGATGCCAGCACTGGTTAGATAATTAACCGCCAGAACCAAACTATCAAAGCCTAGAGAGTATGTCAAGCTAATAATAAATGGCTCTTCCGTACTTGTTATGCTAAATTAACACTTTGATGAAGGGAGCAGGGAGCAGTTGATGTAGGGTGGGCAGTGCTTGAAACAGATAACATAAGCAAGTCAATCCCGTTGCTAGGCACTGCCCACCAACGGGTTTATATTTATTGAAGATGTAGGGTGGGCAGTGCTAGAAACAAATAACATAAGCAAGTCAATCCCGTTGCTAGGCACTGCCCACCAACAGGATTAATGCACAAAATTAATGACTATTTTTTTGATAAAAATTAGCTCAATTTCGCTCGAATTATTTCCACCCGTTTCCGATTAACTCCCAAATCAGATTTTCCTAAACGGGAGGCGGAGCGAACATGGA